>PCAV01000017.1 GCA_002730675.1 Rhodospirillaceae bacterium | reverse complement strand
GTGTTAAAATTGACGATGATGAAATTTATTTAGACTTCACAGGAACAAATAAACAAGTAAAGGGCCCATTTAACTTAATGCCATCAGGAGCTTATGCAGCGGCCTATTTCGCCGTACACGCAATGATAGACGCTAATATCCCAATTAATGGTGGTTGTTTTCGCCCTATAAGTCTCAAACTCCCTGAAAGAAGTATCGTTAATCCGGAAGAACCGGCTGCTGTTAATGCGCGCACGTCTACTATGAAACGTGTTGCAGGCTGCATTACTAGTGCCCTAGGAAAAGCCGATCCACCGCGAGCAGTAGCTGACGCCGCGGGTGAGCTTCTACTACTTGCCTTTGGGGGCGAAAGAGAAGATGGCTCACGTTATGTTGTTGGCGAGTTGGTTGCCTCCGGAAGTGGTGCGAGTGATGGTATGGACGGTGTTGATGTAATAGAAACTGATGGAACGAATTGTATGAACCTGCCAATTGAAGCGCTGGAGCTCGACGTGCCAATCCGCATCAACAAAACCGAACTTAGAAAAGGTTCTGGCGGGGCCGGGAAGTTTAGGGGAGGGCTTGGAATTATAAGAGAGTATGAAGTTTTAAAGGGAGAGGTGATTTTTACGCATAGAGGGGAACGACATGCGTATGCTGCACAGGGTATCTCATCGGGAGGTGCTGGTGCTCTCGCTAAATCAGTGATTTACCGTCTTGATGGGACAACAGAGGTTATAAATTCGAAAATAATACAAAAGTTACAACCTGGCGATCGAGTTGTTGTGGAAACTGCTGGTGGTGGCGGGTACGGCGACATAAAAGAACGTAGTCAGCAGTCCTTCATCGCAGATCAATTGAATAGAAAGTCCTAAAAAAGGTCTGAATACCGCTTTCATCAATAGAAGGAAGGAAAATCTGTGATGTCCATATATAAAGGTAAGTCTGTTTTAGTTACAGGAGCTCAGCAAGGAATTGGGCGTTCTATGGTTCTTAACTTTGCCAAAGAAGGTGCGAATGTCGCGGTTAATTGGCACAACGATGAGCAAAAAGCCCTCTCCGTAGCAAAAGAAGCCGAAGCCTTTGGCGTTAAAGTTGAATTAGTTAAAGGCGACGTATCAGTGGTTGAAGAGGCTAGAAGTATTGTGGCTCAAGTAGAGGAAAAATTTGGAAAAATCGATGTCCTCATTAATAACGCCGGTATGTTTCCTCGCGTGCCCCTATTGGATATGGAAGAAAGTGATTGGGACTTTGTCTTAAATATTAATCTAAAGGGCACGTTTTTCTGTATGCAGGCTGCCGCTAAGTCAATGCAGCGTAAAAACATAGCGGGAGTTATTATCAACTTAGCTTCCCAAGCCATAAGTGGCAACTCTCCTAGTGGAACTCATTATTGTGCAAGTAAATCGGGTATTGTAGGCTTGACCCGGGCTGCAGCTTTAGAATTAGCTCCACATAAAATAAGAGTGAATGCGGTTGCGCCTGGGTTAACAGATACAGCACAACCTAGGTACGGACATTCCGAAGAGGAATTAAAAGAAAAGGCGGAAACAAGTCCTTTGGGTAGAATGACTAAACCTGATGAAATCGCTGATATGGCCGTTTTTTTGTGTTCCGATAAAGCTTCTATGGTAACCGGCCAAGTATATCATGTTAATGGAGGAACGTATCTTCCGTAATTATTGAAGGTCCACAATGAAACAAGAGAAAAAGACAACATACGATAGACATTTTATGGAACTTTTATTTGCTCAACTGCACGACCACTTGATAGACGAGGCAGATGCAGAAGGGCTATCCAAAATGCTAGAACCCATTAATCGGCTTGCTGAACAGGCATCGAACGGATTAAATTTTGATGATGAACCGGCCGATTTCTTAAGAGTAATGAATGAAATAAAAAACACTGGGAATAATAAAACTGATGAGTGACGCAATTCTAGAATATAGTTTGACTGAAGTTGCGGCAGGTATTCGAAAGAAGGAGTTTTCTTCCGAGGAAGTAACAAGGAATTGCCTCCAGAGAATTGAGGACCTGCAGCCAAAATTAAACTGTTTTATTTCTGTCTATCGTGAAGAAGCTATTAAGGCGGCAAAATACGCGGACAACGCTATAGCATCAGGAGATGAGCTTGGGAGCTTGCATGGCGTTCCCTTGGCTCACAAAGACATGTTTTACCGACGTGGTTTTATTTCAACTGGTGGTTCTAAAATTCAAAGAGGGTTCAGGCCCTCTTATACGGCGACAGTGTTACATAAGTTAGACGCGGCAGGTGCTATACATGTTGGCGGGTTAAATATGTCGGAATTTGCGAGCGGGCCTGCCGGCCAGAACGAACATTTTGGTGATTGCAGGAACCCCTGGAATATTGAATGTGCGCCTGGTGGTTCATCATCTGGATCTGGANCAGCAGTTGCTGCTCGACTTGTNTATGGGGCCTTAGGTTCAGANACCGGGGGCTCAGTNCGTATTCCTTCAGCCCTTTGTGGTTTAGTTGGAATAAAAGGCACGCAGGGCAGAGTTAGCCGGCGAGGTGGGATGCCATTATCTTTTTCGTTAGATTGTTTCGGTCCTCTAGCCCGAACNGCCTTGGACTGCGCTAGATTATTCTACACGATAGCGGGAGAGGACAAAAAAGACCCAACTGCAGGCAAAGAGCCTGTTCCAGATTATGAGTCAATGTGCTCGAAAGAAGTAAAAGGTGTTTGCATTGGAATTGATCCAACCTTCGGGGGTATAAAACCCAGCGATGAAGTTTCAGAAATGATAAAGAGAACGATTAAACGATACGAAAGCCTAGGTGCAAAAATAATTGAAATAAGTCTCCCCGACCAAGATGAATTGAATGCTTTATCTAATGTNATAACACGTTCGGAAGCAGCAACTATACATAGGAAGTGGCTGAAGGAAAAAAGGGATGATTATTCNCCGCAAGTAAGGCGTCGGATTGAAATAGGGCTTGGCATTTCTGCGACGAGATACCTAGAGGCTTTAAGCTTACGTTCTCACCATTTACAGCTATACAATAATGCCGCTTTTTCATTCTGTGATGTGGTGCTACTGCCGACCGTTGGAGAAGCTGCACCTACTTTATCAGAAATAGATGTTGGTGATTCAGACGAGCTNCCCCAAATGTTAAGAAGATTAACTGGGTATACCCGACCCATAAACTACTATGGTCTTCCTTCTATCAATGTCCCTGGGGGATTTTCTAGTACGGGCCTACCTCTTGGCTTTCAAATAATCGGTAGACCATACCATGAGGGGCAACTCTTTCAGATGGCGGCAGCATTCCAACACATTACAGATTATCACAAGAAATCTCCTGCGTTGTCTGGCGAATAATCCTTGCGATCGTTTATAATTAATCGAGCGTTATATTTTTTATCCANTCATTTGGCGACGTATCTTTGGAGGGACTTTGGTGACTAGCGTAGATTCGATTACAACATCTGTGGTGCAGCATAGATTGACAGCTATTGTAGCCGAAATGGGAGAGGCAATGTTGCGTACTTCATATTCGCAAATACTTAATTCCAGCAGAGATTTTTCGACGGGTATTTGTGATGCNAATTGTAGACTTNTTGCNCAGGCGGAACATATTCCTATCCACGTGGGCGCACTCGCTTTCGCAGNAGAATCCGTTGATCAATATTTCAAAGGTTCGGTAAAGCCGGGCGATGTTTATTTATTGAATGACCCATATTTTGGAGGAAGTCATTTGCCCGACGTGACAGCATTTGTTCCAGTTTTTTCTTCAGGCAAGCTTCTTTTTTGGACCATTAATCGCGCGCATCACAGTGACATAGGTGGAGCAACCTATGGTGCCTACAATCCAACCGCTACATCTATTTTTCAAGAAGGGATAAGAATTACCCCAATAAAATTGTATGACCAGGGAATGGTTAGACAAGACATATTGGANATGCTTGCGACCAATACGCGTCACCCAAGAGACTTTAAGGGAGATTTGGCAGCTCAAATAGGTTCAGTTCGGGTAGGCGAGCGACGAGTTAATGCTTTGGTTGAGGAGTTTGGGGCTGATGTCGTATTGGGAGCTGTCGAATCCATATTAGATAGTGCGGAACAACAGGCGCGACAGGTGATAAATGATTGGCCTGACGGTGTTTATAGAGGTGAGGCAACNCTGGATGATGATGGTCATGGGAGGGTAGATGTGACCGTAAGGGCAGAAGTAAACGTATCGGGTAGCGATATTGTCGTCGACCTCACTAGCTCAGATGAACAATCCGACGGATTTTTGAACTCATCGTATGCTAATATGCGCTCAGCAGTTACTATGGCGATTTCTTACTTGTTAGATCCTGAAACGCCAAAAAACCATGGGTCNCAGCGACCAGTAAATGTGCTAGCTAAAGAGGGAACAATTGTGTGGTCAAAAGAAGGTGCACCGGTAACGATGTGTACCAGCCACTGTTCTAATGAAATTTGTGAAGCGATTATAGTTGCGCTTTCCGAAGCGTGTCCTCAGCGAGCAACAGGCGGTTGGGGAAGGCGTTTCAGAGTTGCGATACAGGGTGAAAATCCTAAAACTGGCGGCGGATTTATTTGGCATCTTTTCCATGCAAGGCCCGGGGCGGGGGGTTCTTCCGAAGGGGATGGGTGGCATAATTCGGGAGAGTGGCATTCGGCAGGTGGTTTGAAATTNGGCAGTGTTGAACTAGCCGAGGCGAGATTCCCTTTGCACTTTGACAAACATGAATTTCGTCAGGACTCGGCTGGGGATGGACAGTTCAGAGGGGGAGCTGGAGTAGATTTAGAGCTAACTGTGGAAACCGAAAAACCTGCTCTCGCAAATACGGCAGGGGACGGGATTAAGTATGGTTCGAGAGGTATGGTGGGTGGAGAAGATAGTAAGCCACACGCATATAGCTTGCTCAAATTAGATGGGACNGAAAGAAAACTTAAAACAAAAGAAATCTCGGTTGATGTTGATCCTGGAGATAAATTTATTATCCGGTCTGCTGGAGGGGGCGGATGGGGAAATCCTGCAAATCGTTCTAGTGAGGCGAGAGCACTTGATCATAAAAATGAAATANCAAGTGGGGATAGGGCTTAGCTATGATCCGGCTTGGAGTTGATGTTGGGGGGACATTCACGGATTTTGCCTTAATTGACGACACTGGAGGACAGTTTGCTATCCATAAACAGTTAACTACTCCTAACGATCCATCGGACGCCGTATTATCTGGTATTAAAGAGATTTTAAAACTCAACAATATATCCATTTCTGATGTTTCGGTAGTAGCTCACGGTACTACTCTCGTAACAAATGCAGTCATAGAACGTCGTGGTGTGTGTACCGGTATGCTTGTAACAAAAGGCTTCGAGGACATTTTAGATACGGGAATGGAGCAGCGTTATGATCTTTTTGATCTAAGGATTACCTATCCCGACCCAATTGTTCCCCGTACGTTGCGCAAGAGTATTAACGAGCGAATTCATTTCAATGGTGACATTGAAACTGAATTAAACAGCGATGAAGTAATACAGCAAACCCGCGTGCTTATTGAGGAAGAAGGAATAGAAGCCCTAGCTGTCTGTTTTTTGCACAGCTATATGGAACCCACTCATGAGCGGGAAGCAGTAAGTTTGATTGAAAAAACTTTTCCTGATTTGTATGTCTCAGGGTCATCTGATGTATACCCGAATATGAGAGAGTTTGAACGCTGGACAACGACTGCCATCAACGCATACACGAGGCCAATGGCAGATAGATATCTGCAAAAACTGGAGCGCGAACTTGAGGCCTTAGGCTTCAACGGACAATTGTTTATTATGACATCTAGCGGCGGAATGTTGGCGCCAGTCACTGCTCGAAAATTTCCCGTGCGCCTACTTGAGTCTGGTCCGGCAGCAGGTATGCTAATGTCCTCCTCTCTTGGAAAAGAATTAAATTTACCCAACATTTTATCCTTCGATCTTGGAGGAACAACCGCAAAGGGCGCACTAGTTCGCAACTTTCAACCGCTAAAAACGGAACAGATGGAAGTTGATAGAGTTAATGAATCCAGAAAAGGGAGCGGGTTTCCGCTACGAATACCAGTGCTTGATATGATTGAAATAGGCTCTGGCGGCGGCTCCATAGCCAGGATAGATGAAAGAGGTTTGCTCAAAGTCGGCCCTCAAAGTGCCGGTGCTAATCCGGGTCCTGTTTGTTACAGTCTAGGTGGGAAAAGTGCCGCTCTTACAGATGCAAATCTGATGCTTGGTTATCTGGATCCTGAGTTTTTCTTAGGTGGGTCTATGACATTAAATAAAGAAGCAGCCAACGGGGTAATTAGAGACAATTTGGCTACACCCTTGAACTTAAGTGAAACCCGAATTGCTTGGGGCATCCATGAAACAGCAAGTGAAGACATAGCCCGGGCCTTTAGAATTCATGCAGCTGAAAGGGGGTTTGATTATCGGGGTGCGACCATGATTGCTTTTGGAGGTTCTGGTCCTGTGCACGCTATGCGTGTCGCATCAAAACTGAAAATACCTCGAGTGATATTTCCGTTTGGTGCGGGGGTTTACTCTGCTTTAGGTCTTTTGGCGAGTCCACTTTCGTTTGAATTGTCGAGATCTCGACGTGCTATTCTAGAGGACATTGATGCGGAGAGTTTCTCTAATAACTTTCTTCCATTAATAGCAGAGACAAGTGCTTCGTTAAAAGAGGCAGGCGTAAACGACGACCAAATAAGTATAACCTGTCAGCTTGAGGCAAGATATTTTGGTCAAACTCATGAAATAGTTGTCACTCTTCCAAATAATAATCTAGTGGATCGGTTTGCCGAGGTCCGTTCATTGTTCGAAAAGAGATATTCCGAGGTGTATTCTTTCGCAGCTATTGACGCGCCAATAGAAATCATAAATTGGAAGGTGATTGCATCAGGGGCGGAACCTATTTTTAAAATGAACTACGGTTTGCAAGCAGAGGATAAACAAATAACCAACCCCATGAAAGGAACGCGAGAGGTTTACACCGAACCTACTGGGTATGAGTTAACACCAATTTACGATAGGTATTTACTATCTAGGGGAATGGAAATAAAAGGCCCTGCTATTATTGAGGAGAGAGAATCCACCTGTGTTATTACAGCAGGTTCAAGGGCTATAGTAGATCAATTTTTAAATATAGTCGCTGAGTTGGATGTTGTTTAATGATGGATGAAGCAAAAGAGTTTGACGCGGTATCACTCGGTATACTTTGGGATCGTCTAGTGTCTATTACTGACGAGATAGAGTCGACACTAGTTAGGACCTCCTTTTCAACAATTGTTTCTGAGAGCTATGATTTGACGGTGGTTGTTCTTGATCGCGAGGGTAGACTAGTAGCTCAAGGTAGTCATTCTATCCCTGTTTTTATTGGCACCGCGCCCAGGACCTTGAAATACATGCTTCAAAAGTTTCCACCCGAAACATTAATGCCTGGAGACGTTATATGTACTAATGACCCCTGGATGGGAACAGGTCATATGTTTGATATCAGCGTGATGAGACCTGTTTTTTCAACAGCAAAAGGCACGTTACTAGGATACACGATGTCCATAACACACCTGCCAGATGTGGGAGGTATTGGATTTGGAGCGGCAGCATCCGAGATCTATCATGAAGGACTTAGACTTCCGATCGTAAAACTAGCTGAAAGCGGTGTTATAAATGAATTTCTGCTAGATCTCATCGCTGTAAATGTTCGAACACCGGAGTCTACCATCGGTGATTTGCGAGCCAATATTGCTTGTAATGAGGTCGGGGGAAGGCAATTAGTAGAATTTATGAACGAGTATGCAATAGATGATCTATCAGCATTAAGTAATGCTATAAGAAACCAATCAGAACTCGCTATGAGAGAAAAGATTAAGGATATAAGAAATGGCACCTATGACAACAGTATTTTGATTGAAGCCATAGATGAGCCCATAACCCTTAGTTGTAAGGTTGAGGTAGAGGATGAAAAAATAGAGATTGATTTTGATGGCACGGGGGGGTGTGTGTCCCGTGGAATAAATGTGCCATTTTGTTATACCAATGCCATGTCTTTATATTCTATTAAATGCCTCACCATACCAAATTTACCGAACAATGAAGGAGCTGCTAGGCCTATTTCTGTATCCGCACCGAAAGGCTGTTTGCTAAACGCCCAGCCACCGTTTCCGACAGGTGCGCGTCATGCGATTGGCCATTTCGTTCCGGGATTAATATTTGGGGCGTTAGAGGAGGCGGCTGCGGATAAAATACAGGCTGATAATGGAATGATCGATCTCCTAACAGTGCAAGGTACACATCCTGATGGTAGACCAATAGCTACTATTCATTTCGTATCTGGAGGATTTGGTGCACTACACGGGTTAGACGGACGTGACTGTTTGCCTGGGCCATCAAATATGGCTGCGGTTCCNGTAGAGATTTGGGAGTCAATAACNGGCATGAGTGTAATCAGTAAAAAAATGATACCAGATAGTGGCGGGGCGGGAGAATTTCGTGGTGGCGTNGGACAAGAGGTAACATTAAGGAATGATACAGGAAAACCAATGACNGTNCTTTCTATGGGAAACCGGACTGAATTTGCGGCTCCAGGCTATAACAAAGGCAAACCAGGCGCTCTTAGGGAACACCAAATTAATGGAAAGACAATTAATCCCAAAGGGGCGCATGTTCTCGCTCCTTTGGATACAATTACACTAAGACAGGCAGGTGGAGGCGGAATAGGCGACCCGAGGATGCGAGAAAAGAAAAAAATAGAGCGTGATCTTGCTTTGGGATTTGTTTCAAAAGAGGGGGCGGAGAGGGACTATGGTTATAACGCATAAGTCAGCCAAAATTTTAAAAAATTTGATCTCTTAACGTGTTCTCGTGAAAGAAACAGGTATTTGACCTTAAACATACAAAAAGTAAGGCATTAATTGATGGATGATAAATATAGAATTGGGATAGATGTCGGTGGCACGTTTACGGACATAGTTGCGGTTTCAGATACTGGGACTGTTACATTTTCAAAAGCAGCGAGTACCCCAAATGATCCGTCAATAGGCGTTATGAATGCCGTAGATAGATTGGCTGATGAATTAGGGATAAATTCGGAAACTTTATTATCCAAGACGGAGAGTATTGTCCACGGTACAACTGTTGCTACCAACGCCCTTCTTGAACGTAAAGGTGCCAAAACTGGATTGTTGACGACCCTTGGGCACCGAGACGTCTTAGAAATGAGAGAGGGGTTAAAGGATGATCGTTACAATATGAGATTACCAGCACCTGCCCCGCTAGTGCCAAGATTTTTGAGGTTAGGTGTCCGTGAGAGAATTAAGCCGGATGGTAGTATTCATACGCAATTAGATAACACCTCACTAGATGAAGCCATAAATAAGTTGCGAGAAGAAAAGGTTACGTCGGTGGCTGTATGTTATTTGCATGCGTATAAAGAGCCAAAACACGAGCAGGAAACGAAACAGATTTTAGAAGCAAAGTTACCTGGCGTTTCTGTATCGATTTCATCTGAAGTCTTCCCAGAGATTAAAGAATATGAACGCGTATCGACGACAATAGTAAACGCTTATGTGCGTCCCATAGTTGAAAATTATCTTAATCGACTTGAAGAGAGGCTCAAAAATGCGGGCTACAAGGGGTCGGTATTGATAATTTTATCTCACGGTGGTGTGGCTCCAATTGAGGAAGCCATAAGATTGTCTGCTGCAACAGTTCTATCGGGCCCAGCTGGCGGAGTGGCGGGCAGTAAATACGGAGCATCGTTGATAGGCGCAGGAGATTTAGTGCCTTTTGATATGGGGGGCACGAGCACGGATATTTCGATGATTGTTAATGGCGAACCAGCCTTGTCATCGACAAGGGGCATCGCTGGTCAAAGAATAGCTCTTCAGTCACTGGATATAGTTAGCATTGCTTCTGGTGGTGGTTCTATTGCGCGGGTTGATGCTGGGGGGATCCTCCGTGTAGGGCCTGAGAGTGCAGGTGCTTTACCGGGACCGGCCTGCTACGGAAAAGGTGGAACAGAAGTAGCTGTAACAGACGCCAGTGTTGTTTTAGGTTTTCTTGATCCGGGTAACTTTCTTGGCGGACGAGAGACCTTAGATGTGGCGGCTGCAGAGGATGCTTTAAGCCGTTTAGCTAATCAATTATCGGTGGAGCCGGCTGAAGCAGCAGAGGGTGTTCATAAAGTTATAAATACGCAAATGGCGGAGGGTATTAGATTAGTTTCGGTACGAAGAGGTGTTGATCCAAGAAAATTTGCGCTTCTTTCCTTCGGCGGAGCGGCAGGAATTCATATTACGGAAATAGCCCGTCAGTTGGAAGTCCAGAGGGTTATTGTTCCAAGGACCGCAGCTGTTTTATCTGCTTGGGGTATGTTAGCTACTGACTTAAGATATGAAGTTAGCAGAACCCACATTGGCGATACTGGCTCATTAAAAGCAGGAGATGTCCGTGAGGTATTTTCTGAAATGGAACTGGAAGGCAGAGGCAGGTTAAAAGATGCATTTGACGGCGACGTATCTATCAGTAGATCGGCAGACATGCGTTACGGCGAACAAATTTATGAGGTGGATGTTTCGCTAGACGAAGTGGATTTTAGCGACGATGATTTAATGAAAAGTATTTCGGACCGTTTTCACAAAAGGCATGAAGAGCTTTTTACTTATAGCTTGCCGGATCAAGACGCAGTTCTTGTAAATGGCCGTCTCGCGGCTATAGGAGCGTTACCTGATTTGCCTCAGGAACCAAAAACAGAAGCGCGTGCCGTAAGTACGCGCCGCACAACAAGAAAAATCTTTTTAGCAGGTTGGGTAGACGCGCCAGTTTTCAATCTTGAGGAGCTTGTTCCCAGTCAAAAGATTGTAGGTCCTGCGATTATTGAATCTTCGACAACAACTATAGTCTTACGATCCGATGATAAAGCAGAGGTNACAGACAATTTATGGTTGAACATTCTAGTCGGAAAACAATAATTCAAAATACAAAGTATAAATTTTAATCACACTTGAGCATAATTTTCCCGATGTGTTCACTTGACTCCATAAGTGCATGAGCTTTCGAAGCCTCACTTAATTTGAATGTTTTATATAGCACTGGTTTTATAGACCCGCTTTCATATAAAGGCCATACGCGTTCTTTCAAATCGCTCGCAATCTGTCCTTTTTGTTCAACTGTTCTTGGACGCAACGTAGAACCGGTCAGTGTTAAACGCATCGTTAACATTTTAATGAAATTAAATTTTTCGACCACTGGGGTTTTTAGAAAGGCAATTTGACANAGTCTTCCGTCAATATTAAGGCAATCAATATTGCTTTGTAGATAATCTCCACCCACCATATCTAGAATGACATCTGCCTTACCCTCGGCTTTCATCACCTCAACAAAATTTTCTTTCTTATAGTTGATGGCTCGGTCCGCTCCTAAATCCATACATACATCGCACTTTTCATCACTCCCAGCCGTAATTACTACNCGGGCACCGAAACACTTTGCCATTTGTATGGCGGTGGTTCCTATTCCACTACTTCCACCATGTATTAAAAGAGTTTCATTTTCTTTTAGTTTGCCTCTCATAAATACATTAGCCCAAACGGTATAAGTCGTTTCTACTATNGAGGCGCCTTCTTCTAAAGAAAATCTATTGGGTATTGGTAGACATTGTAGTGCTGGTGCTGTGCAGTATTCAGCATAGCCTCCGCCGGAAACTAGAGCGCACACTTTGTCACCGGGTTTCCAATGATTTGCGTTCTCTGCGACGCTTACAATCTCACCCGCTATTTCTAAACCCGGAATGTCCGAGGCTCCCNGAGGAGGAGGGTAACCACCAAGCCGCTGTTGGACATCAGGTCGGTTAACACCGGCATAAGAAACACGAATTAAAACCTCGCCATNGTTAGGAATTGGGANGGGTCGTTCTGCTAGCACAAGACCTTCAGCAGGCCCAAATTCTTTAATTTCTACAGCATGCATGGTGGCAGGAAGTTTTGACATTTATAACCTCAGATAGTTGAAAAAAGTTAATTAAATCCATGAGTTTTTTTGCGTCTCTGATTATTTGTGAATTAATAACCAGTCACCAATTCTGATAATTTTGTGATGATCATATCGGGTTTAGCTGTTGTGTTTTTTGGCAGCGTGCCATCACCCTGAGGGTCTCGCCATATCGAAAAAATGCCTAATTTCTGGGGTGCAATTACCTCCCACTCTAGGTTGTCGCCAACCATCCATGTTTCTGATGCGTTAACCTCTAAAGCTGTTAATGCTTTTTTGTACGCGTCTAATTCAGGTTTCCCAATTCCAGCTTCACCTTCGATTTGAATATGATCAAAATGATTTTCAAGATTGAATTTGTTTATTTTCTTTCTTTGTGCGGTTGATGTTCCATTNGTTACCAGTGCCAGTTTTACTTTATTACGGCGTAATTTATTTAAAGTGGATATGGCGTCGGGATATAGCGTTGTTTTTTCAAACATTAGCTGTCCGCATNTGTCTGCGATGTCCCAACGAATATCTTCATCAAACTGATTGTCTATTCCTATACCGTTATTGAAAATTTCGTATCGGGCTTGTCGCAAATTTAGNCGTCCTGTCTTGTGACGTTTGGGATCGGACCAGAATACTTGAGCAGCTTTGTCTATCTGCTGAACTAGGAAATCGATATTTTTTGGAAGCGTTTCAAGTCCACCATTGGTCTCGTCCCAAACCTGGCGGATAGCATCATTCCAGAAGGTTTTGCGATGCAGATGAGGAGAAATCAAGGTATCGTCTAAATCAAAAAGTATAGCAGCAGGTAACATTTCAACTCACTTAAATTATTGTTGAAGGAATAGAAGGTCGGATGTAGCCGTTTAATTTATCAATTGGCAGTGGCGGTAGTTTCGAATGAACTCTGAATGTTAATTTCCCCACAAGTTCGGATGTGGATAGGGTTTTTACAAATACCCGCTCAATGCCTTGCTTCAAGGGACCTTTCAAAAACTTTCTTGTTCTAATTATTAAATCAAGTTCTTTATTTTTGATACGCCCTTCAATTTGCATCGTTCCAATAGTAGTTAAATTTACTTCTAAAAGGAACTGCACGGCATCATTATCCTTCTTAATCTTTGCTTGATGCTTTCGGNTATTCTCGTTGCGCAAAAAAANCTGNATTATCGATAAGTGATTTTCNTCGAGGAGTGGTAAAAAAAAACCCCGCCATCCAGTATCNGAAGGCTCACTCGCTTTTTGCATAAAGTTAAAGTCATCTTGAAGCTGCTCTGAAAACCGCCCGCGATTTGAAAAAGCCTGCTCATTAAACAAAGTTCCTGTCCAGTTTGCAGCTTTTCCAGTCCTCACAGCGCTTATAAAATATGCTAAGGAGGCAGTAAGATTTTTCCCAGGCTTACTGATTATATTTTCTAAAAACTCTTTCTGAGTGGATGTTTTTTCCGAATAACTTAATTTATCCAATAATTCTTCCAAATTACTCCAGTTTGGAAATGCAGATAACGCAAAAGGTATGTTTGAATTCCTGCTTTGAGCTCTGTTCTGCTCGATAGGGTTCAGTGGGAATTGTAAAAATAAATTAGTGCCGATTGGGTGTTTCAATGCCCCATTAAGAATTAAAAACCTCTCTTCAATAGACAGTATTGTTTGGCCGCTTGGTGTTTGGGCAACGATCTTTCCAAGCTCAATGGTAGGATTAGCATTTATCTTTGAAGAAATTGATGTGGATTTTTTGTCGGCAACCGAAACTATTCTAACATCCGTTACGGGAATTGTTTTACCCTGGTTGAGATTAGATTGAAGAATAGCCCGTGTCACTTCTTGTGGAATAGTCTTAGGGTTAACTTTAGATAAATTTAAATCTGCTCGTGTCCGCTTTAAAGCAGTGATTTCCTGCAAAGAAAAAACAGCTTTCCTTCTTTCGTTTGTTTGACTGCTCGATACTTTACTGGGATCTAATAAATTTTGTTTTTGTTGAATTTTCGAGAAATTACCCATAAAAATTTCATTCTCTGGGGAGGGACTATTAGGTGAACTAACGCCTTGAGATGACGAAGGCTTATTTTTTGCGGCAAGGCTGGCGTCTAAAATGGAATGAGTGTTTTCAAAAAAGACTTTGCCTCTAACGACGTTTGTCGAATTACGCATCGTAGGTGTAAAATACGAGTTTATAGCTCTTTGAACTGATGCTGGCTGACGTTTGCTTTTCCTAGCTTTTAAAGGATAAGTGCTCAGGGAGATGTCCGGTCTTACCTGATTTTCTCTGAGCCTAAATAGTGCAGTTGTCTTTGATATGTTTGGCACTCCTCGCTGTTTCTTATGCCCTAGTAGTGGTGGCGTTGAATTGGTGGTTTCTCGATATTTTTGGCGATCTATAGTGTGCTCAGATTTGAGCATGAAAAGACTTTTAGCAATATCGTTCTTTATAAAAAAGCCGATAAGCTCGGGCATGTTTTTACTATTCCAATGTTTTTGCATTGGTGAAGAGGGAGCCAATTTCAGTTTTTTTTGCAATTGCGGTAATGTATGAGTAGTAAGACTATTTCGTTTCAAATTCTCGTTTTTTGATGGTTGGCTAAAGGTTAGTTCTCTTGGCGCTGAAAAGTTTGTGTTTGATATGATTGCGGCTTTCACCCAGTTCCCAATTTTGATTCCTGCAACCGGAAGAGTGGGCGCACTGCCTTGCTTCGCAGAAGTACTTGCTTCGTCTTTATTGCTTGGCTCTTGGGGGGGGCGAGTAGTGGAACTTTCAAACGTGGTTGGGAACAGTTTTATGTTATTACTTGCAGGATTTATCAGGAATTTTAGGGGCGTGTTCTTTTTAAGAGTAGTTGGTATATTTCCGCTTAGTTGAGCTATGAACTCATTATTGCCCGTTGAGAGTTTTACGAGATTTATTTGTTTTAATTCAATTATCTTTGCGGATATCAATTTGTTAACAGGCAGCTGTTTAATAGTTTCCAATCCTTCGATAACTTTTGCGGATACGCTTGTTAATGACGCATGTTTTGTTGAAGCTGGATTGGTGGGTGGGACCGTGTTCACAGATCCACCAGCAAACGATCTATTATTGTTGATATATCATCGGCCGCATTTGATGTTGGGTGACGTGTAAGTAGTGGAATTTGATTCCTGATTGCCTCTATCACCTTGCTGTCGTGCCGAATGGAACCGAGAAATGGTGGGTCGAACTTCAAAAAGCTGTCACAAGCCTTTCTAAGTGTTTCGAAAGTACGTTGGCCTTCTATGTGGCTAGCGCAGTTGTTGATGACAATACGTATATCAGCAGACGGGTTTGTTTGAATTGATAGTTTTACAAATGCGTAGGCGTCCGTAAGTGAAGTCGGCTCGGTTGTCGCAATTACTATTATGGTTTTTGCGCGATAAGCTAGATTACGAAC
This sequence comes from Rhodospirillaceae bacterium, assembly GCA_002730675.1. Lineage (GTDB taxonomy): Bacteria > Pseudomonadota > Alphaproteobacteria > Thalassobaculales > Thalassobaculaceae. Next base: position 714 of record PCAV01000017.1, on the reverse strand, counting down.
TGTTCGATCTATTCCCGCTCCAAGATCCATAATAACCTTGTCGTAATTACTGGATAGTTCAACTAGGTCATTTCCCAAATTGTTGAGTTGTGTGGGAGGAAGCGCGGCCAGATTTCCTGAGCCCGAACGACCAGCAACGACATCAAAATTACCTTGCTCATATCTAATTTTAGCTTGGGCTAGAGATAGTTTGCCAGATATTACCCCACCTATATCACGTTGAGGCATTAGCCCAAGTTGGATATCAACATTGGCTAGACCTAGATCAGCATCAAACAATAGAACGTTAGATTTCTTCAGAGCAAACGCATGGCTAAGTGAAATAGAAAACCATGTCTTACCAACCCCACCTTTTCCAGATGCTACGGCTATGATACTTTTACTTTGAGCTAGGCCTGCACTACTTCCAGTCTGCCCATGAGCCTTCGTTTCTATATTCATAATAAACAAACCCTTTAGTTTTGATGCAAAGCGCCTGGGAAGTTCAAGTGATGTCGCTTCATTTTCCCAAATCCTCTTTGAATTGGATATTCATTTTGTTTCTTCACTGAGCAACAAGCGTGCCAGAGATACTGGGTTCAGTTGTTCTAATCCGTCCGTGACACTTGGACCATTTCCCATGCCATAAACGTTTAAGTTGCCACTGACCGCAGCAGTTATTAAAGATCCATGCCTTTTTGCCAAATCGGTCCGAGTTCCAATCAACCCTTCAGC
>PCAV01000016.1 GCA_002730675.1 Rhodospirillaceae bacterium | reverse complement strand
AGCAAAGGCGCAAGGATTTTTGACGATAATGGGAAAGATTACATAGAGAGTGTTGCGGGCCTTTGGTGCGCATCACTTGGTTTTGGGGTGGAACGTCTCGCAAAAGTGGCTTGCGAACAGATGACCCAGCTTGGATATTATCATTCTTATCGGCACAGGACAAATGAGCCTAACATCAGTCTTGCAGAAAAGCTCCTCTCACTGGCACCCGTACCAATGTCAAAGGTCCTATTTCAGTGTTCTGGGTCTGAAGCAAATGACACGGCAATCAAGCTTGTCTGGTATTATCACCATGCGATTGGGAAACCAAATAAAATTAAAATAATTGGGCGTAAAATGGGGTACCACGGAAGTACCATAGCAGCAGTAAGCTTATCAGGAAAAAATGATATGCACGCCGACTTTGGGTTGCCTATCGAGCGTTTCCTTCACACAGAATTTCCACATTACTACAGGAATCATCTAGACGGCGAAACTGAAGAAGAATTTGCCACGCGAATGGCAAATGCGTTAGAGCAGCTGATATTAGCGGAAGGGCCAGAAAATATAGGAGCTTTTTTTGCTGAGCCCGTAATGGGAGCAGGGGGGGCCGTGATACCCCCAGAAACATATTTCCATAAAGTTCAAGAAGTTCTGCGCCGTTATGAAATTCTTTTTGTGGCAGACGAGGTAATATGCGGTTTTGGTCGTACTGGTAAGATGTGGGGGTCAGAAACATTTAACTTGGTTCCTGATATGATTACTTCTGCAAAGGCGCTGTCAGCTGCAATGCAGCCGATCTCGGCTCTCATGATTAATGATAAAATATACCAAGTTATGATTGAACAAAGCGATAAACTGGGGGCTTTCGCTCATGGTTATACCTATGCTGGCCATCCCGTTGCATCAGCAGTTGCTTTGGAAGTTTTAAAAATTTATGAAGAAATGAATTTGGTGGAACATGTTGCAAGCATATCTCCATATTTTCTTGACAAATTGAATGCTTTTAAGAACCATCCTTTAGTTGGAGATGTTAGGGGAATTGGTTTAATTTGTGGTATCGAATTGATGCGGGATGGAGATGAAAGAGTTGCGTTCGAAAAAGACTTATCGGTACCGGAAAAGTTCCAAGAAAACGCTCTCGCGCATGGCCTGATACCGCGCGTTGTTGGTGACCGCCTAGTATTCGCTCCACCTTTAATTATTACCGAAGAAGAAATAGACGAGATGGCATTGAGATTCAAGAAGTCACTTGATGACACTTGGAGCTCTATTAACTAACTTAGATTATTTGGTCGAGGCAACGGATCAATTCGTTGTTGAAAGTTTCAGGCACCTCGACGTTCGAAAAGTGTCGTTGGCCATCTATAACAACCAGTTCAGAATTAGATATTCGGGACTGTATTTCCTTCGATTTCTCGATTGGAGTAACAGGGTCATCTCCAGCAGCAATAATTCTGGTGGGTGCTTGGATCAAATGAAGTTTGTCTCGGTAAGCTAAGTCAGCTACCGCAGAAGTTCCCCCTAAATAGCCCGCAACGGGCGTTTTAACGAATACATCCCTAATTCGGCAATAATCCGCGTTTTCTCTAGCAACAAAATCATCGTTAAACCACAGGGCCTTGGTCATTTCCCAAACTGGCACCATTCCGCCGTCCTTGACAACAGCTTGTCTTTCTTTAACCCAGTTTTTATACCACGCATCACTCTGAGATGTAGTGTTGCATAAAACAAGCGATGAAATTCTTTCCGGATATCTAATAGCTAAGCCTTGACCAATCATGCCTCCCGTTGATATGCCCACCCAGTTTACGGTTTGAATGCCGAGGGCGTTCATTGTTCCAATAGCATCGTCGACGAATTCCTCTAAAGTGTATGCACCATCTGGGGCACTTGTTGAGCCGTGTCCTCGCCAATCGTAGCGAAGAATTTTGTATTTGCCTCGCAGAGCATCTATTTGCTGATCCCAAATTCTATAACTAGTGCCCATTGCGTGCGCCATCATAAGGACAGGGCCATCTTCAAGCCCATCCCATTGGTACGCGACGTCGATTGTTCCTACCTTCACTTTTTTCATCTCATCCGTCCAACTGCCTCTGAGTATTTTACAATCATTTTACCGAGCGCTTTTCCAGAAAGCATATCGCGCAGAGCCATGGGCGTATTTTCAAAACCAATGGCTGTCGTTTTTATTTCTTTCAGCTTCCCATCGTGGCAAAGTTTCATCATCTTTTCTCGAGCGAAAGACCATCTCTCGGGATACGAATACCTTGAAAAACACTGAATTCGGGCTTCTTTCGCCCAGAGTTGACGCATATTTACATAGTCTAAATGAGGCGTTTCACTATTATTTGAGTTGGTTCGACCCACAATAAGTACGGTTGCATATTTAGCTAAATTATCGAACACGGCATCGGCAATGTTGGCACCGAGTGTATCAAAAAATAAGTCCACGCCTTCAGGACATGCGGATGCTAATTTTTCACCAAACGATGGGTCATTATAGTTCAAACATTTGTGGGCGCCGAGTGTGTCTTCTACGACATTACATTTTTCTTCCGTTCCAGCGATGCCAACTACATGCATGCCGGCCATTACACCAAGTTGTATCGCAAACGAGCCTACTGAACCAGCAGCCGATGTAACGACCAATGTTTGCCCTGGCATAGGCCTACCAAATAAATCCATCGCGCAATAGGCGGTTAGGCCAGGTGAGCTTAGCGCAGTGTGCCACATAGTTTCTTCAAAGTCATTGCTGACAAGTAGAAGATCAGCAGGGGATGCTTCAGCGACCTCCTGCCACCCCAGACGACCAGTGACTAATTTTCCTGGACTAAAATCACCTGCTTCTCCACTTATAATTTGTCCAATGACGTCGCAGTCAATTAGCTCTCCTATTTCAAAGGGTTTGGTATAATTTTTAAAATTTTTGAGGCGTTGGTTTTGCCATGGGGAGAGTGCAACGGATAGGATACGCACGAGTAGGTGCCCGTCCTTAGGGCGAGATACGGGAAGTGTTTCAATACTAAAGTTTTCGTCGCTCGGAAGATCTGTCGGGCGTTTTTTCAGAACAAAGCGGCGATTATGACTTGGTATATTTATCATAGCAGTTTAAAAATCAAATAACGTTTTTAGGATGCCTTTATTTAAACTTAAGGATTGAAAATGGCAAGTGGCTCGATATCACTAAAGCATGTTGAAATAGCGTATGACCTCTCGGGTTCGCCAGGTGGAAAAGTCGTTCTTTTGCTGCATTGTTTTGGCTCCAACAGACAATACTGGGAATTTCATGAAGAAGCATTTGCGGGTTTTCAAACTTTGATAATTGATGTACCTGGGCATGGGCAAAGTACCCTTTATGACGTTGATTGCAGTTTAGAATTGATAGCGAGTGATATTGTATCTCTATTGGATGTTCTTGGAATAAATAAAGTAATCCTCGGAGGTGTTTCGATGGGAGGAATGATCTCTCAAGCATTCATTTTGAACCACCCTGAGCTGGTAAGCGCTTTAATGCTTATAAACACGACCTGTTTCATTAGCGAAGATATGCATCAATTATGGAGAGAGCGGTCGCAACAGGTTTTAGAAAATGGAACTGACGCCGTGCACGATGTTTTAATGCGTCGTTGGTTTACTTTAGATGCAATAGAAAATGAAATTCCTGGATACAAATATTTGTCTGAAACTTTTAAAAACTTTAATCCCGCGACTTTCAAGAAGATTAGCAATGCTATGTGCAACTTGGATACGAATGAAAAATTAAAAGATATTTCCGTGCCAACGTTAATTATCGCTACGCCGAACGATCCCGGAGCACCAACTTATATATCTAAGCGAATGGCAGAGTATATAGATGGTTCTGAGTTACATTGGCTGGAGCCTGCTCAGCATTTATCTTCTCTAGAACATATCGAGCTATTTAACTCAATTGTTAAAGACTTCCTTTCGAAGCAGGCCTAGGTTTTCTTGATCATCTTTTCGTTGGACAAACATTTTTCAAGCCTCACTCTAAAAAATATAAAGAATTCAAAGCATCATGACGATGATTAATTTTTGTTATGGGGCTGACGATTTTGAGAGGTAAAATCAAATCATTAAATATGAAGAAATCGGATATTGGTTATGAAATTTTATGATTGTAAAACTGCACCGTCACCTCGCAGAGTGCGAATATTTATAGCGGAAAAGAATATAGATATAGAAACCATTGACATCGATTTAAAAAATGGAGAGCAGTTAAGTCCAGAGTTCAAGAAGATCAATCCCAATTGTACAGTGCCTGTCCTTTCTTTTGACAATGGCGATATTCTTACTAGCACAGCCGGTATAAGGAGTTATTTAGAGGCTAAGTATCCAGATATACCGTTGATGGGCAGGACGGATTATGAGAAAGGAAAAATAGCTGATTTGCAGTGGCGGATAGAGATGGAAGGGCTGATGGCAATGTCTGAAGCCCTAAGAAACTCTGCACCACGAATGGCGGGTCGAGCTCTGACTGGCCCAGTCAACTACGAACAAATTCCGGCGTTGGCTGAACGAGGTAAACAGCGGGTTAAGCGTTTTTTGGAAGGTGTGGAGAAGTTTATAGGCAGTAATCAATTCGTTGCTGGAGAAATATATTCTGTTGCAGACATTGATTTGTTGGTTGTTATTGATTTTGCAAAATGGATTAAGCTAGAGCTCCCCGAAAGTGCAAAAAATGCTAAGAGATGGTATGAGGCGGTAAGCCAAAGACCAAGCGCAAAATTATAATGACAGATCTGTAGATAGAATTTCGCTATTGTTGAGTTATTAACCATCTACCTAATCTATGTACTCGGTAGTTGTCCTGTCATCTTGGCTCGTAATTTGACAATCGCCAACACAGTATCGATAGTCGGCGTGGGGACACGGACCAATCTGGCTAACTCAGATGTTGCTCCAATAATTGGCATTATCTCAAGTGGCCGTCCCCGTTCTAGGTCTTGAAGCATGGAAGTTTTATGGGCTGCTGCTCGCTCTCGCGTCGTATTCAGCCTGGCGTCAATTTTGTCTTCGGGTTTTGCTCCTAATGCTTTCCCGACTGCCAGAACTTCGGTCATTAGTTGTCTTAAAACTTGCTCCATTGAAGCATCGTCAAGCATGGCCCCAGTGTGCGCCATGGTTAAAGCGCTTGTTGGATTGTAAGCAACGTTACCCATCACTTTAATCCAAATATCACTTCGAATATTGGGTTTGATGTCGCAATTTATACCAGCAGCAACAACCATTTGCTGTAACAACTCACAACGCGGGGATACAGAACCGTCAGGCTCGCCAATTTGATATTGATAACTTGGGCTGATAGTTTTTACTATTCCAGGTTCTATTACTTCGCTTGCGACATAAGTGATGCAGCCTATCGCACGCTCAGGCCCAATGCCTTCCCATTGTTTACCTCCGGGATCAACGGATTTTATTTGATAATTCTCCCATTGACCTGGTAATCCATAAAAATACCACCACGGAATACCGTTCATTGCTGTTGCGACAGTTGTATTTTCTCCAAGTAGTGGCTGCATTTGCTCTACAACATCCGGCGCTTGATATGATTTTAATGACATTATCACGTAATCCTGTCGTCCAAGTTCAGAAGGATTACTTGTTACTCGCGGTCGTGTGATGAACTCTTGATCCTTTGCAATTAACCTCAATCCATTTTGCTCGATTGCTTTGAGATGATCTCCACGCGCTATTAAACTGACCTCAAATCCAGCTTTACTTAGCATTGCTCCTAGGTGCCCTCCTATGGCGCCAGCGCCATAGATCGCAATGCTAGCTTTTTTGTTACTGATTGACACTGTTTCCCCCTCATCAAAATAAAGGACCACGCTAATTTGACACTATAGCAATTGATAGTGCTCTTTAAACTTTCGATTTCTTTAATAGTTTATCCTTGATTTTTTTTGATGTGATAGAAAAATTGTTCTTCTACAATCGATATCACTTGTCATCAAACACCGTTTAAATATTGATTTAACTAAAAGTGTTGTTAATCTTTTTGCTCATTCCAATAATATTACCTTAACGATATTACCACGAGAAATTAAAAAGGATTTTTAATGGAACCCTATTTTGATACTGGTCCGTATAAACGCGAAATAACCACGAAATCAAGGGAAGCAGAGGTTTGGTTCAATCGTGGTTTAAATTGGTGTTATGCATTCCATCATAAGGAAGCATTACGATGTTTTGAAAAAACGATAAAACTTGATCCAGATTGTGCCATGGGATATTGGGGAGTAGCATATGCTACTGGTCCCTATTACAACATTCCTTGGGAGAAAATGTCGCCTTCTGGGCGACCAGGTGCAATTCAAACTTGTTTTGAATATTCTCAAAAAGCAAAAGAATTAGCGGGTAGGGAAGAGCTGACGGAGATTGAAAGAGCTTTGTGTATTGCACTTTGCGCTCGTTTTCAATCTGGGAAAATTAGTGACTCAGAAGAGTTAACTCGTTGGGATGATGATTACGCTAACGCGATGCGCGAGGTTTATAAGCATTTTGCTGATGATTACGACGTTTGTGCGCTTACAGCCGAGGCCTTAATTGTGCGGACCCCTTGGCAACTTTGGGATCTGCAGAACCGAACTCCTGCGGAGGGAACGGATACCAAGGAAGCTATAGAAATTGTCGAGGCGGCACTCAAGCGAATTGAAAGCAATAATGACACGCCGCATGCGGGCTTACTACATTTTTATATTCATATAATGGAAATGTCGCCCGAACCTGAGCGCGCTCTTGCTGCCTCTGACAAACTACGCCCCCTTGTTCCTGGATCTGGTCATCTCATACACATGCCGTCTCACATATATGTGCTGTGTGGGCAATATGAAAAAGTAATAGCTTCAAATATTGAAGCTGCCGATGCAGATAAAAAATATTTGGAGGTAGATAGTGAACTTGGCATTTACTATATCTATCTCCTTCACAATATTCATTTTCAGGTCTACGGAGCAATGTTCGCTGGTCAATATGAACCGGCAATAAGAGCAGCAGAGCAGATGCAATCTATCGTGCTCCCAGAATATCTACTGAGCGACCACGCTTTTTTAGTTAACTATTTGGAAGCATTCAGCGGAATGAAGGCTCACGTCTTAATAAGATTTGGAAAATGGCAAGAGATTTTAGACGAACCCTTGCCATCGGACCCGCGGCTTTTCTGCGTAACTTTTGCAATATGGCAATATGCCAAGGGTATAGCATATGCCGTATTAGGAAACGTCGATGAAGCGTTAGTGCAGCAAGAAAAGTTGAGAGCCGCTATAGCTGCACTTCCCGATGAGAGAATCGTTTTCCATAATGATTCTAAGGATATTCTGCAAGTTGCTGATAAAATGCTAACTGGTGAGCTTGAATACAGAAGAGAGAACTACGACTTGGCTTTTAAAAGCTTGCGACAGGCTGTGGCATGCTATGACAATCTTAATTATTCGGAACCATGGTCATGGATGATGCCTCCTCGTCATGCTCTTGGAGCACTTTTACTAGAGCAAAATAAAGTAGAGGAGGCAATGTCTATATATAGTGCAGATTTAGGGCTGGATGATACACTAGTCAGGCCTTCACAGCATGCTGGGAATATCTGGAGCCTCCTTGGGTATGTTGAATGCTGCGAACGAATGGGTAAAACAGCGGAATTAAATTCGATAAAAGAAGAGTTAGAGGCAGCTAAGTTAATAGCTGATAACTCAATAACCGTCTCCTGTTTTTGTCGAACAACGCACGACTGTTGCGATTAAGGGTGATTGCGAAAGTTGTAAACTAGGAAACGCGCTAGAACGGTGCAAAAATTTGAAAACCTAGTGTGAAGTGGTGACCCCGACAGGATTCGAACCTGTGACCTACAGATTAGGAATCTGTCGCTCTATCCGGCTGAGCTACGGGGCCTTTAATCAGATAGATACCTCAGGTTAGCTGTGGTGTGAAGATTTTCTTACTTTAAATTGGCGTAAGTATAATATTATTTGTATTTTAGATGTCTTCGTGATCTCAAGTTAAACCATCATAGAGTTTGTTGATGACAAAAATTCAAAATATACGTTCAATTAGATTGTCTCTTCCATTCGAAACAGGTGGGCCAAGACATGGTATGCGGCCGAGTTTAGACACGTGGACTAAAATGGAATGTGTTATGGTAAGAATCAAAACCTCTGATGGTTTGGAGGGATGGGGGGAGGCCTTTGGACATGCGATGGCGCCCGGAAGTGAAGCCGTTATTAATCAGATTTTAGCCCCCATGCTGGTTGGTAGAGATTCTGCTGCGATAAATCACAGGATCGCGGAATTGGAGCGCCCCCTGCATGGTCTTGGAAGGTCAGGGCCGCTTATGTATGCTTTGTCTGCAATAGATACAGCACTTTGGGATTTGGCTGCACAACGAGCACATTTACCCCTTTATAAATTTCTAGGGGGCGAAAGTGGTGTTTTAACCAAATATGCAAGTCTAATGCGTTACGGGGGAGATACCGATGCTGTGGCTCAGAATGTTGAACGGGCTAGAAGTTATGGTTTTAGGACAATTAAACTCCATGAAACAACAATTCCAGCATTCAGAGCTGCTCGTAACGCAGTGGACCCAGATGATAAAATTTGTCTTGATGTTAATTGCCCATGGACTGTTGCTGAAGCACGTGAAGTCACTCAGGAGATACTTGAGGATGGTTTCCATTGGCTTGAGGAGCCCATATGGCCGCCAGAGGATTTTGAAGGCCTCGCCGAAGTACGTCTAGAAGGGATCCCGATATCAGCAGGTGAAAATATTACAACACTTCATGAATTTAAATTAGCAATGGAAACGGAAGCAGTAGACAATTTGCAGCCCAGCGTCACAAAATGTGGCGGCATTTCAATGATGAGAAAAATTATCTCGTTAGCCGAAGTTTATCCAGTAACTGTCATACCTCATTGTTTTTATTGGGGGCCAGGCTACCACGCAACGGCTCACCTAGCTGCTTCTTGTCTCACTCCCACCCCATTGGAGACTGCTTTCATCACTTTCGCAGTTGAGCCTCATAATTTGTTTAATTCTCACTCCGGTCAAGTAACGTTAGATGATACTCCTGGCCTAGGATTCAATGCCGATTGGGATGAACTCGATAAGTTTATAATTTCAACAGATGAGGTAAACGCGTCGTGACAACAAAGCCGTTTTTTTATTCTGATTTGGACTAATGATTGTGTTAAAAGAACCCAAAAAACCCACTCCTCAGGATTTTGGCATTCTAGAAACGGATCTGAGCGAAAACAGTTTAAAGGATATGTTATTATCGGAAAGTCTGAGTTCCGTTATAACGGTCATTGGAACAGTTTTGGCAATTTGGGTGTTTGGTTGGTGGGGGATAGGCCTAGCTTGTCTAGGTTTAGGTGCACTGTATNTNTCTCGAAGTTTGCTGGGCAAAGTTTGGCGGACGCGAAAGGAGGTCGCCAAAGANAACTATAAATCAGCAATGGAGCTATATTATAGCAAGATTCATGATTATGATGCNTATATGGATGAGATANAGAGAACGGGTAAATCTAACGATAACTAACTTATGGAGCCGCTAGATTACTTTTTATTTTGCCAACGAGATAGAACTTCTTCGGGGGCTGGTTTGGCCTCGTTGTTTTCTTCCGAATCACTCTTCTTTGCTGTCAATTCAATGACATAACCGTTTGGATCTCGAAAATAAATAGAGTCGATAAAACCGTGGTCAGATATACCACGTGTTTCCACGCCCTCTCTTTTTCCTTTTTCTAACATTACCAATAGGAAATCATAGCTGACCTCTAAGGCTATGTGAAGATCAAAGTCATGTTGTCTCTTAAATTCAAATGGTTGACCTGGTGCCTCAAAAAAAGCAAGTGAGGAGCCATCAGCCATTTCGTAAAACGAGTGAAGCACGCTTGTTTCACGGCCTGTTTGTGTGGTCTCTATTTCAAAGGCGTTTTTGAACTTTAGGCCAAGAAAATCCTGGTAAAATTGACGTGTTTCCTCCGAATCTTTGCATCTATATGCGTTATGATGAAGACCCTTAATCATTATATTCTCCATATCGTGCAGCTAATGTTCTTGCCATGCTCACCCATATGGTTGATCTCCATTCATAGTGCAACGNCTCATGACCCTTTTTTCTTTTTTCGTGTCGTAGGGTGTTGCNCGATGAAAAANNCAACGGTTATNCCAAATAGCTATTTGTTTTGGTTGCCATTGATGTTTNTAAATGTATTTCNCTGGCGTAATCGCCGGATTTATCTCTTCTGTAAAATTTCTGCCGACATCGTAATCCCATCCCTCAATTTCTTCTGCATGGTCNCCAAGAAAAATTGACTTNAAATTTGTCTCTGNATGTATTCGAATAATAGGGTGCGCCACCGGCGGAACTNCAGCTCGTTNTTTGGGTGTCATNGGATCTTCACCATGGCGCCGTGTTCTNGAAAAATCTAAATTATGAATTGCTTTCAANCCTGAAAGTTTTTNCCTGTATTTTTATGGAGGTTTTCAAAAACCTTATTCATATTGCAAAAGTGAGTTTGTCCTCCACGTGTTGGCACAAANCCAGAATACATCATCGTTGCATGTTNNGTTTTTTTNTGCCAAGAACCATCTGTATGCCAATACATGGTCCCCCTGTCTGGATGCTTGCCATTANGTTTTCCGTCCTCTCCCAAATNAGTTANNAGGTAAATTTCGGGGTGGCCATATCCGTGGTACTGGTTAATTACGTGCACCTGAACATCCCCAAACTTTCTGGCAAATTCGACCTGAAGTGCTAAGCTCAAATCTACGTTGTTGAAAAGAATAAGGTGATGCTTTAGAAACGCCGCGTATACCCGCTCAAATATATGTTGTTCAATAGCATTTTCGATTGACATATCCACAATCTCAACGCCTAAAGCATCGGACAATGGGCTTAAATTGAGCTCTGAGTNTAGCATTTCGATAATCTAACTTTAATCGGGTTGGTTCTGTAATATAAGCTTTAAAGTATAGTGAGTTTGGATNCTNGTCTAAAATNAACAAATGAGTTTCTATTTAAAAACAAATTTTTAGTTGCGGAAGGAGAATTTGATGCCCGANGTAATNAGAGCCGAAAAAATAGCTCAGCACATAGCGNAAGCCCATAAATCTCGAAGCAAGTTTGAAAACTTAATNGATGANTTTAAACCAACTTCGGTCACGCATGCTTATGATTGTCAAAAAGCACTAAATAATATTTGGATTGAGAGCGGCAGGGGACCTGTTGCAGGATATAAAATTGCTTTGACATCGAGAGCAATTCAGGAATTGGTCGGTGTAGATAAGCCGGTCGGGGCGGCAATTTTTGCATCCACGATATATGAGTCTCCAGCTATCGTTCACTTNGATAGCTNTATTCGTCTNGGGATAGAATTTGAATTAGCATTTACGATAGGTAAGGATATCCCAGAGGGAACCNTTNTTGAAGCAAGCAGTGTTAGCGAGTTTGTAGACAGTGCTATGCCAGCCTTCGAACTAATAGAAGACAGGGCGGCTGACTACAGCAATTTGGATCCTTTGAGCCTAATAGCTGATAACGCTTGGTGCGGTGGAATTGTAATTGGTTCACCGTTAAAATCTTGGCGCGATTTCGATCTCGCAAATCAACCCGCAAAATTATCTTACAATGGCGAAATAGAATATACTAACACCAGCGCTGCAATGGGTAATCCACTAAACTCATTAGCATGGCTAGCAACTCTATTAGCAGAACAAGGCCGTTCTCTAAAGGCTGGCGATATTGTTATGAGTGGCTCAACATTAGCTACAAAATTTGCTAACAAGGGAGATCGCGCTTGTTATGAGGTTGAGGGTATTGGTGCAGTTGAGGTGTCAATTGAGTAGTCGCGATAACTTAATACTTTATCGTTTGATTTTATGATTTTGGATATCAAAGGTTGATTGTTTTTCATCGTCATTTCACTCTTGTATTCTTTCAGGTGCTACTCCTTTGGGGCTGCTCCAATATAGATGAAATAAAAGGCGTTTTTACTCCGCCGTTTTGGAACGACTACGACCCTACTTCAAATCTTTTTGTTGATCATACAAGTTGGGGGTATTTATTAAATAAACATGTGCAACTTAAAACTGANGGTACCACTGTAATAGCCTATGCCAATTTTAGTCAGCCAGACCGACAGGCGCTGGAAAACTATATTCAAAGCCTTGCTTCATTTCCCACAGAAAAACTTAATCGAAAAGAGCAGTATGCATTTTGGCTCAATCTCTATAACGCCCTTGTTGTGAGACTGGTTCTTGAAAATTATTTAATTTTATCGATCGCGGACATAAAAAGTAATGATAGCTTTTTAAAAAAGGGACCTTTTAATCAAAAGCTTATCAGTATTAAAGGATGGCCGTTGAGTTTGTCTTTTATTCGAAAAAAAATACTGTCTAGTTTATTTCTCGACCCTAGATTTCATTACGGCTTGTGCGATGCGGCTGTAGGGTCACCCAGACTCCAGCGTCACCCCTACACTGGTGATAAAGTTGACAGAATGTTGGATGAGGCCGCTCTTGAATATATTAATCATTCGAGAACATTAAGGTTTAAGGAAGGAAATGTACTAGTCTTGTCGGCTTTATATGAAATGTATCCACAACAATTTGGTCACACATCAACTGAAATTCTCCAGCATATCAGGCATTATGCGATGGATCATTTTAAAAAAAAGCTCTCCTCAGTTGCTCAAGTTACCTTTGACTTTGACTGGTCTTTGAATGATGGAATTAAGCTAAAGTAACGTGCGCCTAAATTTTAAATTCTAAAATTTTAAGAATAAAAAGTTGGCAACCCTGAAAAATTAAACAGACTGGTTTCTAGTAGCGAAAACCGGTATTCTTAAAAAAAAGATGAAAGAAAGCTTGAATTGATTGTTTCTATAATCAAAAACAAAAAAGGAGAGCGTAATGAAGCAAATTTTAATCCCGTTTGGTACCGACTCAGCTCACGATGTACCTATTGAAGCAGCTTCTCAACTTGCTCATAGACACAATGGTCAAATAACTGGGATCTTTTACCCAAGGCTACCTGATCCAGTTATCGTGGACCCAATGAGCGGGGGCGTTGTTTCATACGATGGTTTAGACGAAGAAATAGAAGCGCAAAAGAATAGTGCTGGAGACTTAATTAGGCAAAGAGCTACCGCGTGTAACCCAAGGATCGGCGATAAGCAACTTATCGTTGATATGACGAGCTTGTCGAACTGGCGACAGGTAGGAGAAATTTGTAGAGTTTATGATATTTCCATAATTGGCAGATCTAATGAAAACCCCCATTGGCAAACATTATTCGAAATGGCACTTTTTGAAGGTGGCAGGCCGGTATTAGTGGTGCCGCCTTCATGGAGCGGGAAATTTGGTGAAACCGTAGGAATTGCGTGGAACCACAGTACAGAAACAGCAAGGGTTCTAGCTTTGAGTATGCCAATAATCCGTATGGCAAAAAAGGTAATTGTTATTGAGGTAGATGGATGGGTACATGCTGGTCCAGACGGAAAAGCATTACAGCGTTATCTCGAGGCTAACGAAGTTGAAGTTGAAATTAAAAAAGGAGCGCCCAGCGGCAATGCTGGTGAGAGAGTGTTAGAGGTTGCTTCTTCTTGTGGAGTTGATTTTTTAGTTAAAGGTGCTTTTACTCAAAGCAGGCTTACTCAAATGATTTTTGGTGGAGCAACCAGAGCGATCCTTGATCAAGCTCAGATACCAGTTATTTTTGCTCATTAAAAATTCAAACAAAGAATTATTCACAGGGGACAAAATGGGACGATTAGACGGTAAGGTGGCATTAATCACTGGCGGTGGTGGCGGCATAGGAAGGACGACGGCTATCAGGTTTGCGGAAGAGGGCGCTATTGTCGTAGTTACAGATATAGATATAAGCCTTGGAGACGAGTCTGCAAAACTAGCAAAAGAGGAAGCAGGAAATGCTGGTGGTGACGCTGTGTTTATGGAGATGGACGTAACCGATCATGATAGTGTGAAGTCAGTAATTTCAGAGACTGTAAATCGTTTCGGAAAACTCAACGTTCTTCATAATAACGCTGGTGGATCTACAATGCAGGATGGCCCCGTTACAGAGGCGCCAGATGAAGAATTCTGGCGTGTTATTAAATTAGATCTTTTTGGCACATTCGTTTGCTCAAAGCATGGTATTCCAGCAATAGTAGAATCAGGTGGCGGTTCGGTAATTAATATGTCGTCAAACGTTGCACTGATGGCTTTGCCCGGTAGAGACTGCTACACGGCGGCAAAAGGTGGGGTGGCCTCAATGACAAGGTCTATGGCAGTGGAGTACGCGCCAAATAAGATTCGGGTTAATGCTATTGCCCCTTCGGTAACCCTTTCTGATCGAGTAAAAAAACTTGTCCAGGAGTCGCCCGAGATAGCAAAAATTTCCGAGCAACATCTTTTAGGTTTTGGTATGCCNATACATATTGCAAACATGGCTGTGTATTTAGCTTCGGATGAATCAGAGATAACTACCGGACAAATCCTTTCTGTCGATAGTGGCGTGACCATCTATTAAAAAGGAAAATAAAAATGGATTTTACGATTAAGCCATTATTACCAGGAATGGACTTTGCTGGTGAAGTGATAGGAGTAGATGTGACGTCACCTATAAATTCCTCCGTGTACGATCAGCTAAGAAATGCGTTAGGGGAGTACGCTGTGCTTGTATTCAGAAATCAAAACATAAATGATGATCAGCAGATCGCTTTCTCAGAAAAATTTGGCTCTCTCGAAAAATCACTTGGCTTTGATCGGGGTGGAGGTGTAACTCATCCTGAGATTTCGCGCATTGCCAACGTAGACGATAATAACAAAATTCGTTCACATGGTGATGAAAAGTCGCGTTACCACCGAGGCAACAGCTTGTGGCATTCTGACTCGTCGTTCAAGTCAATTCCAGCTAATATCTCTATTTTGTCGGGCCGCGAAGTCCCACCGTTCGGCGGCGAAACCGAGTTTGCGGATGCGCGTTACGCTTATGATACTTGGCCTGGGTCTATTTCAGGCGTTGAAAAAAAAGATCTAGACGGTCTCATTTGCGAACACTCAATAATTTTTTCTAGGCAGTTAATTGTTGGCGATATCTTCTCAGAGGAAGATAAAGAACGTCTAAAACCGGTAAGACAAGCGTTGATTAGAAGGCACCCAGAAACTGGACGGAAAGTTTTTTACCTAGGAAGTCACTGTCACTTTGTAGAGGGGTGGGATTACTCAAAAAGTAGGGCGCTAATAACGGAATTAACTTCATGGATGACCCGCCCTGAGTTCGTTTATGCTCATAAATGGGCTTCCCTAGATTTAGTAATGTGGGATAACAGGTCCGTCCTTCATAGGGGGAACCCTTGGCCTGATGAAGAATACAGACGCGTTATGCATAGAACTACCGTGGCAGGGGATCAGCCAACAGTCTAGGGCGAAAAATGTTTCCTGATGAAAAAGCTTTTTTCAAACAATTAGAAGCAAAAAAACTTGCTTTAGAAAGCCTGATTATCTCAGCAAAAAGTTCGGCAAACGTTATATAATTAGACCAAGCTAAAATTGGACGACTTTCTCGGATGGACGCGATCCAGAGACAGGCTAGGGCAATCGAAACTGAAGGTCGTAGAAAATTGGATTTGAGACGTGTGGAGGCCGCTATAGAGCGTTTAAAAAGCGGGAATTTTGGTTATTGTATAGCCTGCGATGGAAAAATTCCTATTAAAAGATTAAAGTTTGACCCAGCATGTACCACCTGCATCAAATGTGTAAAATAGGATTGAACCTAATGGGTGATGCAGGTTTCGGATATCAGCGTTTTTTAGGCAATCTTCGCCAACGCCTCTTCTTCTATGTCCAGCTGAAGCACATCATTAAAGCGATTAAACGCGCCGCAAAGGGCAATGCGCCACGTTAACTCGACAATTTGTTCTTCCGAAAAATGACTTCGTAAACGATCGAATAGTTTATCTCGAACACGATGAAAATTGCTTGTTACTTCGATTGAATATTCTACGACTAGTTTGTCTATATCGTCGAATTCCGGGTGATCTTCATATTGTAATATATTTTCTGCACCAGCAGGGGTTACACCCTCTACTGTTAAAAATGGAGCATGATGCGCAACACAATAATCGCAGGCGTTTATTTTGGAGACAGCGACTAGTGCTAACTCCAGATACCTTCTAGGTAAGACACCTTCCTTGCGTAAGTCTGTCAACATTCCAAAAACATGCTCGAATATTGGTGTCCTGTGAGCCATTGCTCCAACCAAACTGCCGAATGGCCCATAAGTTGACATGTCATCAAACAAGTTTTGAAGGTGATTGGGAACAGCATTCTTATTTGCATATGAAATTCTAGCCATCACTTTCTCCCGCTTTTTAAATTGTATTGGTTTTGAAGATGTTAATTGCCATTCGGCTTCTATTTATGAAAAACTAGAGCATAAACTAATCACTTAGCAAATATTATTTGAGGTTCCAAATGTCTATTAGCAACATTAAGACTGACCACTACAGCATCCCATTGCCTGTTGTGCTCTCAGATAGCATGCATGGTGATATGGCAAGCTTTGAACTAATGACGATACGAATAGAAAATTCCAATGGTGTGCAAGGACTAGGATACACCTACACGCTTGGTGCGGGTGCTAAAGGCATTCATTCTGTAATGCGGGACGACATGGCCCCGTTTCTTCTGGGCAAAGACGAAGCAAGAATAGAACAAATTTGGAAATTGTTATGGTGGAAGCTTCATTATGCCGGACGGGGAGGACTTGCAATTCATGCTCTTTCAGCAGTTGACATTGCTTTATGGGACTTGATGGGAAAACAAGTTGGCATGCCCTTATGGCGACTTCTTGGCGGCGCCGATCCGAAAATAAAAGCTTACGCGGGTGGCATTGATCTAATGTTTACTGAAGAGGAACTACTTGCCCAGACGGAGAAGAACTTATCTAGTGGATTTCGCGCAATTAAAATGAAGGTTGGCAGAGATAATCTTGAAGAAGATGTCGCCAGAATAGCTGCTATGCGAAAGCATTTAGGGAAGAACTTTCCTCTTATGGTTGATGCGAATATGCGTTGGACGGTTGACGAAGCTATTCGAGCTGCACGTGCATTCCGTGAGTTTGATTTAGTTTGGTTGGAAGAGCCCACGATACCTGAAGATTATTCAGGGCATAATAGAATTTTAGTTGAGGGTGGAGTGCCAATCTCTGCTGGCGAAAACCTTCATACTATTTATGATTTTCAACATATATTGCAGGCAAATGGCGTCAGTTACATCGAACCCGATGTTTCTAATTGTGGGGGTATAACCGTTTGGATGAAGGTAGCAAAACTTGCAGAAGCAAAAAATCTCCCTGTAACGTCGCACGGTGTACATGATATTCATGTCCACCTGTTAGGCGCAGTCCCGAATGCGTCGTACCTTGAGGTTCATGGATTTGGATTAGAAAGGTTTATTCTAGAACCGTTAGTTGTAAAAGATGGTTTCGCTCTAGCCGGTGAAGCGCCTGGTCACGGTATCGACTTCAACTGGGATGGGTTGTGCGCTCACACCTCTGATTAATATTAAATACTTCAAATAAAGTACCATTAGTTTCCAATTGGATCATAACTTTATCGAGGGGTATTTACAGAGTGTAATGGCTTCTTACCGCGTAATACGCGGATGATGTCCTGCATAGCAGTGTTTGCTATGGTTTCTAGACACTCCCGCGTCGAGCCTGCCATATGGGGTGTTATTAAAACATTAGGGGCGCCAAATAAAGGACTCTTAGGGTCAGGTGGTTCCCCATCCAAAACGTCTAAAGCTACTCCGGAAAGGTGACCACTGGTTAATGCTTCCGCTAAAGCTTTTTCATCCACTAAACTACCACGGGCACAATTAATAAGTTTCGAAGAGGTTTTCATTTTGCCCAAAAAATCTCTGCTTATAATGTGCTTTGTCGCATCTATAGCGGGGGCATGTAAGGATAGAAAGTCTGAGTGGTTTGCTAACTCTTCTAAGGAAACGGGTGTTGAACCTTTTTTAGTTATTTCTGATGCTTGCAGCCCTGGGTCATAAGCAATTACGTTCATGCCAAATGCTTTTGCTATTGTAGCGACGCGCTGTCCAATTTGGCCAAGTCCTAATAAGCCTAGTGTCTTATCTTTTAGCTCAGTGCCAATATGTCTTGCGCTATCCCAAGCTTTCTCGGTGGTAACTTTAATGGTTGCTTTTGGAATTTGCCTAGCCATAGAAAGCATTAAACCAATTGTTATCTCCGCCACTGCATCCGCATTTGCGCCGGGTGTATTAGTTACCCATACACCCCGTCTAGTGCATGCATCAACGTCAACGGGATCGACGCCAGCTCCGTGAACGGCAACTACTTTAAGGTATTCTAATGGTTTTAATAGCTCTTCAGTAATATAACCAGACCTGAGCAGGATGCCGCCAACGCCGCTCAACTGCTTTGTCCAAAACTCGGTTTCTTCTTTACTTAGACGTCTATATGGTAGTGCTATATTTCGCATATTCAATCCAATTTCGACCTCTTTGAAAGCTGTTTTAGAAATTGGGAGCTCAGGGGTATCAGCTAAAGCTATCCATGGCGCGGGATTACTCATTTTTTTTATCCACAAAATCCGGTATAAATCAATCATAGTAGTACTGGAAGAGGTAAGATTACTCCATAAAATTTTTAATGCCCCGATGTATTGAAAGATATTCACCTTTGGCATTTAAATATTGTAGAAGACGGAAAATAAAATATGACTAATTTTACTGCAGAAAAAACGCCGCTATTAAATTTTATAAGTGACTCATTAGCTGCGGGCGGTTTTGCTCAAAGTAATTCGAAAATCATAGCTGAGCACTTGGTTGATGCTGAAATGAAAGGTGTCCCGAGCCATGGCGTTAACCGCCTAGGGCTTTACATAGGAGAGGCTAAGAACGGAATTATAGATCCATGCGCTGTGCCCGAACTAGAACAAAAAACGAATAACTTAATAAGTGTTGATGGTGCAGGAGGTATCGGAATTGTAGCTATGAATAAAGCTACGGAAGCGGGAATAAAATTGGCGCGCAATAGTGGGATTGTTGCGATAGCAATTTATAACTGTGGACATACTGGGCGAATGGGTGCATACGGTGAAAAAGCTGCAGATGCTGGTTTCCTTGGTCTAAGCATGGGAGGTGGAGGCAGAAAACTATGGGGTAACGTAGTTCCCTTTGGTGGGAAAGAGCCCGTTATGAGCACTAATCCTTATACCTTTTCGATGCCAGGACTAAAAAAGGACCCTTTAGTTTGCGATTTTGCCATCTCAAATTGGCCGGCAGGTAAAGTAGCTGTTGCCAGAGCTAATGATGACCAATTACCTCTAGATATAATAATAGATAAAAATGGAAACCCTTCAACCAACCCAAATGATTTTTATGACGGCGGAGCATTATTGCCAGCTGCTGGGCCGAAGGGAAGTGGAATGGGCATCATAGCGGAGCTTGTTGGTGATGCTATGCTGGGTGACACGCTTGAGTATAATTGGTTATTTATCTTACTACGTGTGGATTCTTTTCGTTCGATGACGGAATATGAAAAAGCAGCTAGTAATTTTGTTAATGAGGTGAGGAATTCAAAACCTTTAGATGAAAATGGTAAAGTGCTTTTGCCCGGCGAAAAGGAGACGACGTCTTCGAAATATGCGGAGACGAACGGCATTCAGATAAGTAAGGGTGTTTTCGATAGTATAAAAGCAGCTGCAAACGATGTCGGTATCTCGGCAGACGATTATTTCTAAATGCCGCTATTGCATCCGTAATCTCTCTAAGAGCGCTTTCCAATAGGATCACGTGCTTGTGCAGTGCCAATCATCGAATCCCGCGTAATAAGTTTTGCTAACTCTGTTTCTGTCATTTTCTCCGTGCCAACTGGTCTAGTCGGAATCACCAGATAACGACAATCAGCTGTAGAGTCGACTACACGTATTTCTGTGTCATCAGACAATGTCGTCCCAAATTCCTGTAAAACAGCTCTCGGCTCGCGAATGACGCGGGAACGGTATTGCTTTGACTTGTACCACAACGGGGGTACCCCAAGAATTGGTCTCGGGTAGCAGGAACACAGCGTGCAGACTACTACATGGTGAAGCTCGGGCGTGTTTTCTAATGCTACCATCTTAAGAACTTCAACTTCTATCCCAAACTCCCGTATTGTTTGNTTTGCATCTTCTAGTAAGCGANCTTTNAATTTTTCATCAACCCAAGCTTTTGCGACTATCTCGGCTCCTTTTTCGGNAGATTTTTTCTCCCATGTTTCTATTTCATCTTGAATTTCTCGTGCAGATAAAACTCCTTTGTCAACTAGNAACTCTCGGAGTGCGATTTCTAAAAACTCCCAATTTTCTGTTGGTTCTTTAATGTCGGGCTGAAAGTCGTTATGCGAGTGATCATGTCCACCGTGAGGTTCGTTGCTTCCAGTCATATTAGTTCCAACCATGTTTCATAAATGTCTGCAGTAAGTGTGTCTTTGGAAGAAAAACTACCATCGCCTTGCCANGTGGTTTCCATATCGAATAGGACTTGATACAAGTTAAGTTTGGGAAGGCCATTTAAACCATATGCTAATCTCTCTGGATTTGGATATTTGCCAAAATGGCGGATGATTAAGCCCTCCTTACCCCGCAAAAAAAATGGTGTTCGGATATGACCAGGCGGATACGCGTTCGTGATGCGGACTTTTGATCCCACCTTAAATTGATCACTCATATCAGCTNNGCTCCATCCTNGATCTTACNTCTTTAAGTTTGTTCTCTATCTCTGCCTCGGTGAGGATAGCTTTTTCTANGAGTAGCTCTTTCATTGCTAATACCCACCTCTCATAGTATTCGGACTTTTTGTATGTGTCTGGTTCAAGGCTTTCGATAGTGCGCCGATTTTCATCAGAAGCCCAAAAACTTCGCGGCTTTGCCCGCAGTAGCATCATCATTGCGTCTATACGGCGTTCTGTCATCGTAGGTTCGTGCTCTGATAGGTCTAATGGTCCGTCTGGCAAACCTCCTATGTCGCTAATGAGTCTATTTTTCATGCATTAATCCTGTATAAGCATCTTCAAGCTNAAATCTCTCATAAATGTTACGTTCAGACAACACTATTAAATTGGTTTTTGATCAGTATTCGTTCTCTGTTACTGTGCCTCTGCTATTTAATACTTCCATTTCTATTCTTTCAGAAGCTCTTNACTGCCGCGNTCTAAAGAAAAAGAAAATAAACTAGTCAAGGTCTATACNCTCATATGGTTTCTGTTAGTACTGACGATAACGCCCCTGTTGGACTTCGCCACTGGCTGATATTAGCCACTGTCCAGATCACTACTCTGACGTTCGGTATGACAATAACGGCCGCAAATGTAATCCTTCCCCAACTAAAGGGTGCCATGTCTTCTACACCCGATCAAATAGCCTGGGTTGTNACATTTAATCTTGTCGCAACAGCAATTGCAACGCCATTAACAGGCTGGTTGGCTCAAACGCTGGGTTGGCGAAATTTACTTTTTGNAAGCATAACCGGTTTTACGATATTTTCAGGTTTGTGTGGACTAGCAACTTCTCTCGAAAGCTTAGTACTCTTTCGCGTTGGCCAAGGCGCCTTTGGCGCTCCCNTGTTACCGCTTGGCCAGGGGATGATCCTTGCTACGTTTCCACGACGCCTCCATCCGATGGCGTTAATGATATGGGGTATTG
The DNA here is from genome assembly GCA_002730675.1 of Rhodospirillaceae bacterium. Lineage (GTDB taxonomy): Bacteria > Pseudomonadota > Alphaproteobacteria > Thalassobaculales > Thalassobaculaceae. The sequence goes on along the minus strand of PCAV01000016.1, from coordinate 2,712 downwards.
GCGGTGTCTTTGGACCTGTGATGGGGCCTATCTTAGGCGGAATAATCGCTGAGGCAACAGATTGGCGCTGGGTCTTCTTTATGATTATTCCGCTTGGGATAATGTGTTTCTTTGTTGCCGCTATCTCTGTTGGAAACCAAGAAAAAGGAACCGCTAGGAAATTTGATTTTACCGGTTTCATCGCACTTGCCTTGGCGGTTGGGGCAGCGCAATTGGTGCTCGATAGAGGACAACGGTTAGATTGGTTTGAATCCCCAGAAATTATTTTTGAAACTTGCATCATGTTAGTNTCTTTTTACGTCTTTATNGTTCATTCGTTCACATCTGAGAACCCTTTTCTCAATTTGCGTTTATTTTTAGATAGAAATTTTGCTTTGGGATGCCTTATGGCTTTTGCTATGGGATGGCTGAGCTATACACCTATCGTTCTATTTCCNCCACTATTGCAGGAACTTAGAGGTTATCCAGACTCCTTGGTTGGTTATCTGATCGCAGCACGCGGCTTTGGGAATTGGCTAAGTTTTCTTATAGTTGTTCAGTTTACTCGATTGGCGCCGAGGTCGGCTCTNGCGGTTGGATTGGCATGTCAAGCTATTGCAGGCTGGCAAATGGGACAACTTAGCATAAATCTAACGGAATTTGATGTTTTCTGGACTAATTTATTACATGGTTTTGGTTTTGGTCTTGCTTACACACCAATGGCTTTCTTGGCGTTTTCAACATTGACTGCAAAAGACATGGTGGAGGGGTCCGGTATATTTAACTTGCTCAGACATTTTGGAAGCAGNGTTTTTATTTCGATAAGTGTTGCCGTTTTAATAGAAACTGCTGCGTGGAATTATTCTAATATGGCGCCNGTAACTAGCCCNTTTAACGAACTACTACGTTTCCCGGATATTGTCGGNGAGTGGGTGTCCGGTGAAACGTTAAATCTNTTCACTTTAAGCGATGAAATATTTAGGCAAGCTCAAATGATAGGGTACCTGAATGCTTTTCATTTGTTTGGCTTAGCTGCAGCGTTCTCTATACCAGTNTGCTTTTTATTTCGAGACCCCAAAAAGCTCAGCTCTTAAATNGACNGAAATAATTNACCGTTANTACCTANCTTTGCTAAAAGAATTACAACAGGCCAACTAACTAGTCATAACTAGACTATCTGGTTCATTAAGGTTTCGTNGCCGTTTTCTAGCCTTTTGATATTCTCTACCAAAATATCAAGAACATTATCTTCGTAAAGTCTGGTTTCACCGCCTGTATGAGGTGTTAAGATAACATTCTCCATATCCCATAATGGTGAGTTTGTTGGTAATGGTTCGGGGTCAGTAACGTCGATACCTGCCGCACCAATTTGCTGAGACTCTAGAGCAGCGATAAGATCTTTTTCGACTACGCACCCGCCTCGAGCAACATTGATTAGATATGCCCCTTTCTTCATTTTATTAAAAACAGACTCGTCAAAAAGATCTTTGGTCTCGTCAGTTAGTGGGCAGCAAAGAACAACAATGTCAAAGTTCGAAATTTCTGCCATTAGTTCCGTCATAGGTGATGCATGGTGAAATATGGGGTCGATCTCTGAGATATCACGCCTCATGCCTGTCGTGGTTATGTCGAAAGCTTTGCTAAGTTTAGCTACTTTAGCGCCGATTTGACCGGCCCCTACTACCAACATTTTTTTNCCGCCCAACTCTTCTTCTCTGGTAAGAATATCTGGATTCATTCCACGCCATATTTTATTGTTTTGTGCATCCCTTGCTAGGTANGTTTGACGTGTAATACTAAGCAGCAATGCCATTGCGTGTTCGGCAACTGCGTTTGCGTTTACCCCTCTGCCATTCGCCATTCTTATGCCTCTTTCTTTAATAGCATTAACGTCGAATTGATCGTAACCGGCTCCGCAAACTTGAATTAACTTGAGCTTTTTAGCTTTTTCCAGGAGAGTATTTTGCCAAAAACCAGTCGCAACAATGATATCGGCATCANCTATTCTGCTCTCTGTTTCTGCTGGTGTCCAAGTTGAATAGCTTCTTATACCCATGTTTCGGTGTGNAAATTGCTTTTCAAATTGGTACGCCACATGTGAAAACTGGATTACTAAGTCAGATCGTGCAGGGAACATAATAAATTTTCCTTTTTTATTTTATCTGGTCAGCTACCGTTCTCATGAGGAGAGAGTGCCTCATAGACGATCCGGTTTGCTGGGGTAANAATCCCTTTTGTTTGTCCTAATCTGTCTACCGCGCCATTGAGCGCGGCCGCTTCCAGCTTATCANNGCGCTCAAGTGCAGCAAGCATGGATGCTTTCATATCAGTAGGGAGATTATCAAGTAGTNTCATTGTTAACTCAATTTGCTCTTCTGGAAGATTAATATTATNNGCCCTAGCAACTGCTATAACTTCATTTGCCAAAGAAAACATAAGTTTTCGACTATAAGGATTTTTTCGGCACTTCCCTAAAGGAAGTCGTGTTAGANAATTTACGCCGGCTAAAGTGCAAATCATAACAAACTTTTGCCAAAGTTCAGTCTCGATATCCTCTGGAATTGGGACGTCTATTTTAGCCCTTTTACACGCTGTCCTAAATTGCGCCAATCTATCTGAACTACGGTTATCCAATTCTCCTACACGCAGGGTTTGTATTGTTCCAAAATGTTCTATTACGCCCGGAGAGGTAATAAGAGCGCTTATATTTGCAACACCGCCCAATACCGTTTT
>PCAV01000015.1 GCA_002730675.1 Rhodospirillaceae bacterium | reverse complement strand
CAGGGGGGGTGAACCCTGAGACATGCATTATTTTTAATCAGAGCCAGGTTCCCGAACACGCTGAACTGGCATGGTTGTTTAATTGCGTTGCCCGCCTCGGATGGCTTAACAGAATGACGCAATTTAAAGAGAAAGCTGGGAAAGATCGTGATGGTGCGTTTGTTGGCCTGTATACTTACCCTGTTCTACAGGCGGCTGATATATTAGCCTACAAAGCTACCGACGTGCCTGTCGGAGAGGACCAAAAACAACATATTGAACTTTGCCGGGACATCGCTCAAGCTTTTAACTCAATGTTTGAAATAGACTTTTTTCCCTTGCCCGAAGCCAGAATTCAAAAAGCAGCTGCTAGAATTATGAGCCTACGCGACGGAACAAAGAAGATGAGTAAATCGGATCCTTCAGACTACTCACGAATAAATATGACAGATGGCCCTGATGCGATTGCTCAAAAAATAAAGAAGGCTAAAACAGATCAATATCCACTCCCAGAATCGGTGGATGAACTAAATAATCGGCCCGAAGCCCTGAACTTGATTACTATTTTTGCTGCATTATCTGAGAGAAGTGAGCAAAGTGTGGTTTCAGAGTTTGCAGGGCAAGGTTTTGGTGCATTCAAGAGATGCCTTGCTGAACTGGCGGTAGAAACCATGGGACCAATAGGTAAAGAAATGCAGCGCTTAATGAATTATCCAGACGAAGTTGATAGTATCTTAAAGCATGGGGCTAATAAGGCTAGAGAAATAGCGGAGCCAATTGTCAGTGAGGCTAAAGGAATCGTTGGGTTCCTAAAACCCTGAAGTCTGTTTACGTATTTTTAATGTTTAGAACTTTAAGAACTTTTGGTAGATAAACTGATAGCTTTAAAGAAGAGAGAGAGGTAACGATGTTTATACAGACAGAAGAAACGCCCAATCCGGAAACCCTCAAGTTTTTACCTGGCCAGCCCGTTTTACCGGGAAAAAACCTAGAGTTTCGTTCGTTGGAAGAGACTTCAAGTTCACCTTTAGCTCAAATTCTTTTGAAGATTGATGGGGTGATTGGAGTTTTTTTAAGCGAAGATTTTATCTCGATTACGAAAGATGGCTCACGAGAATGGGCTTTAATGAAGCCTAGCTTATTAGGTGCCATTATGGAGCATTTTACTGCTAAACGCCCCATAGTTCTAGACGCTCAAACTAATGGCGACAACGAAACTGGTGATCACGAAGATGACGAAATAGTAAGCCAAATCAAAGAGCTGTTGTATACCCGAGTTCGTCCGGCAGTTGCACAAGATGGAGGCGACATTGTGTTTGAAGACTTTACAGACGGTATTGTCACTTTACAGATGCGTGGCGCGTGTGCGGGATGCCCAAGCTCATCAGCCACTCTTAAGATGGGCGTGGAAAATCTGCTTCGGCACTACATCCCAGAAGTAAAAGAGGTAAGACAATCCGAGATGTATTAATTCTTTTAAGTAACACCCCAAAAAATACCTTTTTTTAAAACCTTAATGGAAAAACACGCATTGGAATGCAACGCAATAAAATAAACGCGTGTCTAATCGCCATAACGATATTTTTATTATTTGCAAGCATTTTAGTTGGCATGTTTATTCCCTCAGGCCTGCTCAATCTAAGATTCCGCCCTCNAGAAAACCCCTCACTTNNNAGNANCACTNTAAGTTTTGATGACCNAGGCTCACNNAAAGACCTNGCAATTNNTAANAAAGANGCGNCGCTAGNACTTANAANTCTCNTAGNNTCNTTNGACTTTGATTTGAAAAAAATAANATCGAGAGAGTCCCTNGTGCCCAATCTAATTTTTTGGCGGCTACCTCATGACCTTCAAAAATTGTCTGAGGTAACAATCAGAAAGGAACTGTTCATAAAAATTTTGCTTCCACTGATCATCGATAGGAACATGCAAATTCAGAGAAAAAGGCAGCAAATTTTTAATTTGAAAAATATAGGAATACCTAATTTAAGGAATAACCAAAAAGATTGGATTTTCGAGCAACTTAAATACTATAAGGTTCTTTCAAAATATAATGCTGATACTACTCTCAACGACGAAATGTTGAATGAATTGTTGCNGCGAGCAAATATCCTTCCCATCCCNCTTGCAATTGCGCAAGCCGCTATAGAAACAGGTTGGGGAACCTCNAGGTTTGCTCTAGAGGGNAATTCCCTATTCGGTCAGTGGACATGGAAAAAGAGTGGGCTTACTCCATCAAGAAGAGAGGTGGGTAAAGAGCATTCGNTAAAGGCCTTTAAAAATTTACGTCACGCTGTTGAGAATTATGCACAAAATTTAAATTCAAGCGCCTTTTACACCCNTTTCCGTAAAGCTCGTTTGAANTTCATTAAAAATGNTCGATATGTAGATGATGCTAGTTCACAGATTAGCNANGCATCTTTCCTCTTATTCGCAGGAGGGCGAAAAATATGTAGAGAAAATCCTAAAAATAATTTCAATNAATANATTGGCAGACTTTGAACTACTTTNAAACGAATTACGCGAAGTAAGCCTAGGGAACTAAATNCAATAAATAGCCTCCCCTATGGAACAGTGAACTGGACCCCAAACCATCTCCATCTTTCTTTCATACCTGGCATAGTACAGTTGATCCTCGATCTTCCGGCTGGAAACGCTGACGCNAATCTTACCTCTACCCGCCTCCCTAGCTGCTCCAAAGATAATTTCCCTTGGTTCGAGGCAAAGCAGGCTAGGCGCTTCAAGCTACCTACGATGGGNTCCACAGTAAAACCGAAAGCTGGTGGATTGTTAGTAAGAAAAGGATCTTTTGGTAAAATATCGGTTACCATCATCGGCAAAGCATTTACTATTAATCTAAACCTATCGATCCCACCATAACGCTCATTCAGAGCAAATCGAGGCAAAGCAAATCTGTCCAAGTGTGAACTTATAACACCTGAGCTTTGGGTAAAGGCTGCGTCAAAACCACGATCTATAATTATCTGGCGTACAGGGGAACTATATTCTCCATAGGGATAAGCNAGTAAAGAGGGCTTTTTGCCCAGCTCCATAGCAATTCTTATATTAGCTTTATCGATTTCCATCTTCGCATCACCCAGCGGTAAAAGGGGTAAATGTTTGTGCGACTTGGTCTGGCTNCCAATAATTACCCCTTCCTTTTGCACTTCTCTTATCTGGTCCCATGTCATGTAACCGGGAGCTTGGCGGTCGACAACATCTGTTGAAACAAATAGAGTGACAGGCATTTTTGCCGCTTTGAGTAAGGGCCATGCTACATCATAGAATGAACGATAAGCGTCATCCACGCTCAGGCCAATAGTTCTATCTGGAAGACCTTTCCCCANATTGATACTACTTACGATTTCGGGGAGTGCNANTACGTTATACTGATTTTTTTTTAATTCCGAAAGGTGGGCTTTAAATTGCTCCAGTCTAATGCTGGTCGATTCAAATGCAGGCTCGTTGAATCTATGATAAACGACTATTACCGCAGAAGAGCTTTTCGAGCTTGCAAGTGTTGCACTAGAGCAGTTGACTGCTAATAANGCACTCAGAAGNATTGAGACTGATAATTTTAAGGGAAAATTCATATAAAGACTTTCTGTAANACGCGGTTTTATTTTAGATATAACGAAAAATGGCAGAAATGTCGTTAATTAAGAGTAAAACGCCTTTTTTATATATGCCAAAAATATTTGCTAAGAGGAACTTTAAGAGACAATGAAGGCTATCTTGATTGATTCATCAGCTTCAGCATGTTCTGTATGCNTCACGACCGATAAACTTGTTATNGGGCACAATTACCTNNTAATGGATAGNGGGCACGCCTCCGCAATTGTTCCGATGATCAAATCTACTATGAAGGACGCAAAAACTCGTTTCGAGGAGTTACGTTTCGTCGCTGTAACGAAAGGACCGGGGTCGTTTACCGGGCTTCGTATTAGCCTTGCTGCGGCAAAAGCTATAGCATTGTCCAATAATATTCCGCTGTTTGGTGTGTCATGTTTTGATGCTATTGCAAGTAGAGTTCAGAATAACAGAAATTTACCGCCAACTGATTTCCTCTTGATTGTTATTGAAAGCAAGAGGACGGAACTGTATTTCGAATGCAGAGATAGAAGCGACGACAAAATTATTGAAAGCCAAGCACTAACTATTTCGGAGATAGTTGGTCATTTTGAAAGTTTATATCAACCAGGAGCATCAGTAAGAATAGCTGGTGACGCAGGCATTTTACTTGTTGAAGCGATAGGAGAGATTATTAAACCTTATGGCCCAGCATTCGCTGAAGATCTTTTGGGTGTCGACGCACTCGATATAACAACCACTAACCAATATTGGGGTCTTTTTAAATCTGCAGCGAATCTCGGATATACTTATCAAGTGGACCTGAATTATCTTAGAAAACCAGACATCTCTATTCCAAAAAAAAATGACCTTGCGCAATACAGATAAATATAACATTTATCGTTTTCGTCACGGGAAAAGACTTAGCAACGAGTTTTCAAATTGTTCCGGCAGCAAAAATAACAATATCCGCTGCTTCATATTAGATAGCCGGAGCAATAAGAAACAATGCTATGGTCCGTTTCGCTCATATTACTCTTTAAAAAGATGGATATTATTCAAAGCAAAAAGTAGCAACACATTGTCCAACAGACTTGGCTGGAATTACGGACATATAAAGAGATCGTTGGATTCCAAGGATAACATAACCTATGCACTAATTGTAAAAACACCAGGAAATATTTTTCGGCTCGAAGGAATAATAATCGCTCATAGTCTTGTAGATGAAGCAGAATTATTATTCGTTTTTGTCCGGAAAGTCTCTAGAAGGACTGGCTTAGGGGCATTTCTCTTGAACAGCGCTTTAAGACACCTTACTAGGACCGGGATTATAGACGTATTCTTAGAGGTAGCCAAGTCAAACCGAGCTGCAGCGCTTCTTTATGAAAAAAACTTTTTCAGACCTGTTGGCACTCGAATTAAATACTACAAGCGAGGTAAAATGGGAGCAGAAGACGCCATAGTCTATCGTAGAGTACTCTTACCCCATAAGCAATTTTAACTAAAAAGTTNTACCGTTGAGATCAGGGTCACAAAATTNGCTCAATGTGAAATTTTCTAATCCTGAGCAATTCTTGCACCCGNTGACNTTTAAAAAATTTCCAGAATACAAGTTTTTTACAAAAANGCTGTTTTGATTATAGACTTAACAAAATATTCTAGAATATTTGAAGGTTNAAATANCACTGATACAAACTAGCAAGGATTTTAAACTCCTCTTGTCGGACCACCTCNANCCAGTCAGAAGAAANANCTTNAACTCTATCTTTTTGGGTAGTTTNGAGGNACGACTGGCCAAGAGCAAACGGGAAGTTGAAGCGGCCCAGCGCCTAAGATACCGCGTTTTTTACGAGGAGATGGGTGCCGTACCTGACCATGCTGTATCAACGAGCAAACTAGATATTGACAAAAGAGATCCGGAAGCTGATCACTTGATCGTCTTTGATCGTCATAGTTCTAGACCACCCTATGATGGAATCTCTTTCGCTATTGTAGGCACTTACCGATTGTTACAAAGACACCACCTTGGAACCCAACATTCGTTTTATACTGCGCAGGAATTTGATATATCAAAGCTACTAAATTTTCCTGGAAAGATTATGGAACTAGGTCGCTCTTGTGTTGATGCGAAATACCGCAATAGAGCGACGTTACAGCTAATGTGGCAAGGAATAGCGTCTTATATTTTCTACAATGAAATCGACTTAATGTTCGGTTGCGCTAGCTTCCCAAGCCCAAACCCATACAAATTCATTAGATCGCTTAACTACCTGAGCACCTATCACAAAGCCCCAGCGGCAATATGTCCACGCGCTCTACCAGAACGCTATTTCGATATGAATTGTGAAAGTGCTGAAGCTAGAAGAAAAGTAAAGGACATACAAGAACTGCCACCCTTGATAAAAGGATATTTACGCATAGGTGCTAAGGTTGGAGACGGAGCAGTAATTGATTATCAATTCAATACAACTGACGTTTGTATCATTGTCAAAACTGACGATCTCCCTGCAAGGTACAGGGCACATTATAAGAGAAAATTTAAAATCTCATGACAAGTATTTTTAGTAGTATTAAAATACTGAAAACGGCCTTTACAGGAAAGGCTGAACTTTATTGGTTGTCTTTTTTTCGCCTTTTAAACTACTCCCTTCTTACAATCTTTTTGCTACCTTTCCAGGTAGTTATTCTTTCATTTTTCCCATGCAAAGCTTTATTCTTAACTACTTTCCATCACAAAGCAGCCTCTAAAGTTCTCGGGCTTCAAATTAAAGTCGAGGGTAGCCCAACCAAGACTACAAAAGCTCTCTTCGTTGCAAATCATGTGTCTTACTTCGATATTATCGCTGTAGGTTCAATTCTTCCAGGTCGTTTTATAGCAAAGCAAGAGCTTTCAACTTGGCCTGTCTTTGGTATTCTTGCAAAATTGACAAGAACCATCTTTATCTGCCGAAGTTCAAGTTCTGCTTTAAAACAAGTGCGAATGATTGAGAAACTATTATTCAAGTCGGAGAGGTTGATACTCTTCCCAGAAGGAACCAGCAGTGATGGAAAAAAGGTACTACCATTTAAACCATCGCTTTTTGAGGCGCCTATGCAAGCAGACGCAATAGTCCAGCCTTTGACTATACGATATGAAAAAATCAACGGAATGCCGGTGGATCGCCGAAGTAAGCCTCTTCTTGCCTGGTATGGTGATATGGAACTGCTTCCACACCTTTGGCAATCCCTCTCAGTAGGTACAATAACGATCAAGGTCGTTTTTCACGAACCAATTAAAGCAGTAGTGTTCAATAACCGAAAAAAATTAGCAAATCACTGCCAAAAAATAATATCCTTAGAGTTGGAAAAACCTACCGAATAGACCCATAACTTGACTTCGTTTAAACGGATGTTACAGTTATCCGTGTACTTGGAATATTATGAAAGCTAAAAAGTTTTGATGCCACGTCCCAGCTTAATTGGACCGGAATGATACCAACTGGCCAGAAATCAAACCATAAATCTGAAAAGTACATGTTCATCAAGACCTATGGGTGCCAGATGAACGTCTATGATTCTGATCGCATGTTTGAGCTGCTTCAGCCGCTAAGCTACAAGAAAACTAACAATCCCGACCACGCTGATCTGATAATTATCAACACATGCCATATTAGGGAAAAGGCAACCGAGAAAGTATTTTCGGAACTAGGGCGGTTAAAAAAACTTAAACTATCTGCCGCAAAAAATAACCGAAAGGTTTTAATTGGGGTAGCTGGATGCGTTGCGCAAGCAGAGGGCGAAGAAATTTTAGAAAGAGCGCCATATGTTGATCTAGTATTCGGCCCACAAACATATCACCGGCTGCCGGAAATGGTTAACAAAGCAACAAGAGTAGATTTAAGCCCGGTAGCAGGCTCCCAGATAATAGAGACCGACTTCGCGACTGAAGAAAAATTTGATGAATTATCGACAGATTCGATCAGTCCAACAAACTCTTTTTTGACCATTCAGGAGGGTTGCGATAAATTTTGTTCCTTTTGCGTTGTCCCCTATACCCGCGGCGCAGAAATTTCACGGCCGGTCAGCCAGATATTGGAAGAGGCANGAAAACTAGTACAGTGTGGATTAAAAGAGATCACNTTATTAGGACAAAATGTAAATGCNTATCATGGTACCTCATCTAATGGGCAAGAATGGACGCTAGGTCGTTTAATAAGGGAACTTGCAGAANTAGATGGTCTCCAGCGNATCAGATATACNACATCCCACCCAAAAGATATGGATGACGATTTAATATCTGCTCACGGCGAAGTGCCTGANTTGATGCCNTACTTACATTTACCGGTCCAAAGTGGTTCGAACACAGTACTAAAGTACATGAACAGAAAGCATGACATTNCATTTTATAGATCAATCATTGATAGGCTCAGGAAAGCACGAGAAGATATAGCATTTTCTTCAGACTTTATTGTTGGTTATCCCGGAGAAACTGATGCCGATTTTGCAGAAACATTAAGGNTAGTATCAGATATTGAGTTTGCACAAGCNTACTCNTTTAANTANAGCTCACGACCTGGGACCCCCGCTTCCGGNAAANTGGAAGTCGACGAGCAAACAAAATCTGACCGNTTAGAGAGCCTACANCAACTACTNAATGCTCAACANTTAGCCTTCAATTTAAAAAAAGTTGGGACGACTCAGACTGTTTTGGTGGAAAAACGTGGGCGAAAACAGGGGCAGTTAGTTGGTAAAACTCCATACATGCAGGCGGTTCACTTCTGCGGTAGTGAGCTATTAATAGGGAGTATTCAAAAAGTAAGAATATTAGATGGCTTCTCAAAAGGCATATCNGGAGATATTGTCGAAGATAGTAAAATTTATGATATTCAAGAAGCCGCTAATATAGAAGCTAAGGGGACATATCCTTGAGTGCCAAGATAAGTGGCAAAATNAAAAATAAGATCGAATTTACAAATTATAAAATACTGCCACTNTTGTTTGGGGATCACGATCGAAACATTGCNCGTATTGAGCAAAGGCTNAAGGTATCTATCGGCTGTTTTGGAAATGAGGTGGAAGTTAAAGGCTCAAAAGAAAACGTTAATCAAGCACTCGCAACTATAGAAACATTATATAAAAAGCTAGATGAAGAAAGCGAAAGTGATTGTATAGACTTCGAAACCATTGATGCCGCGATAGATTGGATATTAAACTCAACATGTGAGAATGGAAAACCAGATCCTNCGGGCTTTAACACTCCATTTGATAGACTAGAAACTTGGAAAAGGCGGATAATTCCACGATCTCCTAGTCAACAAGCATATGTCAAGGCTCTTCTCAAATCAGACATTTCACTTGGCGTAGGGCCAGCTGGTACAGGGAAGACTTATTTAGCNATCGCGGTCGCAGTCTCTTTGTTAAAAAAACGTCAAGTTGAACGNCTAATANTATCGCGGCCTGCTGTAGAAGCNGGCGAACGACTTGGTTTTTTGCCTGGCGACATGAAAGAGAAAATAGATCCATATTTACGACCTCTTTATGATGCTCTCTTTGATATGATGCCGAGCGAAAATGTTGAGCGGATGATAGAAAATGGCCANATTGAAGTAGCTCCTCTCGCCTTTATGCGAGGTAGGACGTTAGCCAATTCTTTTGTCATCTTGGATGAGGCACAGAATACAACTCCAGCCCAGATGAAAATGTTCCTTACACGAATGGGAGAAAACTCTAGGGTTTGCGTCACAGGCGATTTATCACAAATCGATTTACCTCCAAATATAAAATCCGGCTTAAAAGATGCTATCGAAGTGCTAGAAAAAATNCCTGGAATTNCGATTATCAGGTTTANTGGGAATGACATCATTAGNCATCCCATGGTAACACGAATTGTAAATGCGTACGATAAACGCGAGGGAAATCACTTATATGAAGTGCNCGCAGAATAAAATAATGAGAAAAGNTGCGAAATTCAGAACAGAAACCAATGTCGACTCTCNCAAATGGCTTAGCGAAGAGGTAGACATTGTTGGTATTTGCGACACAACTATTTCCTTTTTCTCAAGCGAAGCAAGTCCACTTATTANAGGCGAAAATAATATTGTTAGCATTTTGTTGACTGACGACGAAAAGATGAGCGAGCTTAATAAGCTGTATAGAAATAAAGTTGGGGCAACAAATGTATTGTCTTTCACAAATGAGAATAAGTGCTTTGATGTTAGGCATAAACTACTTGGTGATATTGCACTAAGTTTCACAACGATTCTCAAAGAAAGTACCGAAGCAAAAATATCTTTCATAAACCATGTTAGGCACTTGTTAATCCATGGATGTCTCCATTTAATTGGTTTTGATCATGAAACGACTATTGAAGCCGAGGAAATGGAAGCTTTAGAGATTGATATTCTGAGAAAATTGGGGGTGCCAAATCCCTACAACATCTGAATCACTTATTAAATACTTTAAAATGTTATTGAAATTGAAAGTACGTTACGAGAGATAATCAAAATGTTTTATGATATAATGTTGCAGATGAGTATGAAACTTAGGATAATTTAATATTGCTTATAGCTGCCAAAAAGCTTCTTCAATTCCTTAACATAATTTCAACACCTTCCAATGTGAGGGATACATTGGAAGAGTTGATCGAAGAAGAGTCTAATCCACTAGATGAAGATAATCATGAGCGCACCCTGCTTAGAAACGTATTAGGATTAAGAGATATTACTGCTTGGGATGTAATGGTGCCCAGAGCAGATATTGCTGCGGTCGACGTTAAAACGTCAATACCCGAACTAGTTTCTGAAATGGTGAAACTTGCGCACTCTAGATTGCCCGTTTACCGGGATAATCTTGATGAAACCCTTGGTATGGTGCACATAAAGGATGTATTAGCCCATAGCAATTCACAAACAAAAACCGCCTTGTCTGATTTAATACGAGAGGTTCTTTTTGTCTCTCCTACGATTAGAGCTCTAGATCTTCTTCAAGAAATGCGAATGACCCGAAGACACCTCGCTCTAGTTGTGGATGAGTTTGGTGGTATAGATGGATTGATAACAATAGAAGATTTGGTAGAGGAAATTGTTGGCGAAATAATTGATGAACATGATGTAGAAGAAACAACCAAAATTCTTAATCAACCCGACGGCAGTGCAATAGCAAATGCTCGGGCTACAATTGAAAATCTCGAGGATCTTTTTGGCCCGATCCTAAATACTGAAGAGAAAGACGAAGCTGATACAATAGCCGGCCTTATTTTTTATCTTACGGGGCGAATCGCAAAAAGAGGAGAAGTTATCCGTCACAATAGTGGCTTGGAGTTTGAGATCCTTGAAGCAGACCCGCGTCGATTAAAAACTGTTAGAATACTTAGGCCACGTCTCGAAGAGACAATGACAGCTGAAAATTAGTCTTATAAAAAATATT
>PCAV01000014.1 GCA_002730675.1 Rhodospirillaceae bacterium | reverse complement strand
ATCAAACCCAGTAGATTGCAACAGTCAAGTTGAGGCAACTATAGAAAATTTTGGCACGATAGATATTTTGGTTAACAACGCAGGGGTAGGTTTTCACCGTTTGTTTATCGATACTAGCCTAGAGGATTGGAACCGCGTTATCGGGATTAATTTGACAGGTAGCTTTTTGACCGCCCAAGCAGCAACTAAGGAGATGATCAAAAACCATAGTGGAAAAATAATTAATATTGGTTCAATTTCTGGTCAAAGAGGTGGGACCGGCAGGGCGGCTTATGGCGCGTCTAAAGCAGGTCTCATGCAACTTACAAGAGTGATGTCGGTAGAGCTTGCGCCACTAGGAATTGCTGTTAACGCTATTGCTCCAGGTCCAATACAAACGCCATTGACTAATCACGGACCTGAACAGAAGAAGGCTTATCTCGATAGGATCCCCGCTCACACTTATGGAGATACTGACGCGATAACAGCTGCTGCTATTTTCCTAGCATCGAAAGAGGCTCAGTTTATTCATGGCACGACCCTCAATGTCGATGGCGGTTTTAATGCAGCTGGTCTTATATTCAGTACTGATGAAATGCTCAGCTACGAAAGCGGCCCCGCAGATTCGTGGTCTAAGCCCTCTTAAAAAAACTAGAACTTTACCTCGGGCACCCTTTAAATCTCAAAACTCCAGCTTTCAGGTATTATACGGTAGGCGCCGTCCTCAACCTTCACATATGAAAAACCGGGGAAGTGCAAGTGCATACCGGCTACCAAAATTCTGTCTTGAGAAACCATATCGAAAGTGCGCCGTCTGGCTAGTACCGCCGCTTCAGGATCCGTGTCAAAGGCCATGGTGACTTCTGGCTTTTTCATCTGAATGTCGGGGACATGGCATATATCTCCCCAGATCAAAAGTGAGTGCTTACCAGATTCTAAGAAATACCCTGTGTGCCCAGGTGTATGGCCTGAAAGATCAATTGCGCGTACGCCTGGCAAAACTTCTCCCAACGCATTTTTCCTTCTGTCCATGTATGGTGCTATTTGTTTTCTTGCCTCACGGAAATACCGTTCCCGCTGACTTTCATTGGCCGCCGACATGGCCGCATCATCGTGCCAATGTGCAACTTCGCGTTCTGAAACAACAAGTTCAGCGTTTTCAAAAAATCTATTACCATCAACATCTAACAAACCATTTGAATGATCAGGATGCATATGTGTTAAAAGTATAGAATTAATGTCGTTTGGTTTAATGTTAATCAAGTCGAGGAAAGATGGCATTTTCCCGAGTGTTTTCCCCATCGTTTCGCCAGAGCCAGTATCAATAATGGCAATCGTATCGGCACTTTGGATCAAATAACAATTCACTGATATTCTTGGAGGAGCAATTTGAAAACTCTCCTCCAAAATATGTTCCGCCTCAGTTTCTTCAATATTTTGAAGAACACCATAGGGCGCATCTATAAAACCGTCCGAGATGGCTGTGACGAGGATATCGCCAATTTTACGATGATAAATTCCTGGCGTTTGTGTATAATCCATATCTATGTGAAAACTTTCTGCTTTGCCAAAAAAGGACCCTAAAATAACTCATTCTACAACCAGATAAACTAACATATGGTTCAAATTTTTGTGTAATTAGTTTTATAACATTTAAAACATCATGGAACTGCCTTTCTTGAGTGACAGAGACTTTTTCGAAAACTGCCCTCCTCAAACACTGTGTTCAGTTTGTGGGTCTAATGAAATTCGACCCTTTATGCTTGTTGGAGATAAATATTATTGGACATGCAATGTTTGCAAAGCCCGAATTTTAAGTTGTAAACACTGGCTTTCCGAGGAAGAAGAATTAAAGTACTACCAAACTCACCAAAATATATCTAGCGACCCAGCTTATCAGAAGTTTGCAGCCCAACTTGCATTACCTATTTTAGACAAGTTGGTTCCTAATAGCAGCGGTTTAGATTTTGGTTGCGGCCCTGACTCTGCACTTAGCGCGATTTTGAGACAACACGGTCATAATATGACTTTATACGATCCGTTTTTTTTTCCCGCTAAAAATTCTTTAAAAAAAACCTACGACTTTATTGTGTGTTCAGAAGCTGCGGAGCATTTTCATCAACCAGCAAAAGAGTTTAAAAAGTTTAATAGTTTGCTAAACGAAAACGGCTGGCTCGGTATAATGACTAATTTCCAAACCGAAAATGCTCGTTTCAAAAATTGGCACTATCGTCGTGATCCAACCCATATTGTTTTCTACAGGAAGGAGACATTTGAAGTGATAGGAAAACAATTCAGATGGACAGCCTATTTCCCATCGCGGAATGTAGTAATTTTTCAAAAGATATGACTAGCATTGTAGGAATTCTTCTCATTCAACAATTTCTGCTGTCTCTACAACTGCCTGGAACAGAACATTGGCTCCAGCTGTAGCCCACTCTGGGTGAATTTCTTCAGCCTCATTGTGAGATAAACCATCTACGCATGGGCACATAATCATAGCAGTCGGTGCGACGCGATTTATCCAACAAGCATCGTGCCCGGCTCCTGAAACAAGATCTCGATGTGAATATCCTAATTTGGTTGCGGCATCCCTCACACGCCGTACACAATCTTGGTCAAAAGTAACTGGATCAAAACCACCCACACTTTCGATCTCCATATCTAATCCAATGTTGTTTGCGATATCCTTTGCACCTTGCTCTAGTTGTTCCTTCATCGCTTCCAAGATACTTTTTTCCGGATGTCTAAAATCTACGGTGAATATTGCTTTCCCAGGAATAATATTTCGTGAGTTCGGAAATATTTCGGAGTGCCCAATAGCCCCAACAGCAAGGGGCGCATTAGCAAGGGCTATGTCGTTTACCAATTGCGTGATTTGCGCCATTCCTAGCCCGGCATTTATTCTCATGGGCATAGGCGTAGATCCAGTATGGCTCTCCTTACCGGTAAGCGTAATCTGTAACCAACTTAACCCTTGTCCATGAGTAACCACTCCAATCTGTTTTTTTTCTTTTTCTAATATTGGTCCCTGTTCGATATGGAGTTCAAAAAAAGCATGCATTTTACGAGAACCAACTTCCTCGTCTCCTACCCAACCGATGCGCTCCAACTCTTTGCTAAACGTCTTACCGGTCGCATCTTGACGTTCGTAGGCCCAGTCGAGCGTATGAACACCAGCAAAAACTCCAGACGCCACCATCGCTGGCGGGAAACGCGTTCCCTCCTCGTTTGTAAAATTTACGATAACAATTGGGCGCTTTGTTTTAACCCCTGTTTCATTTAACGTTCTTACGATTTCTAAACCCGCTAGGACCCCTAAAACACCATCATACTTCCCACCTGTTGGTTGAGTGTCCAGATGACTTCCAACGTAAACAGGCAAAGCATCGGGGTCAGTACCTCGTCTTGTTGCAAACATACTCCCCATTTTATCTACGGAAACAGTCATATCAGCTTGTTCACACCAACGCTTAAATAAATGGCGCCCATCAGAGTCTTCGTCAGTTAACGCCTGTCGGTTGTTGCCGCCGGCTACGCCAGGCCCAATCTTTGCCATCTGCATAAGAGAGCCCCACAATCGATCGCCATTTGTCGTTAAATTATTTTTTTGATCCACAGCGATGTCCCTCTGATTTATCCCGGCAGGGTTCACCTAACAACATCTACTAACCTCAAAATAATTCCACTTTCGAGAAGAGCGCTATTCGCTATCACAGAAATATACTAAATGCCCAATTTAATTGCCAGAAATATTACAAAATATCGTCATCTCACTTAGTCATGGCTAGTGCACTAGGATTTTGGTTGCTGAACTCGCCTCCCGTTTTCATTTGACTATCTACTAGAGAAATGTGTTATGTACCGAAAAATGCGAGAAAATTGCCCGACCAGTCGCTCGTCAAACGATAGATGCGGTTTGGTCTAAATCCAAATTTATCTTGAGAATGACAAATAAAAAAAGATAAAAAACGTCAAACTCTTTAGAAAGCATGCTGGTGCACAAAACAACCTTTAATTGCCTTGGACTGACTGAACGCATTGTTCAGACATTAAAAAAACAGCAATATGCTTTTCCTACACCAATACAAGAGCAAGCGATCCCACTCCTTATTGAACGAAACGACCTTTTGGGAATTGCACAAACGGGCACAGGAAAAACAGCAGCATTTGGCCTTCCAATTCTTCATCACTTAAGCCTAGACGAAAAGAGGCCGGTGGCGAAATCTACCCGTGCTCTAATACTTGCACCGACACGCGAACTAGCGGTGCAAATAGGTGACGCAATAAAGGCGTACGGACAAGATGTTCCTTTAAGACACACCGTTGTCTTTGGAGGTGTTGGACAGAATGCACAAGTCACGGCCATGAGGCGTGGAGTAGATATTTTAGTTGCGACCCCGGGACGTCTATTAGATCTCTTTAACCAAAAACATATACGACTTGATTTTGTAAAATATTTTGTTCTCGATGAAGCCGACAGAATGTTAGATATGGGATTCATACAAGACGTTCAGAAAATTACATCTCTACTGCCTACTGAAAGGCAAACACTTTTATTTTCCGCTACCATGCCGCCAGGAGTTATCCGTTTAGCTAATAAAATTTTACATAACCCCAGAGAGGTATCTGTTGCGCCAACTGCTACCCCTGTCAAAACGGTTGAACAAAAAGTTATATTCATAGATCGAGAGAAAAAAAGGAGTTGCCTCGCAAAAATTCTGCAGGAGGCGACGTTTGATCGAGTCATTATCTTCACAAGAACGAAGCACAAGGCAGGAAAACTTGCAGAACAACTTACTAAGTCTGGTATCAAAAGCGAGTCCCTTCATGGAGATAAATCACAGTCCGCTAGACAAAAGGCCCTAGGGTTATTTAAGTCTGGGAAAGTCACCGTTTTAGTCGCAACTGATATAGCATCCCGCGGAATAGACGTCGATGACGTGACACATGTGATAAATTACGAGCTGCCAATGGTACCTGAGGATTATGTCCACAGGATCGGTAGAACAGCAAGAGCTGGCGCATCAGGTTCTGCGCTTTCATTATGTGATAAAAGCGAAATTCCTCATTTAACAAAAATTGAACATCTTATAAAAACAAAGCTCGAAATTCTTGAAGGTGAGAGACCTCACTCGGAGACTGCCGAAAGATTTGGAAGAAATAGCAAAAATAAAAGGAAGAAACGGAAAAGGTCTTCCAAAAAAATAGTTAACTTTTAATTTTTTTTTATATACTCTTCCTACCAAACTTAAGGGAAAGTCTAAGACGACCACCCAAGTCGAACGGAGAAAGGTATTGAGATGAGCTATACGCTAAACCAATTTGCTGACGACTGTCGCGAAGCTTTAAAAGCAAATCCCGCGGACGACGGTTTAGAAAAGGTGAGGCAGGCCGTGTCGAAAGCCTGCAACGACGAAGATTTTATATCACAACATCTAGGGCCGGAAAATAATGAAGCGCGGAAAATATTATATGAAGACCCTAATTTGGGATTTTGTATAATAGCCCATGTCCACACTGGTGAGCGTGGCAGTCCTCCTCACGACCATGGCCCCAGTTGGGCAGTATATGGACAAGCTGCTGGGAAAACAGAAATGACAGACTGGAAATGTCTCAAGAAGCCAACTTCGGATGAGCCCGGATTGGTAGAAAAAGTTAAGACATACACCCTGGAACCTGGAATGGCCTATGCCTACAGGATTGGCGATTTACATTCACCTTACCGAAGAGATGCCACCAAATTAATCCGCGTGGAGGGAATTAATATGGATAATGTTACCCGTGATACTTACATGGTGGCGCCAGATTAAATTAAGGAAACACAACCTGGCGTTATTCGTCGAGCGTAGGACCAGTACCACGCACCCTCGTCTGTCGCATCAAGCGTCTGTATTTGTCTGCATCGTAACCCGTACCACGATGGAGGAGACACCGGTTGTCCCAAATCACTAAATCGCCGGGTTGCCACTCGTGGGTGTAAATGCATTCTGGCTGTGTTGCTTTTACCAGAAGATCATCCAAAAGTTCCCTTCCCGCATCTTCTGCCCAACCCGCTATGGATTTCGCATGAGATCCAATATAGTAGTTCTTTTGCTTATTGGCTGGGTTCTTTCTAACGAGCTTCTGATGAACGGGAGGAAGTGAGGCGGCGTGTGCCGGGTCTACATCTGCGACTTTTGATCGAGAAAAAACATAATCGTGGATTACTTCCAGAGGCTCAATCAATTCTCGAACTTCACTAGACAGCCTCGAATAAGCAGCCCGAGCACTTACATACTCCGTGTCACCGCCGTGCTCCGGCACCTCATAAACTGACATTATTGATACAAAACTCGGAACTTTGCGAAAAGAAGAGTCTGAATGCCACATATTATTCCCTGTCAAAAAACGCGTTTGTTTGTGACTATTGCCTGCGACACTACCGTCTGGTTGTACATTTCCAATGGTTCCAAAATAGTTAACCACGCCGTCTCTTCCCAAAGAAACGTGATTTGGTTCAGGTTCGCCTAACTTTTTCGTAAATTCCAAATGAGACTGGTCATTTAGATGCTGGCTAGGGAAAACAACTAAGGAATAATTGTCTATCCATTCTTTTATTTGAAGCACTTCATTGTTACTGAGATCATCTTTCAACGATACCCCCGTAACCATTAAACCAAAATCTTTATGAAGTTGCTTGAGTTCAGTAGACGACATTTTTTTTCCAATATTTTTTTTACATAATATTGCCAGCGTTTATAATACATAGAATCATGAATTCGTTGCGAATATTTTCATTTAAAGGGATAAAATTATGGCTGTGGTTGAAACAGAACGGCGCGGACAAATTTTCATTATAAGGATGAATCGACCTGAACGATTGAATGCGATGGGCCGAGAATTGATGGAAGCTCTTGCTGAGCAATGGACATTATTTCGCAAAGATCCCAACTTAGAAGTGGCGATATTTACAGGGATAGGGCGGGGATTTTGCGCGGGTGAGGACATGAAAGAGTCGCTGGAGGATGGAGCTCCTGGAGCAAAAGAAATCTCAATTGAAGATCCATTTATGTCTATGGAATTAGAAAAACCCGTGATCGGTGCCATTAATGGGTATGCCATGGGTGGCGGGTTTATGTTGGTTGAACGAACAGACCTTAGAGTAGCATCCAGTAAAGCGATCTTTGAAGTTTCGGAAGCAAAACGATGGCTACTGGGTGGCTACAACCATGGAACGATTGCTAATTTACCCTACCCGATCGCTATGGAGATGGCATTGGGATTCCGTTTTACAGCCAAACGGTTTTATGAATTAGGTTTTTTAAATAGAGTTGTTGAACCTGAGAAACTGATCCCTACAGCATTAGAAATGGCAGAACATTTGTTAACGCTTCCCCCAGCCGCAAGAGTTAACACTGTGCACATGATGCGCCAAATGCGTCCTAATACGACAAAGCAGCAGGATCTGCTAGCCGAGGCTTTACATCAACATGGAGACTTGAGCGATCGTATGGAGTCACGTGCTGCGTTTGCAGAAAAACGACAACCAAATTTCAATGGCTGGCTCCGACCAGAAGATCGGTACAATATGCCATCTTTGGATGATTTCCCAAAACAATCAAACTAGAAAATTTGGATGGTTCGGTCCTGCCCTATATTTGAAGATAATGTTATCTTTATATAACAAAAACCTTTCTTAAAACCATCATTTGATAGAGCTTAGGATTTCTCCTTCTTACAGTCCGTAAATAATCAGAAAATCAATATGCAGAGATACCCCCATCCGCTGGGATAGTAGCGCCGTTGATCATTTTAGACTCATCCGACGCAAGAAAGAGTGCGATGTTTGCAATGTCAACTGGTTCGCCTGCCCCAAACTCATAACTCCCATATGTTGAAACAGTTGCAGCCCGTCTATTTGACTTAGGTCTATTGCTATAACGACTTTTAATTCGGTCGGTCGCAATCATACCGGGGCATATAACATTTGCTCTCACGCCATCTGCGGAATAAGCCCCAGCTAAACTACGCGTGAAGGAAATTAGCCCACCCTTCGCCGCTGAATAAACATGAGCCGGGTGATTTCCTCTCAACGCTACTACCGACGAAACATTTATAACACTGCCACCGCCGCTAGCTATTATGTGAGGTATCGCATGGCGAGCGCATAGAAATGGTCCCATTAGATCGAGTGGTATTGTTTTTTGCCAAACGTCCATATCTACTTCGGTAACGACTGAATCATTAACGACCGATCCGCCTGCACAGCTAAATAAAATATCTATACGCCCAAATTTCGCCATCGACTGCTGCATTAGTTGTTCTACACTACTCTCATTTGTGACATCTGTGTGAACGAAAATAGCAGGCTCACCAATTCTGGCTGCGACCTCTGCCCCTTTATGTTCGTCAATTTCGGCAACAACTACACGGGCACCTTCGCGCACAAATATTTCTACTGACGCTTCAGCGATCCCCGCACCCGCACCAGTGATAACGGCAACTTTTCCAGATAATCGCACTCTCTTGCTCCCTAATTTTTTTTATATACAAAACTTGTAACAGAGTCGCCATTTTATCTGCTAAGCGTATTCTGTGTTGTCCCAAACTTATGAGAAAAACGCCATTTTTAGGTACAGAGATCTCACAAACTATTTAGAAAATTTAATAGCTCAGATTGCGTTTTTTCATCCGGCAAGTGGAGTCGATCTACTTTTGGCTCCCAACTATCTTCCTTAAATTCCTTTAATCCCTTTTTCAAATAACAATCTTCCTTGTCGAAAGTATCGAGCTTACTCTTTGAAAAGTTAACTAATGCCCAAGATTGAAAATTGATATGTTCGACCTTGTTTCCAATTTCGATGCATTTCTCAAAGTTTTCCGAATAAAAGTATGCGAGGGTCAAGTCGGTATATCGATTATCGGAGTTTATTTGGCCCTGCGGAACGGGATCAAGAGAAAGCGCTTTCTCAAGCAGTTCAACAGCTTCATCCGCCTTACCAACCCTTGCTAAAACTTCACCATATCCGGCAAGAACACGAGGGTCATTCGGGTTCATATCGTGAGCTCTTCGGCCGTGTTCCTCCGCTAATTGATACTCGTGCCGGCTCAGATAGACAGCAGACAGCATTCTATGGCATTCAAAGTCATTCTCATTAACTTCCAATGCTTTGGAAATATTTTCCATTCCCTGATTTATTATGTCGTTGGCGTCCCCTTCTATAAAGCCTCGGAAGGCTCCCTGTCCAAGGGTACAGGCTTTCCACGCATAAGCTTGTGCATTTGATGGGTCTGCCTGTATCGCTTTATCAAAAAATTCTAAGGCTTGTGCATTCGCATCTTTATCAAACCTATGGTGCAATTCCTTGCCACGTAATAAGTATTCGTAAGACGATATATTTTCAGTGGCCTTGCGTTTAGCTCTCTGTAGACTAGAAATTTCTATTTCTCCTAACAGAGATATTGTAATTGTACGGACTATCTCGTCCTGTAGATCGAAAATATCTTCTATCACCCTGTCGTACCTATCTCTCCAAACAGCTTTACCGCTCTCGACTTCACTTAATTCTAAAGATATTCTGACACGTTTACCGGAAGACCTTATTCCACCCGAAATAATGAAATCCAGGTCATGCGTAGAGGCAAATGATGAAGTATCCTCATCATTATCTCTGAAATCAAAACTGGTTTTACTCGATACAATTTCAAATTCTCNTATCATNGANAATTCGGTGATCAGGTCCTCAACAATTCCGTCTGCAAGGTACCCGCTATCTTCGTCTCTTCCATCGNTTGTGAATGGCAATACAGCCAGTCTCGGTTTTTTACTGACACTCTCTAAANTANTATCAGGGGTCTCTATCACCTTAGGANGCTGGGCTTCCACACCCGTAACACTCTCCTTAATATCCTTAGTAATATAAAAAACTTCAAATTCGTCTGAAATGTTTTTTAAAGCACGAGTGCCTGCGGGGGTCACGGCAAAGTTNACTCTTTTCTGCACCTGCTCCTGAACTATTCTAGATAATAGTACCTTACCAGGTTCGCATTGCGCTTCCAAACGTGCCGCTATATTCACGCCACTACCGTATATGTTATCGCCTTCAATAATAACGTCATCTACGTGTATGCCGACACGCCATTCTAGTTTCGGGCCCTGATGGATAGTTTCATTTCTGGAAGAAAGGGCTTCCTGAAATTTCATAGCAGCGTGAACACATTCAACGGGACTACCAAAGTCAGCAATAACAGAGTCCCCGGCAGTATGAAAGATTCTCCCGCCATGCTCTTCAACTATTGGATCAATTATATCGCGGCACGCAGTCAAATTGGCTAGCGTNAGTTCCTCCTGCGTTTCCATGAANCTACTAAAGTCAACGCAGTCGGNNGCTAAAATGGTAGCTAGCTTTCTATTAACCTTTGCCATCTTTATTTAAGTTCCCAAAATATTCCTGAGCCATTATTGAAATTGGACTAATCTACCTTCACTATTGAAGCCTCACATATTCAAAGTCGCCAGTTTTATTNTCTATCCCAACACGTGGCGGCGATATCCATCCAGCGAATGCTCCCGCTTCTGTTACTTGCTCCATCAACGATGAAACAAAAGCGCCATCATCCGAAGATGGCAGCCAATCATCTTTTCTGCTGAGAAACTCTTCCTTTGTCAAACTATCACCGGCAGGCGTGGTGTCTATATTTGAAAACAAGCCTATTGAGCGGTTAAAACTTACGCTTGGCAACTTAATTTCAAAATCAATTCCATTTTTATTTATTTGTCGGTTCCAACGTCTTACACCACTATCAGTTTCTCGCGTATAATCGTCCCTTAACCGCATATTCAGTGCTGTAAGTGCAGGTTCGTCGACGAGCTTAAACGTTCCGTCAACAGGTTTTAATACAGGGTAGGTAGCATTGATTAATTGATGATCATCTTCAATTTTGTCCTCCCTGTAACGACCCTTTAAGCTATTATTAAAAGCAGTAGCNGCATTTGTTGAAATTTCGGAACCAAACAAATCCAATGATAAGGAATAGTGGAGGTTTGCCTTTTTTTGGATTGTTGGTAAGTCAATAACCCCCAAAGCTCGNATTTTATTTATGTCAAAAGGATTTTCTATACCCGCCTGATTCATCGCATCACAGGTCCGCTGTATTACTCTACTGACACCTGTCTCACCGACNAACATATGGTGAGCCTCTTCAGTCAACATAAAACGGGTTGTTCTAGCTAATGGATCAAAACCCGATTGAGCAAGGCTTTCGAGCTGCATCTTACCATCACGGTCTGTAAAATATGTGAACATAAAGAAGCTCAGCCAGTCCGGTGTCACTTCATTAAAAGCGCCTAACATACGCGGTTTATCATCATCGCCCGAACGTCGAAATAATAACCCCTCTGCTTCCGCCCTGCCCTCTTTCCCAAAATATTTTTGCAATAGGTAAACCATTGCCCACAGATGGCGTGCCTCTTCAACATTTACTTGAAATAAGTTTCGCATGTCATAAAGGGAAGGAGCTGTTTTACCCAAGTGTCTCTGCTGTTCTACAGATGCGGGTTCAGTGTCACCTTGAATCACACAGAGCCGCTGTAAAATTGCTCTATATTCTCCGGGGACCTCTTCCCAAACAGGCTGACCTTTATGTTGACCAAAGCCTATCAATCTGTCTTCCTCTTTTGGCGCTAATAAAACGCCCCAGCGGTATTCCGGCATTCGAACGTAGTCAAATTTTGCCCATCCACCCGGTTCGACACCTACAGCGGTCCGCAAATAAACGAGTGACTCTTGAAAACCTTCCGGGCCCATTTCATTCCACCAGTCTAGGTAACCAGGATGCCACTTCTCAAGAGCCTTGAGCACACGTCTGTCATTCGATAGTCCAACGTTATTCGGTATTGACGTCTCATAATCAACAGCATTCGCATCCAGCATTATGGTGTTCCTTATAATTTGATGATTTGAATAATTATTTTATTTGTCTACACTCTTTTCTTATCAAAATCAGCTCTTTTTCCAGTGCCGTATAATTTTAGCGCGCCTGTACTGCCTACAGCATTGGGTCTCTGAAAAATCCAATTCTGCCAAGCCGAAAGTCTACCAAAAATTTTTGTTTCCATTGTCTCTGGCCCCGCAAAACGTGTATTTGCTTCCATCGCAGTCAGAGC
>PCAV01000013.1 GCA_002730675.1 Rhodospirillaceae bacterium | reverse complement strand
CAGTTGCTCGTGGCAATGCATCCGCCACCCGGCAAGATAGGACGATTCGCGCTAATTTGTTAACAGTACAATTTATAGAAGATAGAAATGGCAATCTCACCGCAAAACAGATTGATGCACAGGGTGGCGTTCTTATAACTACGCCCTCGGAAGTGATCGTTGGCAATGAAGGAGTTTACGACGTAATTGAAGAATTGGTGACGCTATCGGGTAATGTAAAAATAACGCGAGGGCAAAATCAGTTAAATGGCTCTATGGCAGAAGTCAATTTGCAGAGTGGCGTCAGTAGGTTAATATCAGACAAGAGTTTGGGCGGCACTAAAAAGGTTCGTGGACTTTTCATTCCTAAAAAGAAACGGACCCAATGAAAGAGATTGAATGATCAAATACCAACCCGAAATTTTGAATAGTGGCAAAGGCCCAAGGCTCATTCAAAAGAATGATGGTCTAGTGGCAAGCAATATAGGAAAGCGTTTTAAAATGCGCCCCGTTCTACGAAATGTGAGTCTCGCCGTTCAAAGGGGCGAAGCCGTTGGTTTGTTAGGACCTAACGGCGCAGGGAAAACCACTTGTTTTTATGTAATGATTGGGCTCATGACCCCAAACTATGGGTCTGTTCATCTTGATGGCATGGATATTTCTAGTCTTGCAATGCATAAACGTGCAAGATTAGGGATAGGTTATTTACCGCAAGAGGCGTCAATATTTCGGGGCCTCACTGTGGAACAAAATATTCGCGCTGTTGCAGAAATGACGGAGCAAAATAAAGATCGGTGCGACTCCTTCATTGAGGACCTATTAGCAGAATTTTCTATAAGCCATTTACGCAGAACACCGGCCCTAGCCCTTTCCGGTGGGGAGCGGAGAAGACTCGAGATTGCTCGGGCACTTGCATCTCAACCCAATTTTATTTTGCTTGACGAACCGTTAGCTGGAATAGACCCAATCGCACTCGGCGAAATACGAGATCTTATTTCGCACTTGAAAGATAGAGGTATTGGAGTGCTAATAACTGATCACAATGTTAGAGAAACATTAGATATTGTTGATCGCGCCTATATCTTACATGATGGAACAGTTTTGATGGAAGGAGCGCCATCAGAGATTGTTGCTCATCAAGAAGTTCGCCGTTTCTACTTAGGTGATCGATTTAAGCTGTAGGATGATCTAGTATGGCCTTATCGCAGCGTTTGGATCTAAGACAATCCCAATCACTGGTGATGACTCCTCAATTGCAACAAGCCATAAAATTATTGCAATTTTCGAATGCTGAATTGACTGAATTTGTAGAAGGTGAATTAGAAAAAAATCCATTACTGGAAGCAGACGAAGGAGAACGATCGTTTTCGGAAGAAGCATCTGAAGATAATGTAACAGCTTATGAAAAAGCCCATGATCCAGATGTTAAACAAACAGAAAGTGAGGAAGGTTTTTCAGATGAAATTGTACAAGATACGTTACTTCAGACTTCATCAGAAAATTTGCCATCATTAAACGACGACCCAAATGATACTGATTATGAAAATCACTGGGGAAGCGCCGGTATCAATGATCCAAATGAGCTAGGACCTAGCGCGATTGCCGAGGACTATACATCTTATAAAACCTCCGGCGGCTCTAATAATTTTGACCATCCCGATTACAATATAGACGAGACGGCTAGTGCTGACAAAACACTACGCCAACATTTATATGAACAACTTGGGGTAGACTTTATCGGCATTCAAGAAAGACTAATAGGCGCCCACTTAATTGAAATGATCGATGATACAGGATACTTATTGACCGACCCTTCGGACTTAATGGCAAGCCTCGACTGTACCGAAGAGCAAATAAGTAAGGTTTTATGCAAACTACAACACTTCGATCCCCCGGGTGTATTCGCCAGAAATTTATCGGAATGCCTCGCCCTCCAACTACGTGACAAAGACCGATTAGATCCTGCAATGCAGACGCTTATTGAAAACCTTGATCAACTAGCCAACCATCAGTTGGATAATTTGAAAAAGTTGTGCAATGTAGATGATGAAGATATTGTAGAAATGATCTCCGAAATAAAATCTCTAAACCCAAAGCCAGGATTATTGTTTGATCCTTCGATTGATCAACAAATTGCACCAGACGTTATCCTAAGGGCCAGTCCAGACGGCACTTGGCTAGTTGAACTTAACCCAGACACTTTACCCAAAGTACTAATAAACAATAGCTACTATGCAAAAGTTTCGAAAAAGCAGATGCTTAAGCCGGAAAAAGAGTATTTAAATGAATGCATCCAATCAGCCAACTGGCTTGTAAAGTCTCTGCATCAAAGAGCAACAACAATAATAAAGGTAGCCTCCGAGATAGTAAGTCAGCAAGACAACTTTTTTAGGTTTGGGGTGCAATATCTGAAACCACTGGTTCTTCGAGACGTTGCATCTGCAATAGACATGCATGAAAGTACCGTCAGTCGTGTCACCAATAATAAATATATTTCCACCCCGCGAGGAATGTTAGAATTGAAGTATTTTTTTTCCTCTTCAATCGCATCTGCTGCGGGAGGTGATGCACTGTCTGCAGAAGCTGTAAAAGCAAGAATCAAAACTCTAATAGATTCGGAAGAGCCCAATAAAATTTTATCCGATGATCGCATAGTAGAGATTCTCGTCAGCCAAGGTGTTGATATAGCTCGTCGTACCGTAGCTAAGTACCGAGACGCGATGCGGATCCCTTCTTCGGTTCAAAGGAGACGGCAGAAATCGATTAAAATCTAACTTGATAAAAATTTGCAAAAAGTGTTCAGAAGTCATTATAAATAAATGCTTCTGAGGACCAGTAAGATACCGATAAATTTAATCGCCAATATTGGTGCATAATTATGCTTGATAAAGAAAGTGGAAACAACTTGGAAAATAAAGCACAAGCGGACAGACATAACCAAACCGTTAGAGATTTGCCCAAAAAGAGCCCAGAAATAAAATATCCGGTAAAACCTAAAGACTCGGCAAGCTTAATAGTACTGAGAAATAGAGAAAGCGAGCTGCAAGTACTGATGGGCCGGCGGGGACGTAAAGCAGTCTTCAGCAATGTCTATGTATTTCCCGGCGGAAAACTTGAATCTTCCGACAAGCTACCAAACCCTGCTTCAAATTTGAGACAAAATCTGTCCGAGAGAATTTCAACCGATACAGAAAAATCAAGTAGCTTCGCGATGGCTGCTGTACGGGAGACCTTTGAAGAAACAGGGCTTCTTCTTGGCGCACCTGGGGACGTTGGCGAAACACATAATGAAAGCTGGGACCAAGTGAGAGCTTTGGGACTTGCTCCAGATTTAGCTAAATTAGAATACGTTGGCCACGCGATCACGCCAGCCTCTAAAGCTTTTAGATTTAACGCACGATTTTTTTATGCTTGGGAATCAGATATGTCCGGACAGCTTGGAGGCAGTGGTGAACTTGCCGATCTGGCTTTTTTAGACATTGAAAAAGCGTTAGAATTACCACTAGTTGATGTTACTCAGTTTATGTTAGAAGAAATAATTCGCCGTAAGGAAAGTGACTTTTCTATTCCCAAAACTTATCCCTTTTTTGGATATCGCAAGGATCGACGGTATCAACGCTATAGATAAAGCATGCTCAGTCCATATCACCTTATTACGTACCGACCATCAATATCTAGCCCTTCTAATGCTTCTACCTTTTTCTGCTCCACTAAGTAGATAACAGTAGCAAATAGCGAACGAGCCGCCGCTGCATGCAAACTTTCTGACACATCTTGGTAAACAGTCTGGACCATCTTATCGATGGTATCGTTTCCAAATTTCAAACACTCGAGAATCTTCTCCTCCCTTTCTCGGCGGTGATCTTTAAAAGCAGAAATAAGTTTCTGAGGCTCCAATATTTCGGGGCCATGTGTTGGGTAGTATATTTTATCATCTCTCGACATTAGCTTATCAAGACTTCTCATATAATCTCCCATATCTCCATCAGGAGGAGAAACTATACTGGTTGACCATCCCATTACCTGATCACCTGAGAAAAGCACTTTCTCTTCATCCCAGGAAAAGCAAATATGGTTGGAGGTGTGACCCGGAGTATGCAGACAACTAACACTCCAATCATTCCCATAGATTACAGAACCGTCTTGCGTTTTCTCATCTGGACAAAAATCCATATCTCCGCCAGTTTGAGCTGTTAGTTTTAAAGCTGGTTTTCCACTACCATGTGGGCCAAAACCATAAGTTGGTGCGCCAGTGACCTCTTTTAAGGCTTTAGCCGCTGGTGAATGATCATTATGTGTATGTGTAATTAAAATGTGTGAAATGACTTCATTTTTTAAACCCTCAAGAATAGCTTTGACATGCTCAGGTTGATCTGGACCTGGATCGATAATAGCAACGTTCCCTTCACCTAAAATATAAGTACCCGTACCCCTGAAGGTAAACGGACTAGGGTTATTGGCAGTTATCCTTCTTATTCCGCGCGCGACATTTTCTATTTCGCCGTAATTCACTTCAAAATTTCTATTAAATGGGATTTCTGTAGCCAAAACTCTCTCCTAGCCTTCAATGATTGGATTTGAAAGCACACCTACTTGGGATATATCTATCTCACAAATATCACCCGGCCACATCCAAACCTTTGGATCCCGCCTAGATCCGACGCCTCCCGGTGTTCCGGTAGCGATCACATCGCCAGGAACTAATTCCGTGAAAGTTGAAATATAACTTATTATCCTTGGGATAGAAAAAATCATATCCGATACCTTGGCGTGTTGCATTACCTCACCATTCAGCCTTGATTCAACCGTTACATTTTGAAGGTCTGTTATCTCGTCAGGAGTGACCATCCAGGGGCCAAAGCCACCGGTTCCCATGAAATTCTTTCCCGGTGTGAACTGTGTAGTGTGCCTTTGAAACTCCCTTACGCTTCCATCATTATAACAAGAGTAACCAGCTATGTGACTGAAGGCATTCTCCTCGGTGATCCTACGCCCCCCTGTTCCAATTATTACTGCTAGTTCTGCTTCAAAATCTAGCGTATCAGACTCTTTTGGTTTGATCATTGGGACATTGTGACCAATTTGGGCATTTGCAAATCTCACAAAAATTGTCGGATTTCCAACCTCATCATGACCACCTTCCAATCTATGCTCATGATAATTAAGCCCCACACATAGGATTTTATCTGGATCAGTAATTACAGGAAGAAACATTGCTTGATCTACTGCCACTGTTCCAGGTTTTTTTGCTAGATCTTGGCCTACGTCCATTAACTTTTTCTGGGATATGGCAGAGCGTAGCGTGGGTAGTTCCTCTAAGATGGTTTCATCAACACTAATGAGCTGACCGTCCTTCACAACACCCCAGGTATTTTTGTTATTATCTATAAAACTTGCAAATTTCATCTTATTTCCTCCTCAAAACCTTGTAGCCGACTTCTATTAAAACAAGTAAACAAGATATTTTATAAACCAGGTAAGCCCTTTCAGGGCTCTATATCCCAGAAACCAGCTGACTCATTAAGCCACATTTTAAAGTCCTCAAATATTTCACTTAAATTTGCCGAAAGAGTATATCCTATGTCACCTAAAAAACGGTCTGGCGACATTTTTATCCTGTCCCTAGTTCCAAAAAGATTGATGTTAGGAACCTCACCAAACTCGCAAAGTCTGTAATTAAAATCAGGATAAAACATTTTTAAAACCGCGCACCAGTCGAAGACACTCCAACTTTTGCCAGAACTAATATTGTAGAGAGACGAATTAATATTTTCATGATTGGCCAATTTATAAAGGGCTCGAGCCACATCGCGGCTATAGGTCCAATCTCTCTGTTCTTTGCGATCCATAAGAGCAGTTTCTCCCTTTAACGCTAACAAAGTCGCTTGCATAGGAGCACTCAAGGTATCTCTGACACCCGTGTCGTATTCCCAACGTCCAAAAATGGCACTCAATCGAACGTTAATTACTCTTTTTTTTAAAAGCTCACCCATCCTAAGAGCTACGCGTTCACCAGTATATTTCGATATAGCATATAGTGTCTGGGGATCTTCACGTGTGCCGAATTCATCTAGGCTATCGTTCCAGCCAGTATCACCAAAACCACCATTTCCATAAGCTGAACCAGAACTAATATTTATAATTCTTTTTACTGATGGAACTCTGCAGCCTGCTTCGAGAACATTAAGAAGTCCACTAACGTTTACATCAAAGACAGATAGAGGATTAGAGATTTCCCGCTCTGCACCCGCGGTAATCGCTGCGCCATAGAAAATCACATCCACGTCGCCTCCTGAAACAACTCGATCGACGTCTTCTGCATTGGTGACATCGAGTTGAATACTTGTGAATTTTCCCGGAAGTTTTGAGAAAAATTTCTTAGCCGCGGGAGGAATCGGCGACTTATCTAAAGCGATTACTTGTTCTGAGGAAGACAGCAATTCCTCAATCACATTTAAACCGATAAACCCTGCACCCCCAACAACTAAAAAAGTCATGTAAAAAAAGGACCTTTATTACTTAACGTCAGCAGCGACCTGCATTTTTTCTATCTTGTCTGGGTTTGCTGGCGGTTCTCCCCTCGTAATATTATCTACAAATTCCATACCGGCGCTTACTCTACCCCAGACTGTATATTGCTTATTAAGAAATTGAGCATCATCAAAGCAAATGAAAAATTGGCTGTCACCGCTGTCGGGGTCTTGAGCACGCGCCATGCCGACAGCGCCACGTGTGAACGGCTCGTTGGAAAATTCAGCTACTAACTTTTTGCCAGAGCCACCAGTTCCAGTACCGGTAGGATCTCCTGTCTGCGCCATAAATCCGTCTATTACTCGATGGAATACAATACCATTATAAAAACCTTCTCGCGTAAGTTCTTTTATTCTTTCTACATGTTTGGGTGCAACGTCGGGAAGTAAGTCAATTACCACGCGTCCATCCTTAAGATCGAGAAAGATCTGATTCTCGGGATCAATTGCCCCGGCTTTATCGGCTGTCATTATAAAAAACAAAGCTCCAATAATTAAAAGAAAACGACCCATGCTAAGCTCCAAGGATCAACGTTAAAAAGAAAACCAATACAATACTCACAAGCTCCTAGCGCGCAAGGTCCAAAAGTCTTGGAACATCAATATTTTTATCTAAATGCTCAGAAAATTCATCTAACGTCGTTTCTATGTCTAAATCAAAGGACGACATACTAAGTTTTTCCAGCCCACAATATTGAAGAAATGCATGGCGGAATTCGTCTTCGATGAACAACCCATGCACGTAAGTTCCCAGGACAAGACCATTGGGTGAAGATGCGCCGTCTAATCTTCCTTCGCTGTTCCCGGAGCGAATATTCACCAATGGGCGCGCGCAGTCTGGCCCATACGTTGATCCAATATGTATTTCATAACCCGTAATTTTTTTTCCAAATTTGATATCGGTACCACTTACTTTTGTAACAGCTTTTTCTGAGGTAAGTTTTGTCGAAACGTCTAATAAACCTAGTCCTGGGGCTGTTCCTGCATTACCTTCTATTCCCAGGGGATCACTTACTAGTTTACCCAGCATTTGATACCCCCCACATATACCCAAAACAAGTTTTCTTTGTCTGACATGCGCCTGGATGTCTATATTCCATCCCTGTTCAACCAAAAAAGAGAGGTCACCAATGGTCGACTTACTTCCTGGAATCAAAATGAGATCCGAATCACTATCTATCGGCTCACCAGGCTCCACTATTCTCAAATTTACACCTGGCTCATTCTTTAAAGGATCCAAGTCATCAAAGTTAGCAATACGCGATAGCCTAGGCACAGAAATTTTCAATTGTTGTCTGATTGAGGCAAGCTCTCCTTTCAAGCTCACTGCGTCTTCAGCGGGCAGCTTTCTCGCATTTTGAAACCATGGAATGACTCCAAAACCCTGCCATTGCGTTCGTTTCTCGATTTCTTGAATACCCGATGTAAANAGTGATACGTCNCCNCGAAACTTATTAATTACAAACCCTTTGATTAACTGAGCTTCGTCAACGGGCAANACAGCTTTCGTTCCAACTAAATTGGCAATCACTCCACCTCTATCAATATCACCTATTAAGATTACGGGAGTGTTTACTGCTTTAGCAAAACCCATGTTAGCGATGTCGTTAGTTCTCAAATTTATTTCGGCTGTACTTCCCGCCCCTTCAACAAGGAGTAAATCTGCCTCTTTTTTTATCCTCTCAAAACTTTCTAAAACATAGGGTAGCAGTTNAGGCTTTAATTTTTGATATTCTCTCGCAGTAGCTCGGNCAAACATTTTTCCTTGAACAACGATTTGGGANCCACTGTCCGTCTCAGGCTTTAGCAGAATAGGGTTCATATCAACGGNAGGTTGTATCCCGCATGCCTTTGCCTGCAAAGCCTGAGCTCTTCCAACCTCCCCATTTCCTTCAGCTACAGCAGCATTATTCGACATATTTTGGGGTTTAAATGGTTGAACCTTAATACCTCGGTTTTTTGCCCATCTACACAGCCCAGCTACCAGAAGGGACTTGCCCACATCTGAACCCGTTCCTTGAAACATTAAAGAGCGAGCAGACATTATTCTGGCCNAAAAAACACTATATTTACCAATTTTCCACCCAAGGCCTTAAATCTATTTCAAAACTCCAGGCGTTTCGGGGTTGACAATGCATATTCCAATATGTCTCTGCGATAGCAGACGGATCCAGAATACCATCATTTTCTTTTTGCGCGTATCTGTCAGGAAACATTTTTTTTATCCACTCAGTATCAATGGCGCCATCAATAACGATATGCCCAACATGAATGCCCTTCGGTCCTAACTCACGNGCCATTGATTGTGCCAAAGCTCGCAATCCATGTTTACCTGAAGCNAACGCAGAAAAACCATTACCCCCNCTCACACTCGCCGTTGCACCGGTAAAGATGATAGTGCCTCGTTTTCTCTCACACATTGCACGAGAAACCTCTCTACCCATGAGAAATCCACCAAAACAGCACATTTCCCAAACCTTAAAAAAAACGCGCGATGTCGTCTCATGTATTCCAAAACGGACATTACCTCCAACATTATAAACAGCAACTTCTATTGGCCCTATGTTGCTTTCTATCTTTTCAATAAATGGAACAACGTCATCCTCTCGCCGGGCATCAACTCCAAATGGATGAACAATGCCATCCATCATCATTATTTCTTGAGATAAGTTATCGAGGCTTTCGATTTTTCGTCTTGTTACAACAACTTGAAAACCTTCTTTGGCAAAGCGTTTTGCTATTGCTCCTCCAGTCGCATCTCCAGCGCCAACAATCAGAGCTACACCTTTTTTAGNTTTAGTAGACATNAATTTTCCTACATCACGATTATCTTTAATGCATTTCGGTCAAATGGGCTGATCCTTATCAAATTCTCAAGCAAAAATAACTGATTATTTCGCTGATCGACTAGGGAATTTCTTAAGAGTAATTTAATACTACCTGGACTAACGATGGTTTATTGCAATCAAAAAACCGCCACTACTCGTGTTTCTATACTTCTGCGTGGTGGGTAGTTTTCACCTCCATTAGGGTTATCGAACGATGTATGCGGACAATAAATGACTCTGTCCGGTCTCTGATCCATTTGTTTTAAAACGATAACTTCGTCAAGCTGCATTTCTGGAAAATAAAACCATCTATGTGACGGGTTGTATACAGGAGCCGCTACCANACTATCTCTTCCTCTGCCCGTATAAAAGTAATCAATTACATCGTCGTCCGCGAGACTGCTATTATCGATGAAAGCTAAGGGATTATTTATTGCAGGATGATCAAACGGTTGCCATGTGTTAAACCAAGCAAAAGTATCACTTTTATCGGGATNAANNCCATTTNCACGCAGAACGTCATGAGACATACCTACTANGCGCTTTACATTGTAATCGCAGTGGACAAAGCGTGCGTAGCCGTCGTTAAAATCGATCGGCTTTTCTGTTCTGACTAAAAAGCCGTAGTGGTATGCAGCCTTTGCACCGGTGAGGCGACATATTAAGTCTTGCATCTCAGGCAGATACACCCTGCTAATAAGGTCCTCATCTCTAAAATTACTACACTGAGTTCTATTANTTGTTAGCGTGAAACCAGTTTGNTCAAGNCCAATTTTTCCATTNTCCAAATGGGGCCGAGCATCCTCTATCAACACATCCTGATACGCTGTGTGTTCTCTCCTAGATTCCTTTGATCCAATTTTGGGAGCAACATCTTTATGCTTCCAGTCTGTATTAATATATCTAACTTTAGTCGGCACCATAAAGAAACCTCCGATTAATCCATACTCCATAGTTCTTTAATATTATGCATCATTGCTTCGATCCACATCAAGGAGTTAGACTAGTAGCTATTAAATACAGTTTTCTTTTACTTTTAGGGAAACACAATTCAGTTAACTAACGGATAGATAGATGACGTCTATAACAGAGGCTGAGATGAACGAACAATCAACCAACCGAAAACATGTTTTCTTAGTCGACGGGTCGGGGTTTATATTCAGAGCATTTCACGCATTGCCCCCTATGAGCCGAGACGACGGAACACCGACTAATGCTGTTTTTGGGTTTACCAACATGCTAATTAAGCTCATAGAAGATCTTAAAGCCGATCACTGTGCTATAATATTTGATACTGCCAGAAAAACCTTCAGAAATGATGTTTATGAAGAATACAAGGCAAACCGACCGCCGCCACCAGACGAACTCATACCCCAGTTTGCACTTATACGTGAGGCTGTACGTGCCTTTGATATTGCCTGTATTGAGATGGAAGGCTACGAAGCCGATGACTTAATCGCAACCTATACGCGATTAGCAAGAGAACAGGATGCAGACGTAACAATCGTATCTTCAGACAAGGATCTCATGCAACTTGTCGGACCAAACATAAAAATGTTTGATCCAATGAAAAGCAAGGATATTGGTGTAGAGGATGTTATCGAAAAATTTGGGGTCGGGCCGCAAAATGTAGTTGATGTTCAGGCACTAGCCGGAGATACAAGCGACAATGTTCCAGGTGTTCCAGGGATAGGAATTAAAACCGCCGCGCAACTCATACATGAATACGGCGATTTAGAGTCACTATTGGAAAGAGCAAGTGAGATCAAACAGCCAAAACGCCGTGACAATCTAATTAATCATGCTGAAATGGCACGCATAAGTAAAATACTTGTGACACTGAAGCAAGATGTGGACGTCTCGCAGCCTCTTTCAAAATTAACATTGGAAAAACCAGACCCACTAAAGGTGTTGGAGTTTCTGCGCGCTCAAGGTTTCAAAAGATTAATTGCCCGATTTGAGGCTGAAGCACAGCAAGAATTTGGAGATAAGTTATCCCTATCAAACCCTTCCGATAAAGTAGAAAAAAAATATGTATTAATTGACAATTTAAAAAGTTTGAACGAATGGGTAGCACTGATCGAGAAAAATGGTTTAGTCGCTTTCGATACTGAAACCGACTCTTTAAATGCCTCGCAAGCCAATTTAATTGGGATATCTTTAGGGGTTTCGGTTGGAACCGCATGTTACATACCGTTACGGCACGAAACAGGAGGTGACCAGACAGAACTTCTTGGTAAATCAAAATTAGATGTCAAACAGATAGAGTTTGGCGCTGCCATCGAAATCATTCGGCCTATCCTTGAAGACCCTAGCATTCTAAAAATTGGACACAACATCAAATATGATGCCTTAGTGATGAGACAACCGCACAATGGAGGCATAAAACTAAGTTCAGTCGATGATACGATGTGCTTATCCTATGTTATGAACGCGGGTCTCCATGGACACGGGTTAGATGAGCTATCGCTTCTGCACTTCGATCACACAAATATAAAATATAGCGAGTTATGCGGGACTGGAAAAACAAAGCTTCCATTTGCAAAAATTTCGCTAAACAAGGCTTTGAAGTACTCCGCCGAAGATGCGGACATGACATTTCGCTTGTACAAACAACAAAAGAAAGACCTGCCAAAAAAACGCATGGTCTCTGTATACGAGACACTCGAGCGTCCGCTTATCGAAGTATTGGTTGAAATGGAACATACTGGCATAAAGGTAGATCCCATAATTCTTAAAAAAATGTCTGAGGATTTTTCACACCGGTTACAAAGTCAAGCGGGTGATATTTATAGATTGGCTGGAGGTGAATTTAATATCGCGTCCCCCAAGCAGTTAGGTGAAATTCTTTTTGATAGACTATCTCTACCAGGTGGAAAAAAAACAAAAACAGGTTCATACGCAACAGGAGCAGAAATTCTTGAAGATTTGGCGGCAAATGGCAGTGACATAGCAGCAAAAGTTTTATATTGGAGGCAAATTGCCAAACTTAAGTCAACGTATACTGATGCGTTAATTGAAGAAATTAATCCTAAAACTGGCAGAATACACACTTCATACTCAATGACGGGGGCGAGCACTGGGCGCTTAAGTTCAAACGATCCTAATCTTCAAAACATTCCCATAAGAACTGATGAAGGAAGNAAAATACGAACAGCTTTTATTGCAGAGCAAGGTAATNCTTTAGTTTCGATAGATTATTCACAAATAGANCTGCGACTTTTGGCCGAGATAGCAAATATCGACAGCTTGAANCAAGCTTTCCGGGATGGCGTAGATATCCACGCTCAAACTGCATCGGAGGTGTTTAATATCTCTGTCGAAAATATGGACCCGATGATCAGAAGAAATGCAAAAGCAATTAATTTTGGAATCATTTATGGTATTTCGAGCTTTGGCTTAGCACGACAACTACGTTGTCCCCAAACCGAGGCCAAAGCATATATTGATGCTTATTTCGCGAAGTATCCCGGAATTCAAACTTATATGGAGCAAACCAAAGTTAGCGCGAGAGAAAACGGTTATGTTAAAACACTTTTTGGCAGAAAAGTTCATTTATCTGGTATCAAAGAAGCTAACCCAGCACGGCGGGGTTTTTATGAAAGAGCAGCCATAAACGCACCTATCCAAGGAACCGCAGCCGACATCATAAAGCGAGCCATGATCCGCATACCAAGTCTCTTAAAAGAACAAAACCTAAGCGCAAGGATGCTGCTCACCGTCCATGATGAACTGTTATTTGAAGTGCCGATAGTACAATTAGATAAAACTTCTCAAATTATATCGGCGGCAATGGAAGGGGCGGCCGCCCCTGCCATAGAAATGTCCGTTCCCTTAGTAGCTGAAGTTGGTATTGGAAATAACTGGGCGGAAGCGCATTAACAAAACCATACGTCTCATTGGGACAAACCAATTACTCTATATTTAATCACAGATTACAGGCCTGACCATTCGCTTACGATCTCTTCTAAGGATGGCCGACTGCGGGGTTGAGGTTGCTCTGAGGCAGTCCCAATATAAATCATCCCAATGATATCAGTTTGATCATCGTGACCGAGAGCTACTTTTATTTCGGTATCAAAAGATAACCATTCTGTAACCCATTGTGCTGAATAACCGAGTGCGTGGGCAGCGTTTAATATATTCATACATACCGCTCCGCCTGATAATCGCTGTTCTAATTCTGGGATTCTGTGAGGTGATTGTATATCAGAAGTAACAACCAGTAGCACCGGTGCCCTTTGCGGTCGCCGCCTCTCGGCCTCTATTTGCTTCTCACTCGCTCTTTCACCGTGCTTATTTGCAAATATTTTGGCCGCAAGATCTCCTAGGACTTCCTGACCCTTTGGTGTTATTACTTGAATTCGCCAAGGCCCAATTTTGCCGTGATCCGGGACACGTAAGCCCACTTCAAGAATTTGCTGCAAATCTTCTTTATTAGGTCCAGGGCTTGTAAGATTCTTGACAAGGACTGACCGCCGTGATTTCAAAAAATCTATTGCTTCCATTATGCTCCCTCTTTTTTTAAAAGAACAGTAGAGTTA
This sequence comes from Rhodospirillaceae bacterium, assembly GCA_002730675.1. Taxonomy (GTDB): domain Bacteria; phylum Pseudomonadota; class Alphaproteobacteria; order Thalassobaculales; family Thalassobaculaceae. Next base: position 3,779 of record PCAV01000013.1, on the reverse strand, counting down.
CAGTCACCCCCCCGCTTATTTCTAATAATGTAACTACAAAAAATTAAAGTGCCAGAATATTTTATTCTGGAATCCAACCACGCAACTCCTTTAGAACAAGTTCCTGCAAAAGATCAATGCTTTCTTCCGAAGAGTTTAAGCAAGGAACGTAAGTAAATTTTTCCCCACCCGCTTCAAGAAAACTCTCCTTCAAACCTATCGCGACTTCTTCCAAAGTTTCAACGCAATCGGATATAAACCCTGGAGAGATTATTGCTATTTTTTTTATGCCTTGCGATGGCAATTCAGTTATTACCTCTTGTATGTATGGCTTCAACCATTCTTCTCTACCAAATCTTGACTGAAAAGCTAATCTGACCCTGTCACCAGTCCAACCAAGTTCCTCTGCTATAAGTCGGGAGGTTTGTGCACACTCGCAGTGGTAGGGATCGCCCGCATCCAAATAACGTTTGGGTAAACCATGAAACGACGTCAAGATCACATTTGGCTCCCAATCGAGACATGCAATATGTTCGTTAATTGACTTTGCCAAGATTTCTACATATTTTCTGTTGTTATAATATGCTGGTGCTGTTCTAATTACAGGCTGCCACCGCATCCTTTGCAACGCCTGAAAAGCTTTGTCATAAGCGCTTGCAGTAGTGGTAGCACTATATTGAGGGTAAAGAGCTAGCAGAAGTATTTTGCGACAACCTTTAGCACGCATTGCTTCCAGACGATCACCTATCGCGGGTGAGCCGTAGCGCATTGCCCAATCTATCTCTACAGAAAACCCGTTCTCCATAAAGCGCTGAGATAATGCATCTGACTGCGCACGGGTGTGAAACCTGAGGGGCGACTCATCCGTTGTTTCCAGCCAGATTTCCTTGTACGCTTTTGCTGATATCTTTGGCCTTACATTTAATATAATTAAATTTAGAATTATACTCCAAAGGACCCGGTTCACTTCTATGACGCGAGGATCTGATAAAAATTCCTTTAAATATCGCCTTATACTCCAAAAATCTGTGCCATCTGGGGTACCCAAATTCAAAAGCAGCACGCCAACTTTTTCTTTCGGAATATCTGGGTGCTCATCTGGGATATGAGATGAAGTTATAAAATCTTCTGTCATTCTTTCAAAAACACTGAGACAATAATAAGCCAAAACTATACTTGCTAAAAATCTAAACGCAGGAATTGCCGTTTTATTTATTTTGGTGCAATTACCATAATCATTTGTCTGCCCTCAAGTTTTGGAAAAGCCTCGATTTTTGCCACGTCTTCGGTATCGTCACGAACTCTATTCAAAACATTAACACCCAATTCCTGGTGCGCCATTTCCCGGCCTCTAAATCGCATAGTGACTTTTACTTTATCACCTTCGTCTAAAAATTTTTGGACGTTACGCATTTTCACCTGATAGTCGTGCTCATCAATATTAGGCCTAAGTTTAATTTCTTTAACCTCTATAATTTTCTGTTTCTTTTTAGCCTCATTTTTTTTCTTCTGAGCTTCGTACTTGAACTTTCCGTAGTCCAAAATTTTGCAAACTGGCGGATCTGTATTAGGTGAAACTTCGACTAAATCTAACCCTTGGGCATCTGCTTGCGCTATTGCATCAGCTGTTTTCATGACACCCAATTGTTCTCCCTCCGGCGAGATACATCGCACTTCATCGTTGAGTATGTCAGTGTTGACACGTGGTCCTTGCTTCACCGGCTGCTGGTTTAATGGTTGTTTTGTTATCTAGAGCCTCCTATTTTTCTTTGCTATACCCCCTTCTATACTACCTCGGAGGGGCCGATTCTTTCAATAGTGTATTAACTGCATCGTCAAGCGCAAGTATTTCCTGCGATTTCCCGCCCAAGCGCCTCATCGCCACTGTTTCATTTTCTTGTTCTTTTGTTCCCACGACTAATATAACCGGGATTTTTGCGTTACTATGCTCACGAATTTTATAGTTTATCTTTTCATTTCTTGTATCAGTAGCCGCTCTCAAACCGACTTTCTTGCATTCTTCTAAAACTTTGCACGCATAGTCATCGTTATCACTTGTAATCGTCGTTATCACCGCCTGTACCGGGGCTAACCATATTGGGAATCTGCCTGCATACTGCTCGATGAGTATACCAATCCAGCGCTCCATAGAGCCTAGTATTGCCCGGTGCAACATTACCGGTCGTTTTTTAGATCCGTCAGAAGCTATATAGTTAGCATCGAGACGCTCCGGCAATACGAAATCTACCTGAAGGGTACCACACTGCCAATCTCTGCCAATTGCGTCCCTAAGAACAAACTCCAGTTTTGGTCCATAGAAAGCGCCCTCACCAGGGTTCAAGGTGGTCTCTAACCCAGCAGCCTCGCAGGCACTCTTGAGTGCCTCTTCCGCTCTATCCCAAGTCTCATCATCCCCTGCTCTAACAGCTGGTCTATCAGAAAATTTGACGCGAACATCTTCAAAACCGAAATCTTTATATATTTTTCTTAATAAGTCACAGAAAGTAATACTTTCGGAAGTTATCTGATCCTCAGAACAGAAAATATGCGCGTCATCTTGTGTAAATGCTCTGACCCTCATTATGCCATGCAAAGCACCAGATGGCTCGTTTCGATGGCATGAGCCAAATTCGGCCATTCTAATAGGTAAATCTCGATAACTTTTAAGTCCTTGTTTATAAATTTGAACATGGCCAGGACAATTCATAGGCTTGAGCGCAAGAGTTCGATCGTCTTCACTATCGGCTGTAAACATATTTTCTCTAAATTTATCCCAATGACCCGACGCCTCCCATAGAGATCTATCTATCAACTGTGGCGTCTTAACCTCCTTATAATTTCCATCCTCAAGTCTCCGGCGCACATGCGCTTCGATTTCCCTGTATAATGACCAGCCCCGTGGATGCCAAAATATCGAACCCACAGCCTCTTCTTGCATGTGGAAAAGGTCTAGCTCTCTACCTAACCGACGATGATCGCGCTTTTCCGCCTCCTCTAACATATTTAGGTAGGCCTTTAACTTTTTTTCATCTGGCCAAGCTGTACCGTAAATTCGCTGCAGCATTGGGTTTGACGAATCCCCACGCCAATAAGCCCCCGCCACGCTCATTAGTTTAAAAGCGTGGCCAACATGTTTTGTTGATGGCGCATGCGGGCCTCGGCATAAATCCAAAAAGTTGCCCTGTCTATAAAAAGAAATTGGCTCATCATCTGGAATACCCTCGATCAACTCGACTTTGAAGGGTTCTTTGATCTTCTCGTAGTGCGACATCGCCTCATCACGAGCCCATACCTCTCTCTCGAATGGATCACCTCTATCTATGATTTCATGCATTTTTGTTTCTATGGTCTCGAGATCGCCCTCCGTAAAGGGCCTTTCTCTGTAAAAGTCATAATAAAAACCATTTGCTATTGCCGGACCAATTGTGACCTGAGTTTCGGGATACAGTTCTGTTACCGCTTCCGCCATAACGTGTGCGCAATCATGCCTGATAAGGTCCAGAGCAACTGCGTCCTTTCTCGTTACAATCACCACATTACAATCTTGTTCAATCCGGAACGATAAGTCCCTTTCATTCCCATCTACTATCATCATCATTGCTGACTTTGCTAAGCCAGGCCCAATAGCGGAAGCTAATTCAAAACCATCTACGGACCCATTAAAACTGCGAATGCTATCATCCGGCAGGGTAATGTTAGGCATTATTCTAACCTTTTTATTTTTGTTTACTCTTATGAGCCACTATAATTTTGATAGAAGACCTTCATGAAAGAGATATAACTTCATTTTAACTTCGAAT
>PCAV01000012.1 GCA_002730675.1 Rhodospirillaceae bacterium | reverse complement strand
CCAACGCTTTTTGCGTACAGTTTTCTAATTGTACCCTCCGCGGCCTCTGCAGGATTAGTAGCACCCATTACTTCGCGGTATTTTGCTATCGCGTTCTCTCCTTCTAGGACCTGAACGACGACGGGTCCCGACATCATAAATTCCACCAACTCATCATAAAAGGGTCTTTCTGAATGAACCGCGTAAAATTGCTGTGCTTGCGCTTTAGTCATTCTAATTCGTCGCTGCGCTATTATTCGTAAACCACTTTGCTCGATGAGAGCGTTAATAGCTCCTGTTTTATTTGCAAGGGTCGCATCAGGCTTTATTATAGAAAACGTTCTTTCAATACCCATATCTATCTTCTTTCTTTGTATAACGAGTGATCTAAATCAAAACTAATACGCTGACAGCTGTCTTATAAACAGCTATCGTGGCATGAGCAAGTCGCCGCTGACACTTTTTAGCTAACCCTCAGCACAACAATTTGTTTAGGTGACAAGCAAACTTTTAAAATGTTCTAGGTGGAATATTGAGAAAAATTTTGTGTTCCAGCTCGTGCTGTATGATCAGTCTTAATATTTACAACAGCTACACGACCTTCATTGACTTTGGCTTGCGCTCTTTCTAATGCCTCCCTAATCTCTCCTGGTTTCTCTATATACTCGGCGTAGCACCCAAGAGATTCTGCCATTTTGTGATATCTTGTATAACCAAGGTCACGTCCTGGCTTCGTACCGTCAGGATCGGCAGTCCATCCTCCATTTAAGCTTATTACGACCAAAACATTTATTCCATGACGTACTGCTGTATCAAGTTCCATAGCATTAAGCCCGAATGAACCATCGCCATGAACGACAATTACTTGTTTGTCTGGCTTGGCAATTTTCGCCCCTAACCCGAATGGTAATCCAACCCCCATTGTCCCAAATGGACCTGAGTTCAGGCGGTGTCCGGGTGAAAATGTAGGCATAGATTGACGTCCGTAGTTCAATATTTCTTGTCCATCAACGACTAAAATGGCATCCCGGTCCATAAAGTTCTTTACCTCTTCACAAAGCCGTAATGGATGGATCGGCTCACTGTCTGAGATTGCGTTGCCCCCTGGCCTAGTTCGCTTGGCTGCTTCTTCATCACCTAAACGCTTTATCCAATCATCGTAGGAAATTTTTTCATCCAGCCCTGTAAGTTTCTGATTTATCTGACTTAAAACGGCTTTAGCGTCACCAACTATTCCAATATCAACAGACCTCGGACTGGTGCTAACTTCTTCCTCGTCTATATCAATCCGAACAATTTTTGCATCTGCATTAAACCGTGGTGGTGCTGCATGGCCAATAATATAGTTCACCCGTGTACCAATGATCATAATCAGGTCCGCTTCTCTAAAAGCTGCTGACCGAACAGTCATAAAAGATAAAGGATGATCTTCGGGGATAACACCACGTCCTTGAGGCGTTGTGTAAAATGGGATTTGTGTTTTTTCAACAAACTCTTGTAATTCTGAAGAGGCATCCGACCAAAGAATACCCCCTCCAGTTACAATTACTGGTCTTTCCGCATTTCGTAGAGCATCGATTATCTCATCTATTATTTCTGATGAAGCATGTGGGCGCGCTCGAGGTAAAGCTCGCCCCGAGATAGACCAGTCGATTTCTTCTTCATCTATTTTTTCGTATAATAGATCACCGGGGCAATCTAGATAAACCGGACCTGGTTTACCAGCCATCGCTTTTTGAAATGCCACATTTACCATTTCGGGAATACGACTAAGGGTATAAATCCGTTCAGCCCACTTTGTACAGGGCTTCATCATTCCGAGCTGGTCGATTTCCTGGAATACTTGTTGGCCATATGTTTTAAATGGACTAGAGCCNCCGATAGCTACCAACGGTACACAATCNACGAATGCGTTTGCTACCCCGGTTATTAAATTTGTTACTCCTGGGCCACTTGCGGCCATGCAAACACTTGGCTTATTAAGTAGCCTACTGTAGGCCTGCCCCATAAACGCCGCTGCTTGTTCGTGCCTGACGTCTATTGGTCTTATACCCTCTTTAATACAGGACTCCTCTGCCAACAACATTGGTCCTCCCATCAAAAAGAATAAATCCTCTATACCCTCGTTTTTTAATGCCTTAGCCAGAATTTCTGATCCCGTTAGTTGTGCCAATGTCTTTACTCCAATAAACTTTTATGGTTACGCTCGATAAATGTTGCGTTCATCATGTATCTTCAATACCTAGTTATGTATTAAACGGCGCCGCTATTTTTTAGTTTCTCCACTTCTTCTTGGCTCATATCCAACCACTCTGATAGAACCGAATCAACATGCTCGCCTAATAACGGGGCGGCAGGAATCGGAAGATGCGCGTCGCCAACCTTTACAGGCCAAGCAGGCATCTTATATTCACCCCGTTCTGGATGTTGCATGTTTTGAAATATTCCACGCTGGTTCAAATCTTCATCGTCATACAATTCAGACACATCCAACACTGCTCCACAAGGAACACCACATTCACCAATCAGCTTCATGGCTTCACGCTTCGTATATTGTTTTGTGAACTCCGCCAAAATCGCATCGAGAGCCTCTTCATTATCTGCTCGTTCTTTAGGCCCCGAAAATCTAGGGTCGTCTATTAATTCGGGCCTACCTATTAGATTGCAAAGCCGTTCCCAATGGTGATTACCTGCCCGTGTGGTGTAAATATAGACATAGTCATTTTTGCCAAACGGCTTGCATGGAAAAATCCCCGTAGGAGCATTACCGGTGGTAAATAGTTTTGCTCCCGCTCTTGGCGCAGCCTTTCCATTTAAATCCCGATAAGCATATGCCAAACGGCTATACTGCGTCATAGCATCTTGCATCGCTAACTGGAGATGTTCTCCCTCCCCTGTCGCCTGCTGTCTATACAAAGCTCCAAGAATTGTAATTGCCATTAACATTCCTGTACCTGTATCGGCTAGCGTAACGCCTGGCTTGCATGGTTTACCATCGGGCTCACCTGTTATGCTCAACACCCCTCCTGCAGATTGACCAATCATGTCGAAGGATAGAAAATCCTCGTACGGGCTACCTTCCGCAAATCCTTTCACTGAAGCATAAATAATATTGGGGTTTTCTTTTTTTAGAGCCTCATAATCCAATCCCATACGCTTCACAACGCCAGGAGCAAAGTTTTCAATAAATACGTTAGCTTCTCTGACTAGCTTTTTAATTAAGGCTACGCCTTCATCCGTTTTTAAATTACACGTAAGACTCTTTTTGCCAGAGTTAAATTGCATAAAATAAAAAGAGTCGATGCCTGGTTTCTCAGTGTTGGCGAAACGCCCGGCATCCCCTCCTTTGGGATTTTCTATTTTGACAACCTCTGCACCAAGCCACGCCAACGTCTCAGTGCATGATGGCCCCGCCTCAAACTGGGTCATATCTAAAACCCTAACCCCAGCTAGCATGCCTGCTTTTCCATTTAAACTCATAAACGATCCTCCCAACAACTATTCTAATCTTTGCACGGTTTTTGGTATATGCAGCATCCTATATGTGAAATTCTCTTCATTGACTTGCTGACACTTACATTAGCTAAGTAACGTTTATTCTCAATTAAGAAATAGAAGCTCGAGTAAGGAATTAATAAAATGGGATATGAAACCATCGAGATAACTCCTATGACGCCTCGTATAGGNGCAGAAGTAAGCGGNATTGATCTTACCAAGTCTCTNGGCAATCAGCAGTTTCAAGAATTACATGANGCCTTGATGGAGCATTCTGTTCTTTTTTTCCGTAATCAGGACATCAATGTTGAGCAGCATAAAAACTTTGGNCGTCTTTTTGGAGAGCTACATATTCACCCGGGATCACCTCCTCCCCCAGGCCACCCAGAGATATTAATAGTTCATGCCGACAAGGATTCTAAACATATAGCAGGAGAAAATTGGCATTCCGATGTAACATGTGATGCTGAACCACCAATGGGTAGTATTTTGCATTTATGGGAGGTTCCTAAATCTGGTGGTGATACATTATTTGCAAGCATGGAGGCTGCATACGATGATCTGAGCGAACGAATGAAAGTTTACTTGGACGGACTAAATGCAACGCACTCTGGTGAGCAAATTTATCGCGGTCGATACAACAATCAGAATCATGACGATACAAACTTGACTTATCCCAGAAACGTTCATCCGGTAGTTCGAACACACCCTGTGACTGGCCGTAAATCAATATTTGTAAATAAAACGTTCACTACACACATCAATGAAATACCAAAAGCCGAAAGCGATAGCGTACTTGCATTCTTATATAGTCACTGCGCCAAACCAGATTATCAGGTTCGCTTTAAATGGCAACCGCACAGCATTGCTTTTTGGGATAACAGGTGTGTTCAGCATCTAGCCCTGTGGGATTATTATCCTCAAGTGAGGTCGGGTTATAGGGTAACCGTAAAAGGTGATAAGCCTTTCTAAAGACTTTACAGATTTAATCGCCCATTTTCCAAGTTGATGTGCCATGAGCTACTAATTTTTTATTAGCATCCCAAACATGCGACTCTAAGAAACTTATTGACCTGCCTTTTCGAATAAAGCTTCCCCTGCAACTAGCGGGGCCCTTTGTAAGTGGACGAAGAAACTGGTTTTTCATCTCAAGTGTAAAACCTGGCTTGCCTATCTCATGGTTAATTAGATGTCCCATTGAAATATCCATAACCGTTGCAAGCATACCACCATGAAAAGTGCCTTGAGGATTGAACAAAAAGTCTTCAACAGGAAACGTCACCACACAGCCATTTTCCTCGTAGGAAAATTCTAAGCCAAGCAACTTCGCTATAAAAAATGTCTCAAAGTTTTGGTGATAAGTCTTTAAGGCGGATTCGATTTGTTTTTGCGCTTTACCCTCGTCCATTGGATTTTTCTCCTACATCACCAAGTAATAATCAGGGTCATCCTATTAACAAATACCCAACGTGCAAGCCAAGAAGTTCTTTAAAAACTCGGAACTTTTTTTACAATAATATAAAACGATTGCAGATCACCTGCCTGATCATAACTCAAAATCACTGTTGAGAATCATCTCGAACTAGTACTCTCATAAATTGGCAGAGTTTAGGTAATCTTTTACAGGAGAATAATTAATGAAATTTGGGTACATAGGTCTTGGAAATATGGGGGGTGCTATAGCTAAACGTATGCTGTTAACCCAAGAATTAATTGTTTTTGACTTATCGGAAAAAACTCGAAACGAATTTGGTGAACTAGGGGCTCAGACGGCATCAACCATTGCAGAAATTGGCGCAAAGGCAGATGTCATTTTTTTATGCCTGCCAACATCTAATGACGTGCGTGAAGTCATTTTTGCTTCAAATGGCCTTCTCTCAACTATGGAAGCCGGCATCATTTGTGACATGACAACTGGTGACCCGGTCATAACCAGACAAATGGCAGATGAATTGCCCAGTGGTATCTCTTTGGTGGATGCGCCGGTCTCAGGCGGCCCCGCTGGTGCGACCGCAGGAACGCTAGCAATAATGGTGGGCGGAAGGGATAACGCCGTCGGGCAAACAATGCCTGCGCTTGAAGCTGTGAGTCCTAATATTTTCAGAACAGGCGATGTAGGGACTGGCCATGTAATGAAGCTGGCAAATAATATGCTTAACGCAACAAACCGTCTAGCTACCTTTGAAGCGCTTGCATTAGCAACAAAGAATGGGATCGACCCTGATCTCTGTGCAGAGATTTTAAATAAAAGCTCCGGGAAAAATTTTGCAACCGATGTAACACTTCCAAAATTTGTTTTACCGAATGACAACCCGGTTCAGGGATTTACCCTTGGCCTAATGCACAAAGACATAAGACAAGCGGCCGAACTTGGAATATCAACAGGCGTTACACTTCCCGTTATTAACTCCGCTCGTGAGATTTATCATGCTGCTATAAATGAGCGAGGGGGTGATATAGATGTAAACGAAGTAATTCGACATTATGAGCGGGGATCGAATGTAAAGCTCGCTGGCAGTAGTAAAAAACAAATTAATCTATAATCAAACGTCTTCAATAAAAGCCGGAGGTTAAATCATGATTAACAAATTACTCTGCTAGTTTCGTAGATTACAAAATTGGAGATAACAATGGGACGTCTAAAGGATAAAGTAGCGCTAATAACAGGCGGCGCTTCAGGTCTTGGGAAGGCTACTGGACAATTAATGGCAAAAGAAGGTGCAACGGTCCTATTAACTGATTTGCAGGAGGTAGAAGGCATAGCGGTCTCAAAACAAATAATAGATAATGGAGGCAAATGCTCCTTCATGAAACAGGATACCACATCTGAAGAGGGCTGGCGCGAGATATGCGATTATATCCTTGAGTGCCACGGTCATTTAGATATCTTGCTAAATGGCGCAGGTGTTGGAGGCAGCGGTATTGAAATAGAAGATATGGATTTCTCAATATGGAGAAATTGCCTTTCTGTTAATCTGGATGGCGTATTTCTCGGGTGTAAGTACGGTATCAAGGCTATGCGTAAAGGTAGAGGCGGCTCAATCATAAATATATCTTCGATACTTGGTTTTGCAGGGCTGGCAACCGCGACAAACTATTGCGCATCGAAAGGTGGCGTGCGCCTTTTAACAAAGGCCGCCGCTCTAGAGTGTGCCCGTAAAACGCCTCTCGTCAGAGTCAATTCAATACATCCAGGTTTTATCGACACCCCAATGGTTGCAGGCGCTATACAAAGACGAGGCCCCGAGTTCAGAAATTATATAGAAGAAAATGTACCTCTTGGGAAGCTCGGCGAACCGAGCGATATAGCAGAGGGTGTGGTGTATTTAGCAAGCGATGGGGCAAAATTCGTAACTGGCACAGAACTTACAATAGACGGTGGTTTTTTGGCGCGCTAAGAAAATAAAAATTAAGTCAAACGTTCAAGTTAAACAACGTTTGTAAAGGGAAATTAATCTTTCCCAATGACGCTCTGCCGCGTCTTTGTCGTAGCACCAACGCTCCGGAAATGCGAACCCATGATGAACACCTTGATGAATTTCCAGTTCACCATTATTGCCAGAAGCAATGAACAGGTTTTTTAATTCTTCTACCATATCTGGGGGAGCTAAATCGTCAAATTCGGCACATGAGATATAAAGCTCGCCAGCAGCTTTCGATAAATTTTTATGCGGGCTTTCTTCATTATCACTTATAATCCAAGTCCCATAAAATGATGCTGCCGCTCCAATTTTATCAGGATAACGCGCGGCCGCAGCTAGTGCGTAGGGGCCGCTCATACAATAGCCATGTACACCCACAAGTCCATCATTTGTAGCGTCATGATTTTCAATAAATTGCAACAATGAATAAACGTCTTCCATCACCGGTGGAATAGTCATTTTAGTTCTAACCGACCGCATCCTTATATGTTCCACACTCCCATTTTGGAGTACATCCTTGCCGTATTTTGTATCAGCGCCAGCGCGATAATAAAGATTTGGCAATATTACAAAAAACCCAACTGTTGCCAAACGCCTTGCCATATCATACAGCTCATTCCGTATACCTGGCGCATCCATTAGCATCAGTATAGCAGGATGAGGTTCATTTCTCTCCGGCCAACAAAGAAAAGTTTCCATGTAACCATCCGCGGTTTCTATATCCAACACTTTTTCATGCATTATAGTCTCTTCCCTTACGAGCTAATCTACTTATTATTTCTGAACGTTATACAACATCAAAACAAGAATTGTTTCGCAAAAAAAATAAGAGCAAGTATCCAAGTCACGATCTAATAAAATTCATGAAATAGTCTTCAGTGACTGGTTCAAAAGGCTATCTTAACATAATATAAGATGAGGTAAGCATCTCCTATGGAAGACTGGCAACTACATTCGTGCGACGATAACGATTAGGGAAATCTACGATGAACGGAATTGATTACGTAGCAAGCATTCTAAAACAAGAGAATGTAGAATGGATATCCTGTTTTCCAAGCAATCCAATCATATCCGCGTGCGCAAAAGTAAATATACGGCCCATTGCTTTCCGACATGAGCGTGGCGCTGTTATGGCGGCTGACGGATACAGTAGAATAAGCATGAGAAAAAAGTTTGGGGTGGTAGCTGTTCAATCCCAAGCTGGGGCTGAAAATGCTATGGGGGGAATAGCG
>PCAV01000011.1 GCA_002730675.1 Rhodospirillaceae bacterium | reverse complement strand
GCCTCTTGGCGCCACTTACTGGGCAAAACTCGTAGAAGAAAGGCTAAAAAAAGCTGTTCAGTCTGATTAACTAGCCGTTCTCATTTTGAAAATAAGTTAGGGGATCGAATGTTCGTAATAATTGTAGATTTTCTGATTAAAGAAGAAGAAGTAGAGAATTTTAAGCCTCTGATGTTAGAAAATGCCCGTGCATCGCTAATGTATGAACCGGGTTGTCGTCAGTTTGATGTGTGTTTTGACATAGAAGACTCCAGGAAGTGCTTTTTGTATGAGGTTTATGACAGTACAGATGCTTTCGATGAGCACTTGCTAACAGGTCATTTCAAAACATTTGATGCAGCTGTAGGATCAATGCTAGAAGATAAGCAAGTAAGGGCACTTAATTTAATTCAGGGAACAACACTTCCGACATAGGGTAGAACGCTATAGGATTGCAAAAATTTGTAAATAAAATCGTTGGAATGCTGAACCTGTATAGAAATGGATTTAAAGATGGATGGAGCTATTCAAAGTTTTCTCTCGGGGATCCCATTTTTGCTGACCCACTTTGGGGTAACCATAGTAATGCTTGTGGTTGGTGCGTTTATTTACATTAAAATAACCTCTCATGATGAGATGGCTCTTATAAGGGGGGGAAATAACGCTGCCGCCGTATCTCTCTCAGGCGCGATTTTGGGACTTGCTATTCCTTTGGCATTTTGTATGGCAAACAGCGTCAACGTATACGATATTGTCATTTGGGGATTAGTTACTTTAGTAATTCAGCTTGTTACCTTCTGGATTATTGACCTATGGCTTCGAGATTTATCACGAAAAATAGAAGACGGTCAGGTTGGGACAGCCATTTTGTTAGCATCTGTTAAACTCGCTGTAGCATCAATTAATGCCGCTGCAATTTCTGGCTAAAGGCGGTACTTTGCGGAGAAATTTTTAGCCAACATCGTGCAGGAGGCGATAGACTCGACTTATTATTTCGTCCTCTTTCTCAATCATCTTTGACGTTTTTACTGAATATTGGTAAAGCATTTCAAACGGTCCGTCTGGAAAATAACATCTACCAGGGTCACCAATTAAAATCTCAGTTCCTTCTCGAGCTCTATTTAAAAGCCAGTTGAAAATTTTTTGCGACATCGGCTGCTCGTAAAACACGTCACCGGCAAAAATTATGTCCCAAGAGTTTTTTTGAGAGCAATCATGGGTTGGGTCTGCGATGAAATTTTTTCTAAAAATACTAGGGTAAACTGTCAGGCCATTTGCCGCGCAATTTAGATGGATCGATGCGCAGGCCAAGGGATCTATCTCGTTAAAGTCGACGTGCCTGGCGAAAGCTATAATAGCTGCAATACCCGCTATTCCCGACCCGGAAGCTAAATCTAAAACGCTCTTATTTTTGACAAGTGATGGATTATCAAAAATATAGCGCGCGATAGCTTGCCCTCCAGGCCAAGCAAATGCCCAGAACGGAGGGCTTATGTTCTTTTGCTTTAAGTCGGATTCTGTCATATGCCACAGGCTGGTGATATCGGAGGCAGTATGTAATTTTATCTCTGGAACAAGGGACGCGCTACATAGCTTGGTATGCGTTTTGATAAAGTGGAGATAATTTTGCTTCAATTTTACCCGCAGTAGATAGCTAGCGTTACAATCAATCCAAATAATTTATTAGATTTGAATTTTTCATGACAATCTATCGGCGAGTTTAAGTCTAATGCCAAGATCTGCCAAATAAGCTGGGTTGCCGAAATAGTTATTAAAAAATAGAAAGCAAAGTCAAAATTGCTCAAGAGACCAATGATAAACAACCCGCCTATTGTTAAGGTATAGAACGGAATTAAAAATAATTTTGTTTTATCGCCGAGTGCAAGAGCCGACGATTTTATGCCGATAAGTGCATCGTCTTCTTTATCTTGATGTGCGTAAATAGTGTCATATCCAAGTGTCCAAAAGATACCAGCAAAGTAAAGCAACAATGGTTCTATAGAAATAGAACCCGTTATAGCTGCCCAACCCATTAGGGCACCCCAGTTGAAGGTCAGGCCAAGAATGAACTGTGGCCAGTAGGTAATCCTTTTAAACAAAGGATAAGTAAAAACCAGGAAAAGAACCAAAACGCCGAGTAACCAACAGACTTTGTTGAGCTGATATAAAATCAATGCTGCAAAAACAAATAAAGTGGACAAAAATAAAACAGCTTTTTTGACACTTATTTTGCCCGAAGCTACAGGCCTATCGGCAGTTCTGGCGACAAGTTTATCCATGTTTCGGTCCCAGAGATCATTAATGGTGCAACCTGCGCCTCGCATGATTAACGCACCTAAAGTAAATAGGATATATAGGTATCCCAGTTCATTGAGACCTATACTGTCTAATTGCAGTTTCCATCCTAAAGCTAGGCTCCACCAGCAGGGCAATAACAAAAGCCATGTTCCAATTGGACGGTCAAGCCGTGCCAAACGAACATAAGGCCTCGAGAACTCGGGCATACAACGATCGACCCAATTATTTTTGGGAATGTCGCTTCGAGACATCATCTCTAAATAAGAATATCTGACGTATTTAAATACATTTTGTCTTAATACTTGAGCGTTGTTATTCTCTTGGTAAGCGGATTTCGCTTTAGATTAATAGTTTATCCTCCTGTTTAAAAGGGGGAGGTGTTGTTTTCGATAGGCCGGATAGTGCTATATGGGGGGAAATGTCTTAACCAATGACAGAAAAAGATTATGAAACCCGCCTTTATGTTGAAGAGAATTTGTCGACCGGTAAGTCGCTGGTCTTAAAAAGTGATCAATCGCACTATATAAGGTCGGTATTGCGCCTAAAGGAAAATGGCCAAATTGCGCTTTTCAATGGTGAGGACGGTGAATGGCTGTCAGCGATTAAAACCATTACAAAAAGATTTGTAGAATTGGAAGTAGTAGAGCAAATTAGGTCGCAAGAAGTCATCTCTGATATTTGGCTAGTCTTTGCGCCTATAAAAAGAAATCGAATCGACTATTTAGCCCAAAAAGCCACGGAACTTGGTGCTGGAGCACTATGGCCTATTTTCACTAAATATACATCAGTTAGTAGGATAAATATGGAGAGGTTGAAGTCTAATTCAATAGAAGCGGCTGAGCAGTCGGGAAGGCTTACAGTTCCTAAAGTATTAGATCCGAGTGATTTTGACACCCTGATTGAAAAATGGCCGCGTGATAGGGATTTGTTCTGTTTGGATGAGACTGGAAAAGGCGCCCCAATTTTAAACGCTTTTCGATCATCGCACCTGAGAGCATCAGGTTTATTGATAGGCCCAGAGGGTGGTTTTGCAAAGGAAGAGCTTGACCAGGTCGACAAACTAGGCAATGTGTGTCGGGTAAGTTTGGGGACACGAATCCTTAGGTCGGATACGGCTGCTGTGGCAGCTTTGGCTTGTTGGCAAGCTGCTGCTGGGGATTGGCTCTAACTTTACGTCAAAAAAAACCTAATTGGTAAAGGAAAATTTATGTCACGACCCCCTGATTCCGAAAGTGAGCCAATTGAAAACAAGTCACAACTGATTGAAGACTTGGAGTCTGGGTGTAAACCTAGAGAAAATTGGCGGATTGGTACCGAGCATGAGAAATTTCCCTTTCGCCTATCGGACAATAAGCGCCTCCCTTATGAGGGTCCTGACGGTATCGCCGAAATCTTAAACCGACTCACACGATTTGGATGGCAGCCGATAAGAGAAAAAGATAATGTTATTGCGCTTTCCTTAGATGGATGTGCCATCACACTGGAGCCCGGGGGGCAGTTTGAGCTTTCAGGTGCTCCCTTGCAGACAATACATCAGACCTGTGACGAAGTGCATACTCATTTAGCTCAAGTAAAAGAGGTAGGTGACGAATTAGGTATTGGCATGTTGGGGCTTGGCTTTGATCCGAAATGGAGTAGAGATGAAGTCCACTGGATGCCAAAAGGTCGATATTCCATAATGAAGCGTTGGATGCGAGAAGTAGGGACACTAGGGCTCGACATGATGCTGCGAACCTGCACGGTTCAAACAAATTTGGATTTCAGTAATGAAGCCGATATGGTTCAAAAATATCGGATAAGTATTGCTCTTCAACCTATAGCGACAGCACTATTTGCAAATTCGCCCTTTCAAGAGGGTGGTTTAAGTAACTACCTATCTTTACGGAGCAATGTTTGGACAGACACGGACCCCGGAAGGTGCGGTATGCTGCCTTTTGTTTTTGAGGAAGGTTATGGCTTTGAACGTCATGTAGATTACATTTTGGATGTTCCAATGTATTTTGTGTACCGTGACGGTATATATCATGATGTAGCAGGCAAAAGTTTTCGGGATTTTATGGCAGGTAATTTAGAGGGGTTTGAGGGAGAGCTTCCACATATGGGCGATTGGGCAGACCATATGACGACAAATTTTCCTGAGGTTAGATTAAAAAAATATATAGAAATGCGTGGTACAGATGGGGGACCATGGAAGAACCTTTGTGCTCTGCCAGCATTTTGGGTTGGACTGTTGTATGACTCTGACGCACAGCAGGCTGCTTGGGATCTCGTTAAAGATTGGACCGATGTTGAAAGAGAGGAGATGAGGAAGCGAGTTCCGGTGGAGGGATTGTCTACTAAATTTCGAAACACAACGCTTCGGCAACTCGCAAGACAAGTTTTACTTATATCTTCTAGAGGTCTTAAGAACCGCGCAAATTTAGACGCCGCCGGGAACGATGAGTCTGGATTTTTGGATACGCTTCGCGATATTGCGGACCGAGGCATGACACCGGCTGAGGATTTGGTCGAAGCTTTCAAAACTCGTTGGTGTGGAAGTGTTGATCCAGTCTACAGCGAACTGAGATATTAAAAACTTATCCTCTAATCAATAGGGTCTCAAAGTTCCTAATGGGGCTGGTGACCATTACTAAACGGCCGTTCCACCAACTGTGACGCCATTCATTTTTAGAGTGGGCTGTCCGACACCTACTGGAACACCCTGACCGTCCTTTCCACACGTGCCGACCCCCTCATCAAGCTTCATATCGTTTCCTATCATAGATATTTTGTTCATTGCGTCTGGTCCATTGCCGATTAATGTTGCTCCTTTAACTGGATTTTTAATTTTTCCATCTTCAACCACGTAAGCTTCGCTCGCAGAAAATACAAATTTACCCGATACGATATCAACTTGGCCCCCAGAAAAGTTTACTGCATATAGGCCATTTTTTACGCTTTTGATTATCTCTTCTGGCTCGCAGTCTCCACCAAGCATATAAGTGTTAGTCATTCTCGGCATAGGGTGATGTGCATAGCTTTGTCGACGCCCGTTACCTGTTGTTTGAACCCCCATTAGCCGAGCATTTTGTCGGTCTTGCATGTAACCGACTAGAACTCCATCTTCTATAAGAACATTGCATTTTGACGGTGTGCCCTCGTCATCCACTGTTATAGATCCGCGTCGATTTGGGATAGTTCCATCATCTACCACAGTGACCCCCTTGGATGCTACTCTTTCTCCGACCAAGCCCGTGAAAGTGGATGTTCTTTTCCGATTAAAATCACCTTCTAATCCATGACCTACGGCTTCATGTAACATAACCCCCGGCCAGCCTGGCCCCAAAACTACATCCATTTCCCCGGCAGGGGCAGCAGTTGCTTCTAAATTTACAAGCGCAATCCTTAATGCTTCATCCACCTGTTGTTTCCAATTGTCTGTGGCGATGTATCTATCATAAGCCAGTCTGCCGCCGACCCCAGTTCCCCCGCTTTCCATTTTATCTCCATCACCTACCACAACTGCGACATTCAAACGCACCAGAGGCCTAATGTCGGCAACGCAAAATCCTCCGGGTCGTATGATTTGAACTGCTTGCCACGATGCAGATAGGGAGGTTGAAACTTGTTTTATCCGCGTGTCGCTGTCCCTCGCGTAAGCATCTATGTCTTTCAAAAGTTTTACTTTTTCGGAAAAACTCATTCCCAGCATCGGATTTTCGTCTGTGTAGAGGCTTTTGTTGGTTGCCTTAGGATGATCTTCCAGGCTTTCATTGAGACCAGTGTTTACATTTCTAACCGTATTAGCGGCCCTTTTAATGGCAGCTTCACTTAATTCGGAAGAATGCGCATAACCTCTTGTCTCGCCAGTAATCGAACGTATTCCGAAGCCTTGCGAGGTGTCATAAGAAGCGGTCTTTAGACGCCCGTCGTCAAAAGCAAAGGCCTCGGATTGGCAGTACTCTAAAAATAACTCTCCATCGTCAGACTGACCCAGCGCATCATCAACAATTCGGGTTAATTTTTCTTTATTTAGGTCTCGATCTTTAAAAAAAATATCGTCAGTTTTGCCCAAAACAGTCATATCGAAGCCTTCTCTATTTTTGAACCAGTCGAACCCCTTTATATAGGATAAAAAACCGTAAGATAAATGATATTACTTCAAAGGCATCATAAACCACAACATAGGGTTGTTTTTGTGAACAAAATCCCTTAAGTCTGACAATCAGCGCGACTTTCTGACGCGCTGCAATGTCTTGAGGTAACAGCGGGTAGAAGATACTCTTACGTGTTTTTTAAACTAAGGCAAATGAAGGTTTGACTGTCACTTGCCACAAGCTTTTATTACGGGGGGCAGAGAGCGCTAGCTATGAGAAAAATAGGGCAGTTGGGTTTGTTAGTTTTAAAGGTTATCAGTCTAGCTGTAGCGACTTATGGCTCCATTGTTTCGACTGTAAAGGGGGAAATGAAGCCATGGCAGTTGGGCGTCCCCGAGCCGGTGTCGCCACTAGCAGTTCAGGTTCACGAGTTTCACGATTACTTGCTGTGGTTAATTACGGCTATCACAATTTTTGTGCTCGCCCTACTAATTTATGTCTGCATAAGATATCGAGCGTCAAATAATCCTAATCCGTCGAAAACAACACATAATACTGTTATTGAAGTCATATGGACAGTTGTTCCGGTTCTCATCTTAGTTGTTGTTGCCGTACCATCTTTTAAAACTCTTTATTATGGAGACCGAGCAGTTGATCCCGATATGACAGTAAAGGTTACTGCTAACCAATGGTACTGGACTTATGAGTACCCAGATCAAGAGTTGAGTTTTGATAGTTATATGGTGCCGAAAGAGGAGATAGATCCAAAAACCCAGACATACCTTCTGTCTGTGGACAACCCACTTGTTGTTCCTGTTGGTAAGAAGGTTCAAATATTGGTGACCAGTAACGATGTAATGCACTCGTTTTACCTACCCTCCGCAGTCGTACAAATCTACGGGATCGCCGGCCGTATAAATGAAACTTGGATGCAGATTGATAAAGAGGGAACTTTCTATGGGCAATGCAACCAGATATGTGGAATAAATCATTCAGCAATGCCAATTGCAGTAGAGGCGCTATCACCAGAGAAGTACCAAGTGTGGTTAAGCGAGGCTAAAAAGAAATTTGCTTCCACCGATTCGACCACAAAAGTTGCGTCCGCAACTAGTTATAATTAGAAAATATTTGGGGAAAGAGATGACCGCAGCTGAGCATATTCACGACGAAAGTCACGACGAGGCGCCACGAGGGTTTTTAAGGTGGCTTTATTCTACAAACCATAAAGACATTGGTACTATGTACCTCATTTTTTCAGTTATAGCAGGCCTGATTGGCGGCGGCATTTCAATGTATATGCGGATGGAACTACAGGATCCCGGGGTTCAGTACATGGAGAATGGGCATGTCTGGAACGTTTATGTAACAGCACATGGTCTGATCATGGTTTTCTTCGTCGTCATGCCGGCACTCATCGGTGGATTTGGAAATTGGTTTGTTCCCTTGATGATTGGTGCCCCTGACATGGCATTCCCTCGTATGAATAACATAAGTTTTTGGCTTCTCGTCCCAGCATTTATTCTGCTTCTTCTTTCAGTTCAGGCTGATGGCGGCGCCGGAGTGGGCTGGACAATATATCCTCCAATGTCCGGCAAAGAAGGAACTCCCGGTATGTCAATGGACTTGGCGATCCTCTCGCTACACCTAGCAGGAGCTGGATCAATACTGGGAGCGGCGAATTTCATAACAACCATCTTCAACATGCGAGCACCCGGGATGACTTTGCATAGGATGCCGCTTTTTGTCTGGGCAATGCTAATCACAGCGTTTCTGCTTCTTCTTGCCCTTCCCGTGCTAGCTGGTGCCATAACAATGTTACTGACTGATAGAAATTTTGGGACCACTTTTTTCGTAGCCTCCGGCGGAGGTGACCCAATCCTATTTTTACACCTTTTTTGGTTTTTTGGTCACCCGGAAGTTTACATAATGATATTGCCGGCTTTTGGTATAGTGAGTCACGTTATATCAACGTTTTCTAGAAAACCAATATTTGGATATCTCGGAATGGCGTATGCAATGGTGGCGATTGGCTTTGTTGGTTTTATAGTTTGGGCTCACCACATGTACACAGTGGGTTTGGATGTTGACACGAGGGCTTACTTTACTGCAGCTACGATGGTTATCGCCGTGCCCACAGGGGTAAAAATTTTCTCGTGGATAGCCACAATGTGGGGTGGTGCTATCACTTTTAGCATCCCCATGCTCTGGGCTATTGGATTTATCTTTTTATTTACAGTTGGTGGTGTGACAGGAGTGGTTTTGGCTAACGCCGGTGTCGATGTAATGTTGCACAACACATACTATGTCATTGCTCATTTCCACTATGTCTTATCACTTGGCGCAGTGTTTGGAATATTCTGCGGTTTTTACTACTGGTTTGGTAAAATGAGCGGTTACAATTACAATAAAGTTTTGGCAACTCTGCACTTTTGGATTACTTTCGTCGGCGTAAACCTAACATTTTTTCCGCAACACTTTCTTGGACTGGCTGGGATGCCAAGGCGTTACATAGACTACCCCGAGGCTTTGCATGGGTGGAATATGGTGTCGTCATATGGCGCATACATAGCGGGAATAGGAACCCTTATTTTTGTTGTTCTGATTATAGAGGCTTTTATCGTAAAGCGCCTAGCTGAAAATAATCCTTGGGGCGAGGGCGCAACAACGTTGGAGTGGACATTGTCGTCACCGCCCCCGTTCCACACATACGAAGATTTACCAAGAGTAAATTAACTACCTTTGCGGCATCAACAAGGAAAGGAACACGCCCAGTGTCGCCCACTGCAACTAGTATTGCTGAAATAAAACAGACTGACACCGTTTGGCAGGTGATAGGAGACTTTTGCGCGCTGTTAAAACCACGCGTCATGTCGCTGGTTGTATTCACCGGCTTTGTTGGAATGTATCTATCGCCTGGATCTTTAGAACCTGCCTTACAGGTCGTAGCAATCATTTGCATAGCAGTTGGGGCGGGTGCTTCCGGTGCCATAAATATGTGGTTTGATCGTGATATAGATGCACTAATGATGCGAACGAAAGAACGACCGATTCCATCTGGGAAGGTTTCACCAGAAGCTGCGATTATATTCGGGGTTTTGCTAAGTGGTGGCGCCGTAATGATTATGGGATTGGCGATAAACTGGGTGTCGTCCGCGTTGTTGGGTACTACCATCGCCTTTTACGTGCTAATTTACACGGTTTGGCTAAAGAGACGTACGCCCCAGAATATTGTTATTGGTGGAGCATCTGGCGCGTTTCCCCCCCTGATTGGATGGGCCTCTTTAACTGGAGGAATTTCAATTGAACCGCTAGTACTGTTTGCGATCATTTTTTTCTGGACACCTCCTCACTTTTGGGCGCTAGCTCTGTTCAGGAGCGGTGATTACCAGATAGCAAAAATACCAATGCTCCCCCTGACAAATGGTAGGAACTCAACTATTAATCATATCGTAGTTTACAGCCTGATATTGTCGCTTGTGTCGACTATGCCAGCCGTTTTAGGTTATTCTGGGATGGTCTATCTTTTAATCATAATACCCCTCAATATCGCCTTTGTTTGGTTTGCTTACTGTATCTTCCGGAATGATACCGATAAAAACGCGAAAGTATTATTTGGTTTTTCGATCCTGTATTTGTTTTTAGTTTTTTCTGGACTGCTCGCGGATGACCTACTGCTAAGTTCATTTCCCCCCAACGTGCTATGAGCAAACGTGGTATGGCTAAAGAACAACAGCAAACCAAAATATCTGGAGCGGACTTCAGGGCTGCCCAAAAAAGTAAGAACGTGGCACTTTTTTTGTCCATAATTGTGCTTTGTTTAGTTTTATTCACTGTAACAATTATACGAATGTTCTAGGTCATGAACTTGAAAAATGAAAAAAAACATACCTCTTCTAAAAAGCCAACGGTTTTACTGATAGTTGCCACCGTTACTTTAATGTTAGGATTGAGTTATGCATCAGTACCTTTGTATGATTTATTCTGTCGAGTTACGGGATACGGGGGAACAACGCAAGTCGCTTCACAAAAACCATCGAAGATCGTTGACAGGCGCTTCACTGTCAGGCTTGATTCTAATGTAGATCCAGATTTGAATTGGAAGTTTGGCCCGAAACGCCGCTCGGTGAATGTATTGGCAGGTGAAAACGTCTTAGCATACTACACCGCCCAGAATACGGGGGATGCACCATTAACTGGGACGGCCACATTCAATGTGACACCGGATAAAGCCGGCATATATTTTAACAAAATTGAGTGTTTTTGTTTTCAAGAACAGCTACTTGGTGCCCAGCAGAAAGTTGATATGCCAGTTTCTTTCTTCATAGACCCCGAAATAGTAAATGACCCCAACTTAGAAGGCGTAACAACGATTACCTTGTCCTACACTTTTTTCAAGTCTGAAGATAAGCCTAAGGGATAGAAGCACTCAGTAAAATCAAAGTTGAGGAAACAATTTAACGAGGCTATTCTGTTAATGTTTGAAATATAGATTCACGAGGCGACTATGAGCAGTAAACACAGTCATTCCTTTCACCTGGTTGAACCAAGCCCGTGGCCAGCCCTAGGCGCTATGTCAGGATTTGTTCTTGCTATCGGGGCTATAATGTTTATGCATCAGAAGCCTTTTGGCCTTTTGATACTTTGTCTAGGATTACTCGCGATAATGACGACAATGTTTTTTTGGTGGCGCGATGTCCTTAAGGAAGCAGAGTTCCAAGGACACCATACGCCAATTGTGCAAATAGGCATGCGTTACGGGATGATACTATTCATTGCATCAGAGGTTATGTTTTTCCTGGCTTTCTTTTGGGCGTTCTTCGATTCATCTTTATATCCGGATGGAGGAGTTTGGCCTCCAAAAGGTGTGGAAACATTTGACCCATTTGATATTCCATTAATAAATACCCTTGTACTTCTTTTATCCGGATGCACTTGCACTTGGGCCCACTCAGCCGTGATCGAAAATAATAGGAAAGATTTAGTGCGTGGCCTTGGCACCACAGTATTTTTAGGAGTAATTTTTACAGCTCTACAAATTTACGAGTATGATCACGCAACTTTTGGNTTTAAAGATGGTATATACTCNTCAGTNTTTTATATGGCCACCGGTTTCCACGGTTTCCACGTATTTGTTGGGACATGTTTCTTANTAGTTTGTTATTTCAGATCCAGAGCCGGCCACTTTACTCCAGAACACCACTTTGGCTTCGAGTCTGCTGCCTGGTATTGGCATTTCGTCGATGTTGTTTGGCTGTTCCTATTTATCTGTATTTATTGGTGGGGAGGCTAAAATAATTAGTTATATAATCTCTACCACACCATTTGAATCAGCTGCCACTAGTCTGGTCAATTTTATTTATCGGACAAAATCTCTTATTCGGTAGGATAAGAATTGACTGGGTTATATCTTAAGAGGTGCTGGTGCAGAATAAACAATCCCAGGCATCAACGGTCCAGAGTTAACACCTTTTCACTAAGGAATAACAACTTATAAATGTCACAACGCCGCTTCAAGCCAACGCTCTGGCCAACAGTATTCACAATTCCTTCACTTATCATTCTCATTGCACTTGGCAGTTGGCAAGTGCACCGAATGAATTGGAAGAACTCAATCATCGAAACTGTTGAACAAAGGATTTCAGGTGAACCTATTGATGCGCCTATTTCACTCAAAAATATAGAAAGATGGCGATACAAAAGAGTTGCGGTGGTGGGTACTTTTTTGCATGAAAAAGAGTTTGCTATTACAGGTAAACCTTTTGAAGGCACTGCTGGGTTCCATTTAATAACTCCGCTTAAGATATCGAATGGACCAATAATACTGGTTAATAGAGGTTGGATACCCGAAAAACTTAGAGCGAGAAATACACGGCAAGAGACATTAGTTGGCGGAAAATTGTTAGTAGAGGGTATTATACGAGAGGATAAGCGAAAGGGATATTTTGTCCCTGAGAATGAACCGAAAAATGAGGTTTGGCTTTACGTAAATACGCAACAAATGGCGAAGCACAGACAGCTGGGCCCTACTGTGAATTATTTTATTGATCAATTCCGAAAACCAGGTCCTTATACTTTGCCCATTGGCGCTAGCGAAGACGTAGAAATTCGTAACGAACACCTTCAATATGCGCTAACTTGGTATTTTTTAGCACTTTCACTGCTAATTATCTATTTCATATACCACTACAGAACTGATGAAAACTAAGATGACATCTCACGAATATTACAGCGAATTAGAAAATAGATGGACAAGGATTTCAAGTCTTTCAGGTGCAATTTCTTTGCTCTCATGGGACAGCCAAACAATCATGCCGAGTGGAACAAGTGATGTAAGAGCTGAGCAAATCGCTACTTTATCGGTTTTGAGGCACGAGGAGATAACCTCGAATCTGATTGCCGATTTGTTGGCTAAAATAGACACTGAGGTATTAACGGATTGGCAAAAAGCAAATGTCCGTGAAATAAAACGGGTGTACGAGAATGCTACGGCTTTATCAACGGAGATTATCGATGCACATTCTCGCGCGCGACATAACTGCGAAACTATTTGGCGAATAGCTCGAAAGGATAACAGTTTCGATTTTGTTTCTAATCCGCTTGGTGAACTGCTTGAGATTACAAAAGAAATTGCCGCTATCAAATCGGATAAATTCAATATGCAACCCTATGACGCGCTTCTGGATGAATACGAACCGGGCGCCAAGGCAGAAAACCTAGATGCAACTTTCAATTATTTAGAGCCAAAACTGACTCAACTACTTCAAAATGTTTTGGAGCATCAGGCAAAAACTGAGTATGCCCCTATCCCTTTCCAAGTAACAGAGGAAAAACAAAAGAAACTTGGTTTGAAACTCATGGCACAGCAGGGCTTTAATTTTCAAAAGGGGCGTCTCGATAAGAGCACACATCCTTTTTCGGGGGGTATACCGGACGACGTTCGCATAACGACGCGATACGATGAGCAAGATTGGGCTAGTAGTCTTATGGGTGTTATTCATGAGACGGGACATGCCTTATATGAACAGGGGCTGCCAATAGAGTGGCGAGGGCAGCCCGTGGGGAACGCAAGGGGCATGGTGCTTCATGAAAGTCAGTCTTTAACATTAGAGATGCAGGCTTGCCGATCACGCGAATTTTTCGAGTTTTTGGCTCCGGTTATTGCTGATGAGTTCGATGTTTCAGGGAAAGACTGGTCAGCTTCAGCGCTTCACCAAAAATGTCTAAGAATCACTCCTAATTATATAAGAGTAGATGCAGATGAATTGACGTACCCTCTTCACGTAATTCTCAGATATAGGCTTGAGCAGTCCCTTTTAAGTGGTGATTTGCCTATTAAAGAGTTGCCCTCAGCCTGGAATGATATGTTTATGAAGAGTTTTGGATTTAGGCCAACGAATGATAGCGACGGGTGTTTGCAAGATATTCACTGGTACGATGGGGCATTTGGGTATTTCCCAACTTATACCCTAGGCGCCATGGCTGCGGCCCAACTATTTTCGGCGGCGGTGGAAGCTGAACCAAAGATACCAACTAAATTGGAGGAGGGTGATTTTTCTGATTTATTAGCCTGGTTACGAGAACATGTTCACTCTTGGGGAAGTTATTACTCTACCGATGAAATAATTCAGCGGGCAACAGGTTTGCCACTGGACCCAAGTTTTTATATTTCGCATCTTCAATCCAGATATATGCAGTGAATGAAGCTGTTTCCTTTTTGTGCTCAGCTCTTTAACTATTTTTCCAAAAAATCGGCCAAAACATCTGCAACATTCTCAGCTGAGGTGCCTAATTTCCTATTCTCGACTATTTCCTCTCCAAGTGGGGATTTCTCTACAAGACGGTAAATATCTGCGGCACCCTCAAATAAATTCTTTGGAAGATCCAGTTCTGAATGTGTTTTTGATATCTCCTCCATCTCGCCAATCCATCGATAAGCTTTTGGGCACATGCTTGGGAGCCCCTTTTCGAGATGCCCAAACAGGTTCTCTTGACTGAATTTAAGTTCATTGAGAAATTCATTTTGAACATTGTGAAGTTTTGCAGTTACCATTGAATTTATAGCAATCGCTGTTAGGCCTTTCGTTAGAGCAGCATAAGCCATTTTGATGCCAGATGCAGAGCCACATTTGGAACCTAAATCCCGAAAATCAAGCCCAGATTGATTTAGTGCCATTAACTCTTTTGCGCGAGTGCCTGATACGTATAACCGGGGACTCCGATTTTCTGGCACTCTTGGTGGCTCTCCGATAATACCTCCATCTAAGAAATCTAATCCCGCTTTAAGTGAGAGTTGTTCAGCCTTTAAGGCTGTTGACGGCGCCACTGCATTAAGATCTACAAGGAGAGGTCTAGCTTTGTGGAAGTTAGCTAAATCGCACATTTTGCTAATGAAATTCAAAGCCTCATCTGGACGCATGATTGAGAGTATTAGATCGACGCCGTTATATAAATTTTCTAAATTACCAACATCAATGATGCCACTGCTTTTTGCGAGATCCCTTGTTCGTTTTGAACGCCCGTCAAGTGCAGATACTACTTTGAAGCCACCATTTACTAATATGCGCCCAATTTCGTGTCCCATATCCCCGGGCGATTGAATAGCAATTGTGTTGATTGTCATGTTTTTGCCCTTGTTAAAATTAATCTATCCACATTGTTGCAAGAATATCATCTCATGAGTAGTCTACCTCAAATTTATTTTGGAGGATTTTTTTGCGTTATTTAAGTACTAGGGGCATCGCACCAGAATTAAATTTCGATGATGTGCTAATAACTGGCCTTGCGCGCGATGGAGGACTTTACCTGCCTATGGATTGGCCTCAATTTTCTTCTGAAGATTTACGAGCTTTTGGTTCCTTGTCTTATTCAGAGTTGGCCGTGGAGGTTATGCGACCTTTCTTGGGTGATACGATAACGAAAGATGCTTTTGATAATTTAGTTGAAGCAACCTATAGGCAATTTACCCACCCATCAGTTGCGCCACTTAAACAATTTGAACCAAATATTTGGTTAATGGAATTGTTTCACGGACCAACGTTGGCATTTAAAGATTATGCCATGCAAATATTGGGAAGGCTATTTGACCAAGCGCTTTTAGCTCGCGGTAAAAAAACAACTATTGTTGGAGCAACCTCCGGAGACACCGGCTCAGCCGCTATAGAGGCGTGCAAAGACCGGGAAGCCATAGACGTTTTTATTTTCTTTCCAAAGGATCGTGTGTCTCCAATTCAGCAAAGGCAAATGACGACCGTCGACGCGGACAACATTCATGCTATCGCGTTGGAGGGAACGTTTGACGATTGTCAGGACATGGTTAAAGCTCTTTTTAATAACCTAGAATTTAGAGATCAATATGCTCTTTCAGCTATAAACTCGATAAATTGGGCGCGATTAATGCCTCAGATCGTTTATTATTTTTGGGCCGGGGTATCGCTTGGCCCAGATAAGCGTCGACTAGTTTTTTCTGTGCCATCCGGTAACTTTGGAAATGTCTTTTCAGCTTACGCCGCGAAGAAAATGGGTCTTCCTATTGAGAAACTAATTGTTGCCACAAATAGTAATGACATATTAACGCGGTTTTTTAATACAGGAACTATGGAAATTAGGGGAGTTCAACCAAGTATCAGTCCAAGTATGGATATACAAGTATCTAGTAACTTCGAGAGGCTTTTATTTGATTTGAATTCGCGGGATGGAGCTAGTACCAATAGGATTCTAGAGGATTTTCGGAGCGAAGGGAAATTCTCAGTTCCAGAGAAAACTCTAATGGAAGCAAGACGAATATTCGATGCCGTTAGTGTTAGCGATGTGGATACCTTAGGGCGCATTTCGAAAATATTTAAAGAAAAGGGTGAAATCTTGGATCCTCACACTGCTATCGGTGTTGAAGGCGCGTATAGATTTGCTTCTAGCACGTCTATGGAAAGTGATCTGTCGATTGTATCATTGGCGTGTGCGCATCCGGCAAAGTTTCCTGATGCAGTCAAGAGAGCAACTGGTGTCAATCCCGAGCTTCCAGTTAATCTAAAAGATCTTTTGGCCCGAAAAGAACGATTGACTGTGCTGCCGAATAGTATTCAGAAAGTATCAAATTATATTGCTGCAAACTCCCGCGTAGAAGTAACATAAGCGGCTAGGAATGAAATGATCATTGAGAAGAAACCAGAAATAACAGTTCTAGATAACAACGTTACCATCGCAACGGATAAGATAGAGTATGTGGAGAGTGTATCAGTGGGCACTTGGTTTGGGGTGGGGACACGCCACGAAACAGAAGCACAAAATGGGATAGCTCATCTATTAGAACATATGTTTTTCAAAGGAACATCACGTCGATCATCAAAAGATATTGCGGAGCAGATTGAATTTGTGGGTGGGCATCTAAACGCTTATACCTCTAGAGAACAAACCGCTTTTTTTGCACGAACTTTACTAGATGACGTTTTTTTAGCTGTCGATATCCTCTCTGATATACTTCAAAACTCTTTATTTGATGAGATGGAGCTTGAGAGAGAGCGTAATGTAGTTCTCCAGGAAATTAGCCAAGCTATCGATACGCCTGANGATATAATATTTGATCACTTTCAAAGATGTGCATATCCGGATCAGGCGATAGGGAGACCGGTTCTTGGACACCCCAAAGTTGTTAGTGGACTTAAGAGGCATGAAATTAAAAANTTTGTATCCAAACAGTATACGAATGAACGTCTTGTATTCTCTGTGGCTGGGAATATCGAGCACAGGCAGATAGTAGAACTTGTTGAAAAGAAATTTGCTTCACTGCCAACCGATAATGGTCAATCTGCTGTAGAGCCCG
This sequence comes from Rhodospirillaceae bacterium, assembly GCA_002730675.1. Lineage (GTDB taxonomy): Bacteria > Pseudomonadota > Alphaproteobacteria > Thalassobaculales > Thalassobaculaceae. The sequence goes on along the minus strand of PCAV01000011.1, from coordinate 17,936 downwards.
CCACTTACATCGGGGGGGACTTTCGTGAATTAAAACAACTTGAGCAAATACACATCATTATTGGGTTTCCGAGTGTTTCGTACGATCATGAGGATTTTTACNCTTATCAGGTGCTCTCGATGCTGTTGGGAGGCGGGATGTCGTCTCGGTTATTTCAGGAGGTAAGGGAGAAGCGAGGATTAGCCTACTCAATTCAATCTTTCACTACCTCTCATCAAGATGGTGGATTGATGGGAATTTATGCCGGTACGGGTGAACATTCTATTGGGGAGATGCTGCCGGTAATATCTGATGAGCTTAATAAATTAACGANTGACGACNTTGAAGAGGAGGTCGTTCGAGCGAAAACTCAGTTAAAANCAGCTTTGNTAATGAGCAGAGAAGGAACGGCAAACCGCTGCGAGCAATTAGCNCAGCAGCTTATAATCCATGGAAGGTTTAAGCCAATAACTGAGATCATAGAAAAATTAGAGAAAGTTGATAGTTCCTCAGTGAGAAAAGTAGCTTCTGCGATGTTGTCGAACCGGCCGACTTTGGCGGCGCTCGGACCAATTTCAAGTTTAGAAACATATTCAAANTTCGAAAAACGCTTCGTGTGATGCGTTTGGGCTATTGTTAAACTTGAAGCTTGCATGACATAGCAACCCATGATCAACTTATTTTGTAATAATCTGGAATNTAGCAAATTGTGGCTTTAAGTTTTTTCTTACCAACATACCCGGAACCAACAATTNCTCTTTCGCGTCTTCACCTGAGACCNCCCGTGCGTAATGATTGGGCGCAATGGGCAAAAATTAGATCTGAAAGCAAAGAATTTNTAATTCCATGGGAGCCGACGTGGCCATCCGATGCATTATCAAAGTCGGCTTTTCGTCGGAGGTTAGGTAAATATTCAGAAGATTGGTCTAATGACAGAGGATATTCATTTTTTATTTTTAGGAATGAAGACAAAAATTTGGTTGGCGGTATAACGATAGCGAATGTTCGTAGAGGCGTTGCGCAGATGTGTTCCTTTGGCTATTGGATAGGNGAACGATTTTCGCGAAATGGCTACATGACGGAAGCTGTCGAGGGAACGGCGTTGTTTGCGTTTGACCGTTTAGCTTTGCACAGAATTGAGGCAGCATGCCTGCCAAGTAATAAGGCCAGTCAAGGTGTTTTAAAAAAAGCGGGTTTCAGTTACGAGGGGCTAGCAAGAAAATACTTGAAAATTAATGGCGANTGGCAAGACCATATGGTTTTTTCACTCATTAGAGAAGAATTATTAANCTNATGCGATTTGGANTGATTTNTNATGNAACGGTCAATTTTCGGGCATAACTTTCGCTTATGCAGTAACGGTGGACAAAAAAATGCCGAATATCTCAATATATCTTCCTGATGGTAAAAGAGTTGATATAAAGGTACGAAATAGCAGAAGGGCAAATCGATTCATCATGAGGATTAATCAACAAACATCNGAGTTTTGTGTAAGTCGACCGATGTGGAGATCTATCGATGAAGCANGGATATTCNTTGAGCGAAATGTCTCGTGGATATCTGAACAACTGANGAAACTCCCTGCACGTGTCCANTTTCGGCATGGCTCTATCGTTCCAATTTTAGGGAAGGAATATAAGATATCACACAGTCCCAAGGAGTTTGGAAATGTTTGGCTAAAAGAAAGCTTTGATAATGAAATGCCTGAATTAAGAGTTTCTGGAGGTAGTGAACATATGGCAAGGCGTGTCAGGGATTGGCTTAAGAAACGTGCAAAAGATGAGGTTGCATTTAAAGCTAAAAAATTTTCAAGCCTTCTAAATAGAGAAATTAATAGCGTCTCTGTCCGGGATACCCGCACTAGATGGGGAAGTTGTTCGTCAAGCGGTAATTTATCGTTTTGTTGGCGATTAATTTTTGCTCCAGAAAAGATAGTAGACTATGTGTGTGCTCATGAAGCGGCCCATTTGGTGGAATTAAATCACTCTCCAAAATTTTGGCAAGTAGTCCATCAATTGGTTGGCGAATGGAAGAGTTCAAAAAAATGGTTAAAAGAAAATGGTGTCAGACTACATAGATATGGGTAATTGGTCCTATGGAAATTAGCTTTAGTTTGTTTCGATACGGCATTCACTATTGATTTAACAAAACTATTTGGGGCTAGTGTGGAAAAACTTTTGCAAGGTTTGCGAGCGGCAGCCGAACCGACCCGGCTTAGGATAATAGCACTCTGCGGACATGCAGAACTCTCTGTAACCGAATTAGTAATGATTTTAGGCCAAACACAGCCAAGGGTCTCTCGGCATTTAAAGTTACTTGTCGAAGGGGGATTATTGCAGCGTAACAAGGAAGGTAACAGAGCTTATTATAGGCTTTCCAATGAAGCGGAAGGTGCTGATTTGGCTCGAATGTTAAATGACCTCATGCCCGGTGAAGATGAAGTGCATACCCTTGATTTGTCACGACTAAGCAGCGTTAAGGCGGACCGTTTAAGGTATGCCGAGACTTTTTTGGATCCCTACTCTCAAGAAATAATAGAACTTAGAGGTATGTGGCCGCCAGATGAGGTTATTGATAAATGCATCTTGGAGTTGCTACAAGATCGCTCTATTGAACATCTCCTCGATCTTGGAACAGGAACAGGAAGAATATTGAGAACGATGGCGCCTTTTGTTGCAAAAGGGACCGGTATTGATAATTCTCTCGAAATGCTTTCAATCGCTCGCGCACGTTTAGATCAAGACGGCATTAAAAATTGCCAAGTTCGAGCTGGAGATATGTATAGGCTTCCATTCAAACAGAATAGTTTCGACTTNATCACAATCAATTCTTTGTTGAGGTATGCGGATGAGCCTAAAAAAGTGATCGCAGAGGCCGCTAGGGTTTTAGAGAAAAAAGGGGCCTTATTAATCGTTGACTTGGCCGCGCATGATTTATCTACGCTGAGGGATGAATACGGCCATTCTTGGTTGGGTTTTTCCGAAGTGGAGATGGTAGAAATGTTATCTGAAGCAAATTTGACAGTGGGCCAAGTCAAACATATTGATGGTCAAAAGCTTAATGTTTGTATTTGGAGGGCCTCAGGAAGTTAGTTGGGAAGCTGTAGGAAAGTCGTTGGACCCACGGGTTCATTCATCAGCTTTAATATCTAAGTTTCTCAACCAGATTTCCAGCGAAACAATCTGCCAAATTGCCATCATGTGATTAGGCCTGTCTCTCTTTTCTGAAACTATTGTCTCATGTTCGTTAATCATTTGATTGACCGAATCAATTTCATAAATTCCTCGTTCAGCAAACTGTCTTGACCCAACTAGGTCACGCAAGTCATCTTTATGATTTTTTGAAAACCATTCGTGGGCCGGAGCATTCCAGCCAGTTTTAGTTATTCGTCTCCTGGTGTCCTCCGGAATTAAACCCTTGTAACTTTGTCGCGCAAAAGCCTTGGTTAATCCGCCTCTGATTTTTTGTTCTGGCGGAACGCTCATCATATATTCGAAGAGTTCGTTATCTAGAAAGGGATGAAACTCCTGCATTCCNAATAAATTGCAATTCTCTCTCCCACTCCTCAAACAACATGGCATTGTGTTAAACATTAGTTCATTTTGGCTGTGNGATATCAGGTAGCTGTCTGAGGTAGGATAATAATTGGGTAGAAGCTCGTTTAAATTTTGAAAGTCGGCCGAAAGCAAATTTTTATAGCGTATTAGTAGTCTTTCATCTGGCAAACATCTTCCGGGCACTGAGGGGTCGGTTAGTTCTGACATACGTTCCAGAGCTATAATTTTAGACTTGCGGAAGATTGGATGATCNTGATTTTTTATCCAGGCCTCTATTTCTTTGTCGAGTAAATCTGTTTTCCCCATATTTTTAAGATCTGCAAAAAAATAGAAAAAATAATCATATTCTCCTGCATGTAATTCGTCCCCGCCAAGNCCCGTAAATAAATCTGTGTAGCCTAATTTTGCGGCCTCTTCGACNAGCATTAAGTGGTTAAGCCAAGTTACTGTTGGCAGGGGATAATCATNGGAGCTATAGATTTTTGTAAGTTTCTCAAAAATATTTGGATTAGTNATTGTAACGGAGTTCCAATTAACTTTTNCCGCTTTTATTACATCGAGTATTTCTTTCCGTTCNTCATATAACTTATTTGGATGAACCGTAGAGATAGCGGTTTGTTTTTCTTGAGTTATCTGATGCGCCATANATACAACAGACGAGCTATCTAAACCTCCAGATAAAGAAAAAATTGGTTTTTTTGCAATTCTAAGGCGTTTGCTTACNGCTTCATTAAATAGGTGGATGTATTCTTCCCTCGTAGGTTTTTTGCTTCTTCCAATTCCATCAACTGTTAATGATGCAAATCNTTCGATCTGCATTTTTTTATCNTCGAAACGGACAATCGNGCCTTGGGGAACCTGTTTGATGTCTCTAAATGGTGAGAGCGAATTATTTGTGTCCAAAAAACGATAGTTAATAGCAGCTGCTGCTTTTAAAAAACTATTGTCTAACTCATTGGAAACGCCTGGAATNGCTAGAAGGCCTTTGGCCCGTGAAGAGAAAGCTATAAGTCCGTCAAAGCAAGTATAAAAAAGCGTNGATAAACCAAAACGATCGCGGGCTAGATATGCAGTATTTGTTTTGGTGTCAAAAGCGGCAAAACAAAAGCGACCATTTATTTTTGATAGTGTTCGCACTATACCAATTTTGCTGATTGATAGCAGGACACGCTGTGCATCGGTGGTTTTTATGTGGGGCGTAGGAAAATCATCTGCGTTAAAGATTGAGCAGTCCATAACTATTTGTATTGAACCAAATTTGGCAGATGCTTGTTGACTTTCTATAAAGAAAAATCCATCCTTCACAACTCTCTTTGTTCCGAGAAGATNCTTAANCTTTGCANTATCAAGGTATGGAATTCCCTCATTTTTTNTTGGTATAAGTCCAGCTATACGGCTCATATTACATCCNGACCGAAAACTCCATAGTATTGAAAATTTTCTAAATATTTTACTGCTTATTATATAATGCCTTTTGATCGATCTTATCAAAAGGGAAAGTGTTTTTTTAATTTGTACTGCTATTGTTTAGAGTGACGCACATCTTTAGTATTTGTACATAGTTAAAATTATTTGGTGGCAGTAAACTTTTTGAATAATGATTAGAAGTTTTGAANAGATAGCTAGCGAGCTGCAAAACGATAGGGTGCTGCTAGTTGGTGGTGCGGGATTTATTGGCCATAACTTAGCGATTGGGCTTAGTGAGGCCGGTGTTTCCGTAATGGTACTCGATAATTTGATGGTCAATAGTCTTGTTGATAATGCGTTTTATGATGAGGGTGACTTAATNAAACGTGAACTCAACCTGCACTTTCTGATGAGCCGTTTTGAAATCATGCGCAACNATGGTGTCGAGTTNCGCAATTGTGATGCTCGAAATTTTTCAGATATAGCAAATGTATTCAATGAATTTAAGCCGACACGCGTTGTTCACTTGGCCGCTATAGCTAGTTCAGTGGACGCAANGAAAGATCCCGGAAAATGTTTTGATTTACAATTGTCTACTTTACGTAATGTTCTTGAACTTTGTAGGTTAGATCAAAAAAACATGAAGACGTTGATGTTTTTGAGTTCGAGCACCGTGTACGGTGATTTTGAGGATGCTTGGGTAGATGAAATCACAAGGCCGAGACCCAGGGGTATTTATGCTAATACCAAGTATATGGGAGAACGTTTAGTTCGAACTTACTGCCATACTTATGGTCTTGGAACATGTATCATAAGACCTAGCGCACTTTATGGCGAGCGCTGCGTAAGTAGGCGAGTGAGCCAGATTTTTATTGAAAATGCATTAACAGGTAAACCNTTACTATTAGAAGGGGGTGGCAGTGGGAAGCTAGATTTCACATATNTTGAGGATCTAATAGACGGGATGATACGCGCACTAGCGTTACATGGTGGGCCAACTGCTTCAGACACGTTTAACTTAACTTATGGTAATGCAAGGAGCATATTGGAATTGGCAAATACCATTAGAGAAATTATTCCCAGCGTTACTTTTGAATACCGTCCGAAGGCAGAAGANAAGCCCACAAGAGGAACTCTCAAGATGGATAAGGCAAGAGACAGATTGGGATTTGAGCCTAAATGGCCACTAGAGAAAGGTTATAAGAAATATTGTAAATGGTATGTTTCNGAGTGGGAAAAAGTTATCAGGTCAAATCCATGAAGGTGCCTGCAATCATTTTTTCGCGCATGGGTTCTTCCCGTTTGCCGGGTAAAGCCTTGAGACACATTGNTGGAGAACCACTAATTAAACGCGTTATAAACCGTGTCTCAAAAGTAAAGAACTTATCAACAATNGTGGTTGCAACCTCCNATAGTAAAGCGGATGACAGACTTGTTANGTATATCNAATCTCTAAATATAGATGTGTTCAGAGGTGCNGCNCATGATGTTCTTAATAGAGCAGTATCNTGTGCTAGTTATCTNGGAGTAGAAAAGTTTGTTAGGATAAATGGCGATAGCCCATTTATTGATCCAGAACTTCTGGAGAAAGGGATAGAGCTAGGGGGAGACCCTAATCTCGATCTGATTTCAAATGTTTTCCCAAGGACATACCCAGTTGGGACGAGCGTTGAGATTATAAAAACTGANTCATTAAAAAAGATATTGNGTTTAACTGTGGATAGTTGTGATAGAGAGCACGTCACCAGGTTTTTTTATAAAAACCCTGAAAAATTTAGAATTTTAAATTTCGAGTCGGGCCGTCCTGATTTAAGAAAAGTNAGGCTGGCAGTAGATACTGAAGAAGACCTTGAACGTCTTAATTGGCTTTTTAAGAAATTTGGAGGGCTNATAAATTTCGAGATGGCTGCCGAGAAATCCTTACTCTGGAGTAGTACTGAATGAACTTTAAAATAGTAAAACCGGCTAGAAAATTTGAAGTTGGTGTTAAAGNGGCAACTATCGAACTAGNGCATGTAATGGATTTNATGCTTGAAGCAGACGAGCAGGTTACTCTTGTTGAAGAAGGAGGCAAAGAAATTGATATATGTAAAAAAGATTGGGGTTATTACGCCACCCCATCTTTAAATAGTCGTTTAAAGAGATTTGGTTATAGATGTTGTCTAGTTGANAGCGCNGGTAAAAAATTTGTCCACATAGTGGATAAAAACAAAATGCTAAATTACCAAAATTATTTGGATGAACAAAAAATGACAATAGTAGCTTGGCTAGACAATGGCACCATCTCTAAAAATCATGCGTAAGAATGATGNTGAATAAGGCAAACTATTTGAAAATGAGCTCAATGGAGCGACTGTGGAATACATCTTTTGTTCATCAAATAAAGCAAGGTGCATATAATTCTGCTCCTGTNGAGGCTATCGTAAGGTCTGTTTCTCATCATTTCAGAGCAAAAGGATATACTATAGATGATCGCAGAAAATTAAAATTTCTTGAAGTTGGATGCGGTGCAGGTGCTAATCTTAGTTGGTTGGCAGAGCAAGGCGTACGAATAAGTGGTATTGATATCTCNCAAGAGGCTCTGTCTCTTTGCCGCAAAGTCCTGANGCATAANGGNTTAGGAAAAAGTATAGATACTTTAGNCCATGGGANTGCTTCAGATGTAGCCTNTCCCGACGAACACTTCGACGGTATAATTGAGTCTTGTGTTTTTCAACATTTGCCGAGAGAATTAAGAATTAAAGCATTTTCTGAAGTCGTGCGTCTTTTGAAACCAGGAGGATTATTTATTGGTCATATGCTAAGTCGAAAACATTCAACTTACAAAGACCAAGTAAATAATATGATCCAAAAAGAACCCGGNACACTCTTTTTGGTTAGGGAAGATACAAAAGAAAAAATAAACCTTGAAGACATTGGATTAACGCATTTTTTTACAAAAAGTGAATTTAAAAAACTCCTTAAAGGTTGTTCAATCATTAACCCGTGTGAAAGTGTCTATGAGTTGCCAAAGGTAGAAGCTAATCGAAGAGGTTATGATTATTATCAGCATGCGATGTGGATTGTTTACGCTGTTAAGTGATGATCTTGCTAGCNGACTAACCTTTACNCCTTAAGACTTTTTNNAGGNTTAAGTTTGGCGGAATCAAGACGCAAAGCTGCTTGTTGAGCGGGTCCGGAGTCCAAGCGGCCTCCCGACAATATCTCAAAGGTTGCTTTTAGTTCTCACTTCCCATCGGCAAAACAGTTCTAGAAGATTTGATTTGTTCTAAACAGGAGTGCTTTAGTTGGATGAATATGGCTTCTTTATATTAAGATGTTTGTTTCACCCATTCCCCCTGAGATTTTGCATTAACTCGAATGTATTATTCTAAGTAACAATTACAGTGTAAGTATCGGGTGCCGGTAGTGCAAGTCCTCCANGCTGCGTCAAATGGGCAAAATGTTGAAGTGTCGCAAACGATGGAGTCTACGGGATTATGCCTCATGCCAATTCTAACCAAGCTGCGCCTAGCACCTCTCTGAGTTCAATAAAATTTGTCCACTTAATTTGGAAAATTAAAATAACAAATCAGGTTTCAACATTGCTGTGATTTGCCCCAATCCCCTGGAAAAATCATTTGTCCAGTGCAAAGACAGAAAGCTTATTATNGCATCTCCAAAATTTGTTGCGATTAATAGGAATTCCTCATCACACCCCACGCTTGTTGCATGGTTGATTGCTTCACTAATCATCTTTTCAGAAATATCTGCGTGGANAAACCTTGGTGTTTTTACTCTTTAGGCCAGATTTTTTNCAACATTCCATTCCTGGNACCTAAGTCTAAAACAAGCCCGAAGCTTCTGCCTAAACTTATTAGCTTGTCAGTTAACCGTTCCAGCGCGTTTTTTGCGAGAAAATCAAAATTTTAAGAGGATCCCGCGACTCTAGACCTATTTNTTGCTAGGAGGCTTCGATTAAAAATNACTGNGTGNGACGTATAATNAAGCCNNGGNGTAGAATTAAAACAAAATAGATCGTNANTGAAGATATATTAATTTTTGCTTAATTATCTAGATTTACTGTGTCTTTATAGTTTTTAGAATTACAGTGATCTGCAATCGGTTAACGCGTTTAGATGTTTTAGATTTAAGTTAGGAGAAAATTATGGCGAAAGTTGGTTTTATTGGCTTGGGGAATATGGGTGGGCCAATGGTGCGTAATCTCATTAAGGCCGGCCACTCTCTTAAGGTGTATGACCTTTCAGAAGAAGCCATAAATTTTGCCGTGCAAGCGGGAGCAGCGGCAACAAAATCTGTCAAAGAGGCTTCCAGTGAAGTTGATTTTGTAGTGACAATGGTGCCGGTCGGCTCGAATGTCAGAGAGATATTTCTTGACGATGGTATCTTTGCAGCAGCAGCTCCTGGCACCGTGATGATAGACTCCTCAACAATAGATGTTGGATCAGCTCAAGCCGTTCACGAATCTGCAAAATCAGCTGGCTTTAATATGATAGATGCTCCAGTTTCGGGTGGTGTCATTGGCGCAGATGCTGGCACACTGACCTTTATGTGTGGAGGAGACAAAGATAGTTTCGAAAAGGCCAAGCCTATATTGCAAGCTATGGGGAAAAACATCGTCCATTGCGGTTCTGGAGGGCTAGGGCAAGCAACTAAAATCTGTAATAATATGTTAGCTGGAATTAACGCACTTGCAGCTGCAGAAGCTATGACAATGGGGGAACGTTTGGGTGTGTCCCCGGAAATTTTGTATGAGGTTATTTCCACATCAACTGGTAGGTCATACATTTTTGAAACGTCTAATCCTATGCCCAACGTATCTAGTACTTCGCCGGCTAACAATAACTTTAAACCTGGCTTTATGGCGAAACTAATGTTGAAAGATTTGCGGTTGTCACAAGCGGCGGCCCAAGATGCTAAAACGTCCACGCCGCTGGGAGCTGCAGCTACTGCAGCTTTTCAACAACTAATTGACAGTGGTTTTGGAGAATTAGATACTTCCAGTATAATCAAAGTAATAAAGCCAAAGTCTAAGTAGAAAATTATTTAGGTAAAAAAATGACGTCATTATCGCATATAAAAGTGCTTGATTTAACCAGTCATCTGTCTGGGCCGTATTGTGCAATGATATTGGCTGATCACGGTGCAGATGTTGTCAAGATTGAGAGCCCGAATGGTGGGGATCAATTGCGGAAAACGCCTCCTTTCCAAGATGGAGAGAGTGCACCGTTCATGCTCTGGAATAGAAATAAAAGGTCCATGGTTATGGACCTCAAGAACGCCGAAGATCATAAAACAGTTCTTAAAATGATAGAGGTAGCAGATGTTCTCATTGAAAACTTTAAGCCAGGCACCGCTAAACGATTAGGCATCGATTATGAGACAGTATCCGCTATCAACTCAAAGTTGATNTATTGCTCGATATCAGGTTTTGGCCAAACTGGCCCTTACTCGCCACGTGGTGGCTTTGACTTAATTGCTTGTGGNATGTCGGGACTNATGTCCATTAATGGTCCTCCAGAGGGTCCTCCTTATAGAATTCCAATGCCTGTCTCCGANGTTTGTGGTGGTATGAATGGTGCTATTGGTATTTTGATGGCTCTCGTAGCGAGAGACCAAACGGGCTCGGGTCAGCATGTTGATACTAGCCTGTTTGAAGCGGGTATTTCTTTAGGTGTGTATGAAGCTGCGAATGTATTTGCTACAGGGCAGGTGCCTGAGAGGCTTGGTCAAGCCCACCGTGGAAGTGCGCCGTACCAATTGTTCACAACTTCAGATGGTTATATGACGATTGGCGGAGCCCAGGACAGTTTCTGGAGGGGTACATGCAAAATATTAGGTTGTGAACATCTTCTCAACGATGAAAGATTTACGTCTAAGGCGGATCGCGTTGAAAATAATAGGCAATTGGTNGAAGAATTAGGGAAATTTTTCATTCAAAGGACAACTAAGGAATTGTGTAAAGCTTTTGAAGCTNNNGGAATACCCGCTGGCCCGGTTATGGACCATGTCGAAGTTTTTAATGACCCCCAAACATTACACAGGGAAATGGTGGTAGAAACGGAGCATTCTAAACTTGGAAAAATAAAAACTATCGGAGTACCGGTAAAGCTCTCAAAGACCCCAGCCAGTATAAGGAAAGGAGCGCCGCTATTTGGTGAACACAATCAGGAAGTATTATCAGATTGGTTAAAATGATCGAAGAGATTGTTCATTTGTCGTAAAAAGCTATTTGTACTTAATAATGCAGACTTTTCTGGTGGAGTATNAAGTGGCGAANGTAGAGATTTACAGTTCAATATGGTGCCCNTTTTGTTACCGAGCAAAGCGCTTGTTGGAACAGAAGGGAGTNGACTACAAAGAAATTGANGTTAGCGANAATCCCAANCTAAAAAGTGAAATGCTTAGCCGATCTGATGGCAGANATACGGTGCCGCAGATCTTTATTGATGGCAAAGGGATTGGTGGATCTGATGAGTTAGTAGCCCTAGATCAAACGGGAAAACTGGATCCTATCCTTGGTCTTGACGACTGAAGACGGTGAATTCAATGTCAAACTTAAGGGTTGCATGTATTCAAACAAATTCNAAATCAGATCCCAATATAAACATTAAAGAAGTTAGTTCCCTTATTTGTGAAGCAAAATCAGATGGTGCGGAGTTGATAACGACGCCCGAGGTCGTTGGTATGTTGGAACCCAATAGAGAAAAAGCCTTAGATAAAGCACAAGCCGAAAATGANCACAGCGTTTTGAGAGAATTCCGNAATTTATCTAAGGACTTATCTATTTGGCTACTTATTGGATCGATCTCAATCAAACTTTCTGACAGCAAGCTTGCTAATAGAAGTTTTCTAATTAATCCAGCTGGCCAAATAATTGCGCGATATACGAAGATCCACATGTTCGACGTGGAAGTAAACGACGGAAGTACATACAAGGAGTCTACAACCTATCAGCCGGGCACTTCAGCTTGCCTTGCTAGAACACCATGGGGTTTGGTAGGATTGACGATTTGTTACGACATTCGATTCCCCGCACTTTATCGAGACCTTGCAAAGGCTGGCGCTAGAATAATTTTTATCCCATCCGCGTTTACGGAAGTTACTGGAGAAGCCCACTGGCATGTCTTGCAACGGGCGAGAGCAATCGAAAATGGTTGTTTTATAGTATCTGCAGCTCAAACAGGAATACATGAGCAGAAACGAAAGACATTCGGACACTCAATAATTATTGATCCGTGGGGCAACGTTCTGGCAGANGCTGATAAANGTGTNGGCTTTATCATANCTGATTTAGATCTGAATTTAGTCAACGANGCTAGAAATAAAATTCCATCGTTAAGCCATGATAGAAATTACANTAAGNCGTTTAGAGCTTTCTAAATTAGCTTCCCGACATGCATATCCAAAAACTTTTTCCTTCTATTATCTAAGAGTTGATCTCTGCTTTGGCGGCATAAATTGGCCAGGCTGGTCTCTATTGCTTTCTCGAGATTATCCATAGTTACAGAATGATCGCGATGTGCTGCTCCTAGCGGTTCTGCAATGATGTTATCGATAATGTGCAGGGCATGAAGATCTTGTGCTGTTAACCTTAAGGCATTCGCAGCCTCTACAGCATGGTTGCTGCTTCGCCAAAGAATAGAGGCACATCCTTCCGGTGAAATAACCGAATAAATAGCATGCTCTAGCATTAGTACCTGATTAGCAGTTGCTAGCGCTACTGCACCACCCGACCCTCCTTCGCCAAGTATGACGGCAATCAGAGGCACGCTGATGGTTAAACTTTTTTCTATTGTTCTTGCAATTGCTTCCGCCTGACCTCGCTCTTCGGCTCCAATGCCCGGGTAAGCACCAGCTGTATCAATGAAAGTTAGGACTGGAAGGTTGAATCGGTTGGCAATATCCATTAGGCGTTGCGCTTTCCTATAGCCTTCTGGCCTTGCCATCCCGAAGTTTGATTCAATCCTTTCCTCAGTGCTGTCGCCTTTTTCGGTACCTATTATAACTACCGATTGCCCCTTGAATTTCCCAATGCCGGCCACAACAGCCTTATCTTCGCCAAAGTAACGATCCCCCGATAAAGAAATAAAGTCCGAGAATAAGCTTTTACGTACATCTTTGAAGTGCGGTCTGTTAGGATGTCGTGCGACTTGGACTTTTTGCCATGGAGAGAGCTTTTTATAGGTAGCCTTCAATTGGTGGTTTGCTTTTTTCTGCAGGCGCGTTATCTCGGCGGCTATGTTTATATCACCGCCATCCGACAAATGTCGTAACTCTTCGATCTTACCTTCTAATTCGGCAATTTGCTTTTCAAATTCTAAAAACAATTATAATGAACCCTAGGATGAAGACGATTTTGTTGCCAAGATGATTCTACTTTATACGCTAAAAGATCCTTAAAAAAAATCTTAAAAGTCCTTTTTAGACATAGGGTGAAAAGAAGAAACTACCGCATGCAATCTTTCCTTTTGAACGTGTGTGTAAATTTGCGTGGTAGAAATATCCGAGTGGCCCAGCATTTTTTGCAAACTTCTTAAGTCTGCGCCACGGTTTAAAAGATGCGACGCAAAAGCGTGCCGTAAAATGTGAGGGGAGATTTTGGTTGGATCTAACCCTGCCTGAATGGCCAGCTCTTTGAGAAGTTGACCAAGTCTTCGTCGTGTTAAATATCCTTGCTTTGAACGTGACGGAAACAAAAAGTTNGACGTTTTATTTCCCTTTAAAAAATTGCCCCTGATCTTCTCATAAGCAAGGATGGCGTTCATNGCAGATGATGTTAAAGGTACTAAACGCTCTTTACCACCCTTTCCTAAAATTAATAATGTNNCTGATGTATAACTCAGTGAATCAGTTGGAAGACTNACTAACTCGGTTACTCTAAGACCGGACGCATAAGCNATTTCAAGTAGGCAGGTTAGTCGTATCCCCTCCACTGTTTGTGACTTATGNGCGGCGTTGAGAAGAGCCTCTACATCATCTTCAGATATTACTTTTGGTAGGGGTCGTGACACTTTTGGGCCATCAACATTAAGAGTTGGGTTGTCTAACCGAACATTTTCACTTTGTAAGAATTTAAAAAACTGCCTCAGTGCCGACAGGTTNCTGGAGATCGTCAGGTTATTTGCTCCAACTTCGCTACGATGTCGAAGATAACTTCTTACATTCTCGGTCGTTGCGTCTTCAAGATTTGTCTGAGCATCACTTAGAAATTTACCGAAACTGTTAATATCATTGAGGTAGGATGTGCATGTATTATTAGACGCTCCTCGTTCAGCGATCAGCATTTCTAAAAATTGTTCGACGGCTTTTTCTCTGTAGTTTTTCATACATTTAGAACCTCATATGGCTTGCCACATTTGGTGATTTTTTTGGATCAAAACTTGAAAAGCTAAGCTTTTCGCCTGTTGTTTAAGACCCAGATCATTGAGCGTTGAAATAATAAATAACAAGCTTTCGTCTTGAAATTCGGATGCTTTTAGACTGCCANCGGATNGNAATAAAGTCGCTGCAGCCGCTGCAGTGAGCTTTTTNTNCAANGCTTTTTCTATCGATNGTTTNTTGATGAACAAGCTATACCCTTGCTCGACGCGCACTTCNTTTCCAGCTAATTCAGTCCATCTTTCATGTGGAATTTTAGCTCCAAAAATCTCGAGGACATGGTATGTAAGATTTAGAAAACTTCTTCCTTCCAAAGGCTTTTCACTCAATAAATTCTGTGCCCAACCTTTTAATTGTTGTTCATTTAGTTTTACTGAATCATCTTCATTTAATATCCATAGAACGGGCCAAACTTTTGACCAAGTGATTGAACTTTCGTCGCTTAGCTTGTCTTCTTTTTGAGCTATCTCTGACCAAATTTGTGCTGTTTTAAAATCTCGATTAATCATGTTTATCATGGCAGCTCTGCAAGCAAACCAGCCTAATTCGGAGGCAGGTGCAATTTGCTCTAGGACGCTTTTATAAAGTTCCGCCATCTCAGAAATTGCACCGTCTTGTAGGGCAAAATCTATTGCTTTATGGATTGCTTGAGCTTTTCCAAAATCAGTCTCTTGAGATAGTACCAATCGGTACAAAAGTGCGTCGGGGATCTGTGTAGCGCCTTCACGTGCCAATGTTACTGCCATTGCAATATCATTTTGTGGTAAGTCAGCCGTTTCATAGAGTTTTGCTAGAGCTTCTACCTCTATTAATCCTAATAGAAAAGAGTGATGAGCAAGGTTCAATCTATCCTTCTGTTGGATTGATGGATCATTGATATAGATTCTGTGAAGCCAAGGTGGTAAACCGTCCAAGTTAAACTCAGGCAAGGTTTGCTGTCCAAACCTCAGCATTGCAACAATTCTTGGTGTAATTTCTGCTATTTGATTAATTGGCGGCATGTCTTCGTCGCCGATAATAACATTAATCAATGAAATGAACGTATAATCCTCTCTGTTCTCGGTTTCAGAGAGAAGCTGAATTCCAAAATCCACATTATCCCGAAGGCCATTAATAGCATCACAAAAAATGAGATTTTTCTGCCAAAACTTTTTTTGAGATTTATCAAACCAATACTTTGTAAGCTCGCACGCCTCGTCCAGATTGTTGTTTAAAAAAGAGACGTTAACCGCGAATTGCGCCAACTCTTCATCATTATGCGACCGTGGAATATTTTTCTGTATTTGTGCGAAGTAATCTAACCTTCCCGATTTAAAAAGATTTCGCTGTCGAAGCTTTAAAATAATATTCTTATTCTCGTCTCTTTCATAGATAGGGGTGCGGGCCCGGGTAAGTAAAAGCCGCTTTTGTAGGTTTTGTAAACTTCTGGAATATACTTTAGAGGGCAGATTCTTCAATAACGAGATCGCTTCTGGATAAGATGTTCCATTCCACATATCTTTATCAAATCCACCAGTTTCGATATCCAAAGTCCCGGTGGTTTCTAGATCTAACGCTTCCAATCCGCTAGCCTGAACAACTGTGCCTTCCGAATTAGAACCATCAGTAGAACTTTTAATTTCTGATTCTTTTTGAGGCATTTTTTTATCGGGGACG
Source organism: Rhodospirillaceae bacterium (assembly GCA_002730675.1). Lineage (GTDB taxonomy): Bacteria > Pseudomonadota > Alphaproteobacteria > Thalassobaculales > Thalassobaculaceae. The sequence continues at coordinate 1,956 of PCAV01000011.1, read as the reverse complement.
AATGTACTTTTAGCTTTAGGTAAAAGAGAGACAGGGCTCTGTTGTGCAGCCACATCTGTTGCGATGTGGGCGACCATGCAAATGAATAAAAATAAACTATTCTTAGCGAAGAGGCTTTTCATTTGATATGTCTCTTTCTACAAAGCTTGAGGGTGGTGGTATGTCCCATGTTGAGAGCATAGCAATAGCGCTACCAATCGCTATAATTACTACAATCAGGGTAATTAGGGCTACTTTCATAACAAATATCCAGGATTGATAAAGCAGTTGGTTCCTACCAGCTCTCACCTATAGCATTTAGAGTAATATGTTTCATTCTAAATCTATATCTTGTTGCTAGCGGAAAAAAACTGATAAAAGAGTTGAACCCGGAATTATGACTATTGTATGGCAAAAGTTTGTGAATACGTTTGACTGGAATCTACTAAAAATGAAAAAGTGCTTTGAATGAAAACAAACAAATTTAGTAACAAAATTGATCATGTTCTAAAAAAGACAATCGTTTTGGTAGGTATAATGGGAGCGGGTAAAACCACTGTAGGAAAAATTCTAGCAGATCGAATTGGAGTAAAGTTCATCGACGCTGATCAGGAAATAGAACGCGCTGCAGGATGTACAATTACAGATTTCTTTGAGAAATACGGTGAGGTAGAGTTCAGAAAAGGTGAAGAGAGGGTTATTTCAAGAATATTAGCTGGGCAGCCTTGTGTTTTAGCTACTGGTGGGGGGGCTTTTATGTCTCAAGCAACTAGGCTTTTGATAAAAGAAACGGCTACATCAATATGGTTGCGTGTAGGTTTCGAAGTATTAGCAAAGAGGCTGGAAAAGAGGTCCGGTAGACCACTTTTGCAAACAGTTGATCCGCAGCAAACTTTGAAAGAACTAATAAAGGAACGCTATCCTATATATAATTTTGCAGATCTTATAGTAGATGGAGAAAATGATGGGGTCGACACTACAGTTTCAAAAGTGATTGAATGCTTAGCCGATTATTGTCCCTCGAAACAGTCGGTGTAGTCGTGAACGAACATAATAAACTGAGAATTAATCTCAGAGAAAATTCATACGATATTATTATCGAGCATGGCTTGCTTGCTAGCTTAGGCACCCTAATATCCCAGAAATTTGTTAAACCAAAAACATTCATTGTTACGGATAACAACATCTCAGTTTACTGGTTAAAACAAACGATAGAGTCCTTATCAGCGCAAGGTATATCACCAACAGTATTAGAAGTTCCAGTAGGAGAGAGTACAAAAAGTTTTATTAATTTGGAAAAAATAATTGATCAACTGCTTGAGTCCAAAGTTGACAGGAACTCGTTATTGATAGCGTTGGGGGGTGGAGTTATCGGTGATTTAGCAGGTTTTGCAGGCGCCGTGACTTTGAGAGGCATACAGGTTGTTCAAGTGCCGACAACGCTACTTTCCCAAGTGGACAGTTCGGTCGGTGGAAAAACAGGTATCAATGTCCGGCAGGGGAAAAACCTTGTTGGAAGTTTTTACCAACCAAGCTTGGTTGCAATTGATACTCAGGTGCTCGAAACTTTGCCGTCGCGTCAACTTTTTGCTGGTTATGCCGAAGTGGTGAAATATGGGCTTATAAAAGATTGCTCATTTTTTGATTGGTTGGAGTTGAATGGAAAAAAGGTTTTAGAGGGAGACAAGCTGGCACAACAATTTGCTATTTTTACCAGTTGTCGGATAAAGTCAGAAATAGTTGAAGCAGATGAAAAGGAGCAAGATCTGCGGGCCATTTTGAATTTTGGTCACACTTTTGGACACGCCCTCGAGGCGGAAGCTGGATATGATGGAAATTTGCTTCATGGTGAGGCGGTGTCGATTGGCATGGTCATGGCTATTGAATTGTCAAAAAATTTGGGCTACTTGTCAGGGCAGGATGCGGGGCGGGCAATTGAATATATCAGGAAAATCGGGCTTCCTACGAACATAAAGA
>PCAV01000010.1 GCA_002730675.1 Rhodospirillaceae bacterium | reverse complement strand
CCCAGATATAGGAAATTTCTTTTTATCGCTGGGGGTTAATATCTTACAAGGTTATGGACAGACAGAAGCGTCCCCCATAATAAGTTGCAATAGACCTGGTAATATTCGAATTGAAACCGTTGGACCTGTTCTCAAAGATGTTGAAATCAAAATTGCTGAAGACGGAGAAATACTAGTTCGAGGAGAATTAGTAATGAAAGGCTATTGGAAGGACCCAATAGCAACAAAAGCTGCGATAAAGAACGGATGGCTACATACTGGCGATGTAGGTATTTTGGAGGAAGACGGTTCTCTTCGTATAACGGATAGAAAAAAAGACATAATTGTTATATCTGGCGGTGATAACATTGCCCCGGCACGGGTTGAAGGAGCGATCACTCTTGAACCTGAATTTTCGCAAGCTATGGTATATGGAGACAAGAAACCATATTTGGTAGGGGTTGTAGTCCCATCGGAGGAATTCGTAAAAGAATGGTGTGAATATAACAAAGAAATGTTAACGTTAGGCGAGTTATCCGAAAGTGTCGAGTTCAACATCGCTATTCAAAGTGTCATGACTCGAATTAATTCCCGGTTGTCTCAGATAGAAAAAGTACGACATGTTATTGTTGCTAAGGAACCTTTTACAACAGAGAATGGCCTCATGACTCCAACACTTAAAATCAAACGGCATAAAATTTTGGAAAATTACAACGAAAAGTTGGAGCGTCTCTATAGACGCTCTTAACAATACAGATTATCTCTGTCATCAAGTTCAAAGGAAACTGAATAGTTTCAGTGCTATTCAGCTTAAGCAATCAATAGAAATTGCTTTGAACTAGGAAAATTGAAACCTCTCACCAGTGCTAAAATTCGGTCATTTATGATATTCCCGAAACCATTCAACGAAGCGAGGTATCCCTTCATCCAAGTTGATCTTTGGGGAAAAACCGAGCTCCTCCGTGCTGTGTTTTATATCTGCGAAAGTTTCAAGCACGTCACCGGGTTGCATAGGCAATAGTTTTAAATTGGCTTTTTTAGAACACGCTTTCTCTATGATTCGAATATAATCCATTAACTTTATCGGCTTGTTGTTGCCTAGGTTAAATATCTTATGCGGCGCGATATTAGCGCAATCATCTAAATTTTTATCCAGAGCTGCAATAACACCGTCAACTATATCATCTATATAAGTGAAGTCTCTTCTCATATTTCCATTGTTAAATACGTTTATTTCTTCACCGTCTAATATACTTTTTGTGAACAAGTAAGGTGACATGTCGGGTCGACCCCAAGGTCCATATACAGTAAAAAAGCGGAGGCCGATTGAAGGTATTTTGTAGAGGCTGGCGTAGGAGTGCGTCATCACTTCGCACGCTTTTTTTGTTGCTCCATAAAAAGAGACTGGATGATCACTCGTGTCATTTGTCGAAAATGGGATCTTGGCATTCGCTCCATAGACTGAGGAGGAACTAGCATAAATTAGCTTTTTGAAATCGCTATTTTTTTCAATCAAGTTCCGACAGCATTCAAGAATATTCAATTGGCCAGCAAGATTAGATTTCATGTAGTCTTGCGGCCTGTCTATAGAATTTCGAACTCCCGCTTGCGCACCCAGATGTATGACTTGATTTATCTGCGGGTACATCTCGGTAAATTCTTGAACAAATGATTGGGTTGCAAAATCAGTTTTTAAGAAACGGAACTCACCAAAGCGTTCAAGTTGTGTCAGTCGAGCCTCTTTCAAACGCGGATCATAATAATGGTTTAGGTTATCGATACCGACAACATGATGTCCTTTGCTTAGTAAAGACTTTGCGGTATGCATTCCGATGAAACCTGCTACGCCGGTAACGAGTGTCGACATACAATAACTCCACTTAAGGCAATCAGTACTTAGTTTGGATTTTTCTCCAAAGAAGAAACCCAAGTAGCACTAATATATGAGTTGGTTTTCAGCCATCCCCAATCTAGCTGTGATGTCCTATTATTACTAGCTTTCGTTACTTGATTAAAACTGAATTCGCGCCTACTTTAAAAGGAAGGGGATTTGCATTCTTTTAGTTAGTTAGGCCAAAAAGGAAGTAATGTGACTAATTCTACCGTCTCGCTTGACGATAAATATTCTATAGAGAGTGGAAGAATTTTTGTGACCGGTGTCCAGGCTCTTGCCAGGATACCTATGGTTCAGCGGCAGCGCGACGTATTAGAGGGGTTGAATACGGCTGGTTTTATATCGGGATACCGCGGGTCACCGGTCGGCGGGTTTGATCAACAACTGTGGCGGGCTAAGAAATTTCTAGAACAGAATCATATACGCTTTCAACCTGGGCTAAATGAAGACCTGGCAGCGTCCGCTGTATGGGGAAGTCAGCAGACTAATTTGCATGAAGGTGGGAAGTATGACGGTGTCTTTGCCATTTGGTATGGTAAGGGGCCAGGTGTTGACAGATGTGGTGATGTGTTTAAGCATGGTAATATGTCAGGCCCGGCAAAGCACGGGGGCGTTCTGCTCATAGCGGGCGATGACCATGCAGCGAAATCATCAACGGTTCCCCACCAAAGTGAATACGCATTCATGGATGCTAGCATTCCTGTACTCAATCCAGCAGGCGTACAGGACATCGTTGATTATGGTATTCTAGGGCTTGCTATGTCTCGTTTTTCAGGTTGTTGGATAGCGTTTAAAACGACAGCCGAAAATATGGATAGTTCAGCTTCAATCGACGTTTCTCCCGATCGAGTAAAGATTTCACTTCCAAAGTTTGACATGCCTGAAGGTGGACTTAGCATTAGATGGCCAGATGATTGGATAGAACAAGAGCATCGGTTACATCAATACAAACTTAATGCAGCACGAGCATTTGCTAGACAAAACAAGATCGATAAAACGATTATAAACACACAAAATCCAAAATTAGGCGTTATCACGACTGGTAAATCGTACTTAGATGTAAGGCAAGCCCTAGAGGATTTGGGAATAAATGAAGCAAAAGCTGATAAAATAGGGTTGCGTTTATACAAAGTGGGGATGCCTTGGCCTCTGGAACCGGAGGGCATTGACGAGTTCTCGCAAGGCCTCAAAGAAATTCTGGTTGTCGAAGAGAAACGTCCAATCATTGAAGGGCAGCTGAAGGAGTATCTTTACAATCATGCTCCGAAAAATCGCCCACACGTAGTGGGAAAATATGATGAAAAAGGTCAATTCTTACAGCCTGCTGCCGGTGAATTAAATCCATCACTGATTGCAAAAGTAATAGCATCGCGGATTTTACAATTTAGCGAAGACGCATCCATTCGAGAAAAGTTAAAATTTATGCAGGATAAGCAGAATGGACTTATCAAATCTGAAACAGACTTTGCGCGAACGCCTTTCTTCTGTTCAGGATGTCCGCATAACACATCGACAAAGGTTCCCGATGGAAGCCGTGCGACGGCCGGCATTGGATGCCATTTTATGACAGTGTGGATGGACAGAAATACGTCGACCTTTACACATATGGGAGCCGAAGGCACTCCATGGATAGGTCAGGCGCCATTTACTCAGACAGAGCATATTTTTGCTAATATTGGCGATGGAACATACACGCACTCTGGAGCGTTAGCAATTAGGGCTGCTGCTGCATCAGGCGTAAATATAACGTATAAAATCTTGTACAACGATGCCGTAGCTATGACGGGCGGCCAGCCGGCGGATGGTGGCTTTACAGTGCCCCAGATTGCTGCACAGGTCGCCGCCGAAGGGGCAAGGGAAGTAAGAATAGTCACGGATGAGCCCGACAAATACCCTCGTGGCACAAAATGGCCTTCTACGTCCAGTATACACCATAGGGATGATCTTGACCTTGTGCAGAGAGAATTGCGCGAAGTTGATGGCTTATCGGTTTTAATTTTCGATCAGACATGTGCCGCAGAAAAGCGCCGCCGCCGAAAGCGTGGTACAATGATAGATCCCCCAAAGCGGATATTTATAAACGATATGGTATGCGAAGGTTGTGGCGATTGTGGGGTGGCATCAAACTGCGTTTCAGTTTCGCCGCTTGAAACGGAATTTGGGCGAAAAAGGTTTATAGATCAATCAGCATGCAACAAAGATTATTCATGCGTCAAGGGCTTTTGCCCGAGTTTTGTTAACGTTATTGGCGGTAATGTCAAAAAAAATAAATCGGCTGAAAACCTCCCTCCAAACCTATTTGAATTATTGCCAGAACCTGAGCAACCAAGACTGGATAAACCCTATGGAGTATTAGTTACTGGAATAGGTGGCACAGGAGTGGTGACGATTGGTGCGTTGATTGGGATGGCTGCCCACATAGAGAAGAAAGGTGTATCGGTGCTTGATATGACCGGGCTGGCACAAAAAGGTGGCGCCGTGATTAGTCACATCCGCATATCAGAGCGACCTGAGGACCTCCATGCCGTTAGAATAGCCGATCGCAGCGCAAATTTGATGTTGGCCTGCGATATGGTGACAGCAGCAAGCGAGCAAGGGTTAGCAAAGGTTTCTCGCGAAGAGACAACAGCAATCGTTAATACTCAAGAGACAATGACAGGTGCATTTACCTCAAATCCAGATTTACCATTCCCTGGCGAAGTATTTAAGGAAACTATCAAAAGGACGACAGGGGAAAACTCAGCCCATTTCATAAACGCCACGCAAATTGCAACTCAACTTCTAGGTGACAGCATTGCGAGTAACTTATTCATGCTTGGCTACGCAATTCAGAAAGGGCACATTCCTCTATCAACCAGTTCGGTGGAAGAGGCTATTGAGATAAATGGCGTGGCGATTGAATTTAACAAACAGGCTTTNCTTTGGGGGCGCAGAGCGGCTCACGACCTGGCAGCGGTAGAGAAGTTAATCAAGCCAAANGAAGAGCCAACTCGACCTTATNAAGAGGTTNCACTCGAAGCCCTTATAGAGAAGAGATCGAAATTTTTAACAGAATATCAAGACAGGGCCTATGCAGAACGATATGCCGCCTTACTGAAACGGGTTCAAGAAGTGGAAAGAAAAAAAACGCCCACCGCTAACGGGCTAGACCTTGCAGTTGCAAAAAACGCCTTCAAGCTTATGGCTTATAAAGATGAGTATGAGGTAGCCCGGCTTTTCTCTGACGGCTCATTTATAAAAAAAATTAATCAGCAGTTTGAAGGCGATTATAGAATAGAATTTAATTTGGCTCCCCCATTAATATCGAAAAAAGATCCTATAACGGGTCAGTTGAAAAAGAGGACTTTTGGGCCATGGATGATGAATGCGTTCAGATTATTGGCTAAATTGAAAGTATTAAGGGGGACCACTTTCGATATCTTAGGGAAGACTGAGGAAAGGAAAACGGAAAGAAAGCTGATAGAGCAATATTTCGGTCTTGTTGATATAGTTTTAAGCAATCTAAACAATGAAAACCATCATACAGCAGTTGAACTTTTATCACTGCCTGAGCAGATCAGGGGTTACGGTCACGTAAAAGAAAAAGCTATAAAAATGGTTAAATCAAAAGAAAGACAGCTTTTGGAGCGGTTTAATCATCCTGAATTGAGTAGAACTGCTGCGGAATAGCAGGGATTTAGGCCGCTACACGTTAGGGCCTGTCAACGCCCTTTAGTTCTATTGAATTACCTTCAGGATCTTCAATGTAAACCGAGGGGCCACTACCTTCTGCACCAAATCGTGGCGCGATATCACTTACCTCAAGACCTTTCGAGAACAAATAGTCCCTAATTCCGTCCGCATCAAACGGGTGAATCTTCAAAGCAATGTGGTCAACATTATGACCTTCCAAACCTGGTGGCGTTCCGCCCTTTCGTCCTAATTCCATGTCAACGGGTATTAAGTCGATCATGGAAGCGCCTGCAGATAAATGATAAAGGCCAAGTTTTTCATTGCTGCGGACGAGCTTGCAGCCAAGCACACCTTGGTAGAATTCAAGCATTGGATTGAGGCGTCGAACTCGAAGAACGACATGATCTATTCCCATAAGTTGAAACTGCCTTTTTGGCATAGGAAATACCTTTCGCTCGCTATAGAGATTTTGATAGTTTAAGAACAGATTTGCTGAATTGCCAATGGATAAACATTATTGAAGGAGCTTTCAAGTGCCACGAATGCGGGAAATCCTAGAAGGTGATGCGGTTGGATCCGTGGCGTTGATTTATAATGAGATAAGAGACTGTTATAGAGCACCCTATGTTTCGTCACTCTTTCGGCATCTAGCAACTTATCCCGGCTTACTGGAATGGATGTGGAAATTATTGGGACCTCATTTGAAAAGTGGCCGTATTCAGGTAACTGGTTGGAGCCAGGTTGATGTCTCAAAATTAGAGCCAATCAAAGGTTTAACTCAACGAGATCTGATTAACCTTGGAATAAATTATGAACAGGTAACGGTTATTAAGAATGTTTGCGAAACGTTTGTCCGGGTAAGTCCCATTAATCTTGTTGTCTCTGGCTGTCTTCAGAAACTAATGACCCAGAAAAAATTAGTTCAAAAAAGTGAAGAAATTGCGCAGCCTTTTACTCTTCCTGAGCCTTTACTGGAAATGCCATCCATGTTGTCGTGGGCAGAACTTTCATACGAACAAAAAAATTTGTTAAATTGCTTTGAGACAGTACTGGCAGGCGAAAAATTTGTTCCAGGAATTTATCTTATTTTGGCCCGCTGGCCAACGTTTTTAGGCTATGTGGCAGAGCAATTAGGGCCAAAATTGTGCGATGAAATAATTATTAGGCGATGCGAAATAATAGCCGATAAAATTTTTGACGCTTCGGAGGAGATTTTGGAAGGTGTTGATACCTCCAATCAAATTCCACCAGTAGACAGCTCCCAAAAAAAGAATATCCTCTCAGCTATTAGTACCTATCGCCAGACGAGCCCCCAAATGATAGGTTTTGGATCTCTTCTATTAAGGGCACTCCCACCGTTTAAAATTTAAACGGGAAGACTTTTAGAAAAAAGTTTGAAAGAAAAAGCTGAATGAAAATATCTCAAATTCGCACACAGCCTATAGAAATCCCCTTTGATAAACCGCTTGGCACATCAATACACCGTATAACAAGTGTGGCCGCTTTACTGGTCTGGATAGATACGGATGAAGGGATAACAGGCGAAAGCTATTTATGGGTAATTGGGAAGCACAAATTGCCAGTGCTAATGGAGATGGTGAGATCATTAGAGCCAGTGGTGAGGCATAAAAATCCCCTTGATGTTGCGGCGCGCTTCGACGAAATGTGGGACGAAATAAATTTCCTAGGTCATAAAGGTGTTACAATTTTTGGAATAGCTGCCATTGACTGGGCATGCTGGGATATAAAGGGGAAGGCTCTTGGCGCATCC
>PCAV01000009.1 GCA_002730675.1 Rhodospirillaceae bacterium | reverse complement strand
TCCACATCTTTTAACTTCCTAAAACTCAAGTAATTCTGAGTTACAAATTCATGATTCGTTCCCGAGGGCCCTAAGGTAATAAACAACATACTTTGTCCTGCTATCAACGTCTCAACTTCTCACTTTTATAGTACCTCGATTCCGATCACAGCCGCCATGAACCAACAAAATTTTTTTGCGATCAATCTAGGCCATTAAATTTTCCTCAAAAAAGTTTAAGTCGAGCTAATCGCGAGAACCCGATTTTATACTTTAACAAAATGAACCTGATTAGCTTAGAAGGTAAACAAAATCAAAGACATGCCGCTAGGTTATTATAAGGTATTATCTCGCGTCTTGAAGCCCGGGCACCTCGATAACTAACACTTCAGCATCTGACATTGCTGTAATGTTCACCGCGATTTCATGACTTATCGCAACACCATCACCTTTATTAGCAGCCAAGTCATTCACAACAATATTTCCCTTCGAAATCAGAAGATAAGCTTTAACCTCAATAAGATGTTCAATTTTTGTATCCTTATTGAGATGGCCTACGAAAATACGAGCATTCTGTTGCATTTGCAGTGGAGCACCGCCATTACCTGAAACCACAAGCTGTAATTTGTTTAAGGCGGGACTTTTTGGAAACTCTGCTATTTCCCATCGTGGGGTCACGCCATTACGTGCAGGTTTTATCCAAATTTGATAAAGGCTTGTTTCTTCATCCTCAAGATTATACTCTAAATGATGAATCCCAGTGCCAGCACTCATAACCTGAATACTTCCAGCCGCGGTCCGACCTTTATTACCTTTGTCGTCCTGATGCGAAATGGCCCCTTCACGAACGTAAGTTATTATTTCCATATCGCGATGAGGATGAGTATCAAAACCAGTATACGGTGCGATCCGATCATCATTCACCACCATTAATTCACTGTGACACAACCTTTCTGGATGGTAGTAATCAGCGAAGCTAAAATGATGTTTTGCATTGAGCCACCTGCGCTTGGCACCATCTAGATCTGAAAAAGCATACCNTCTAATCATTCTTTACCTNCTACGGCCCTTCATTGAGCGGTAAATTCTGATGGTCTTTTTATTTACGAGANATTCAATCCTCTAGAGAGCTATCGCAAGATGTTTAAATTGCAAGNCATTGCTCTTACCCACAGCATTGNTGGCCGTCAACTTCAACNATCTAGGATTTCAAGCGTTGGTAGCGGAGGAGGGACTTGAACCCCCGACACGTGGATTATGATTCCACTGCTCTAACCACCTGAGCTACTCCGCCAAAAGATATCGATGGTTGGATATATTCAAGCTAAAGCCAACTGTCAACTAACGGCTTATTAATTAATTTAGCTATTCATTAAATATCAGTTAGCTAATCGCCTCGTATACCGAGGTTTCAATCATCCATCCCCCGCCAAGAACTCTTGCACTGTCATCACGTGAGTANAACACAGCCGCTTGTCCAGTGGCAACTCCGAATTCCAGTTCATCTAGGANGATTTTACCATTATCTNTTTTGTCAGAAAAAAGAGTGCCTNAAATTGGTTNCTGTGTTGATCGTAATTTAATCATTATCTTCTCACCACTNCTNGAAATAGGGTTATCGCCAAGCCAATTNATTTCTGANANTTTTAANAGATTTCGCCCTAGGGCAGAGCGCGGACCTACGACCACTCTTCTCTCCGCTGGATTAACGGCAACAACATATAATGGATCGGTTGCGCCTCGCTCTGCCACGCTGGNGCGCCCACCTATACCTAAACCTTTTCTTTGTCCTACAGTAAAATTTACAATTCCTTCGTGTTTACCAATAACGGAGCCGTCCATATCCACTATTTCGCCTGGGTCAATAGCATCCGGCCTTAAACGGCTAACGACATCTGCATATTTCCCATTNGGAACAAAGCATATGTCCTGACTATCCGGTTTATCNGCAACATTAAGTCCAATCCTANTTGCATGCCGCCTTGTCTCNTCTTTCGTGAGCCCGCCGAGCGGAAACCGAAGATATTCCAACTGATCCGACGTTGTAGCAAANAGAAAGTAACTCTGGTCTTTTTTCTCATCAATACCTTTACGTAATTCGATACCACATTTGCCCATAGCGCGTTGAACATAATGTCCCGTGCAAAGTGCTTTTGCACCTAATTGTTTAGCTGTTTGGAGAAGATCTCGAAACTTNACCGTTTGATTGCAGCGTACACACGGTATAGGTGTCTCACCACGAGCATAGCTATCAGCAAATTCTTCCATGACAGCCTCTCTGAACTTACTTTCATAATCNANAACGTAATGGGGGATGCCAATCTTTTCTGCTACCAATCGCGCGTCNTGAATATCTGCACCTGCACAGCATGCCCCTTTCCGTTGGNTCGCNGANCCGTGGTCATANAGTTGCAGCGTAATNCCTACGACTTCATACCCCGCNTCTGCCACGAGAGCCGCGGTGACAGAAGAGTCCACNCCCCCCGACATTGCGACTACAACCCTGTTTTCCCAATTTGCGCCGGGAAGATCCAAATCTAATTTTTCTTCAATCATAAAAATTTTTCACATTTGATGTTGAGATTTTTGACAATACTTTCAACGTGGCCGATTTATATTATTAATTCGTTTCAACTTGCAAACCTTTACGGTAACGAAAGGATTAAACCATCCAACTCTTCAGTAACTTTTATCTGGCACCCAAGGCGTGACGTCCGCGTTAATCCAGATGCGAGCTCCAGCATGTCACTTTCATCATCAGATGGCTTTGGCAGGATATCATACCATTTACTCATAACAACTAAGTGACAAGTAGCACAGGCCATATTCCCGCCGCAGGCACCTTCCATATTAACGNCGTTAGCACGCGCCACTTCAAGGATCGTCTGNCCGAGCTCGGCTGGAGCCGTTTTCTCCATCCCGTTTTCTTCAATAAATACTATATGCGGCATTGAACACCCTTTTTAAAAGACTTTGTTTAGTTCGAATCTTGATAAATTTTCAACCAAGCTTCGACGATCCTATTNACGTCTTCTTCGCTATTTTGCCAACCAAAGCTAATACGGATCGTATTATTTATCAGTTCATCCGGTAAATTCATTGCTTTGAGGACGTGACTTTGTCTGACCTTGCCTGACGAACACGCAGCGCCCGCACTAACAGCGATACCCGCCAAATCGAAAGCCATAACCTGTGTTTCCGCATTTAAGCCAGGCATAAAAACCGCACTAGTATTGCATAATCTTTTTTCCTTTTGGGCGATAATTTTTGCACTTGGGGCTTTCGTTAAAATTGTTCTCTCAAAATAGTCGCGCAAATAGACAATTNTTTTATTTGCATNCTTCTGCTTNCTACATGCTTCCGCAGCTGCGCCAAAGCCGGCTATGCCCGAAAGATTCTCGGTACCAGAGCGTCTACCTNTCTCCTGTCCACCTCCAACTATAATNGGCTTCAAATTTAGATTATCTCTAATAATTANNGCGCCTACNCCNGTTGGACCACCGATTTTATGAGCTGAAATTGACATCATATCTATTCCAGAGTTNANGAAATTTATCGGTAACTTTCCTAGTGCTTGAACGGCGTCAACATGAACAAGTGCGCCAAAATCTGATGCAAGATTGGTNACAGCCTCAATCGGTTGTATGACNCCTGTTTCATTATTTGCCCACATTACCGAAATCAAAGTAGGTTTAGGCGCCTCTTTTAAGAGTACCTGAAGGTGTTCTAGGTCCAATAGGCCACTCTCAGACACCATAATTCGACTAGCCTCTGGCACTGCTTCCAATACCGCATCATGCTCAATACTGGAGATCAGTATACGTAAGCAACTGCTTCCTTTGAGTGCTAGAATGTCTGCTTCTGTTCCACCACTCGTAAAGATAATATTTTCTTGTCTCGCACCTACAAAATCAGAAATTTGAGAACGAGCTCTTTCTATGACGTTTTTGGCCTGCCTACCCATTGAGTGAACTGAAGATGGATTTCCGGGAGTTCCAAGAACGTCGATCATTGCACCCTTGGCTTCCGGGCGAACCGGAGCAGTAGCGTTATAGTCAGCGTAAACTATTTTTTTATTTTTCTCTAAAAANTTCATANTTCTTTGGCCTTTAAGAGAACTTCAACTCGCCGCNAATANCTAACACAACAGNCGGCGNTTTCAACAATTNCCAGACGNTTTTAATATGTACTTTTAAGCAGGCACGTTTGAGAATACCAATCAATTTGTACAATTTAAGTTACTTTATGCATTCGATCTGCTAATAAAGCTAAAACCAACCACAAATTTGAATTTTTAGCTATTGAAAGGCTCGAACGGCATGCCCGAAGTGTTAATTAATGGACCTGAAGGCCGATTACAAGGTCGTTATATGCACGGAACAGCGGAAAACGCTCCNATGGCCTTAGTATTACACCCCCACCCACAAAGNGGTGGGACGATGAACAATAAAGTTGTTTACACAATATACCAAAGCTTCGTTTCAAGAGGTTTTTCAACGCTTAGATTCAATTTTCGTGGTGTTGGGCGATCTCAAGGAAAATATGATTCAGGAGAGGGCGAGCTTAGTGATGCCGCCTCCTGCTTGGACTGGCTGCAACTTCACAACCCAAATGCTCCGTTCTGCTGGGTTTGCGGTTTTTCTTTTGGTGCGTGGATTAGTATGCAACTATTGATGAGGCGCCCCGAGATAGTAGGTTTTCTNTCCGTTGCTCCGCCTGCTAGTGAATATGACTTCAGCTTTTTAGCACCGTGCCCTTCATCCGGCCTTATGCTTCAAGGTGAAGACGACGAGACAATTCCTCCCGAGTCAGTCGCGAAACTAGTTGAAAAGCTATCTGCACAGCGGGGTATCCAAATAGATTATACGCTTTTACCCGGTGCAGATCATTTCTTTACAGGCAAACTGGATGAAATGATGGAGGTAGTTGATTCCTATCTCGATAACAACCTGTCAGAAGATTTTAAACGCGCCCCNCAATAAAGGATTATAGCCACTTTTCACAAAAAAAGTGGCTATCTAACNNTCANCCCCTGTGAGTTTTAACGACTGAAATATCTACCGACGGCCGCAGATCNGCGCAGACTTTTAGAACNTGGTGAATATCACTATTAGCNAATTCATCGAATANCTTCTCGTCAATNTGTTCTCCGCTGTCAAGCTTNGCGTAGGCCTGTTGTTTNAGGATATAATCAAAACGTGAGGCCCATTTTCTTGCGCCTAGCCTAGCCGTAGTCGAACAATTATCCACCATGTAGGAAACACCCTTAAAATCCATGTAAGGGTTCAATGAGTCTACTGCNTCTATAATAGATTCATTTGCTATTTCAGAATACGGATGGCCTCTGTCACGGAGCAAGTCCACCTGCGCCATCATAGTAGCCATGTAAACCCCCGCTGTTTCCGCATTGATTGGGGCGTAATTGCGTTCCTCATCCTCCCGAACTTTTTCACCAACTTGCCACATATCTGTAGTGTCGATATTACCCATTGGGTATCGATCAAATCTGTCCGACGCCTGGATTACGCTGCGGACTTCGTTTCCNGATGCAACGTCATCATAAATCTCNTCCAAAATCTCTCGGGCNGGATGATACGATGCACAATAAGCTTTTCGAAAAGATGCTTTCTCACTATCTGAAAGTTCCTCATAAACTGCCATTAAACCAGACCGTGAGATTGTTTTACTTATAGGGCCGGTGATGGACTCTGAGGTGTTTATATATGCTTCGTCTTTTTGCATNCCCTGACCNGTGAATCTGGCGTAAAGACTTTCGGCAATNCCGTGAACCGCACCAAGAAGGATACCTCTCTCACCGAATATNTCTGATCTATACTCAGACTCAAGNGTAGTCTGAAAGGTGAACGGAGAGCCTAAACCAATGGCCCANGCCAATGCGTAATCTGTAGCTCTGCCATTAANATCCTGATGAACGGCAAAAGAGCTGTTAATCCCAGCGCCGTTTACTTCCCGGCCTTGTTCATAAAGCCTTCGAACAGAAGGCCCCATACCTTTGGGACAAACTGCAATAACGTTCATATNCTTTGGAAACTCCTCCCCGACGCTTTGCAGATGAGAGAGAAGGAAGCCGTGGGACAATCCAATTGTAGAACCCGGNTTCATTGCTGTAAAAATTGATTTGTANTTTTGAGCCAGAGCGGCGTCCGAGATAAGGAGGAGAACCATATCACTCTGACCGCAAACTTCATACATCTCGCCTAAAGTTCCGTCAGCTTTTGTAAAGCCAACGGCTTCAGCTTCTTTCATAGAACTGGATCCCTCGCGCAAGCCAATTACGACTTTAATATCAGACCCCTCTAAAGACTCCCGTAAATTTTGAGCTTGGGCGGGCCCCTGGGAGGACCAACCTATTACTCCTATTTGATTTATCCCTTCAAATGCTTTCGGCAATAGTGGNAAAAGATCTCTCCCTCCTGCTACGATTCTTTCTTCCGTATCACCCAGAGTAATTTTTCTTGTTTCNAATACCTTTGATTCAAAATCCAACCCCATCTCAATAATCCTTCCACCAAAAAAATAAAAGTGCCGCCGTTTCCTACGGTCAGGCGCACATAATGTCAAGAAAACCNAGCTGNCGGTAGTAAAAAAAGCCACCTAAGTTTACAATATTGCNTAAATTCACTCATCTACTACGAAAAGCGGCTTCTCGCCCCTCGAAACGCGGGTGATATTGTCAAATGCAAAATCGAGCCGNCGCCACCAAGTATCTATCGTAGAGCCCGCTGTGTGAGGAGTTATAANGACATTTTCCATTTCTAATAATGGGCTATTATCTAGGGGTTCAGCTTCAAAAACGTCTAAACCNGCTCCAGCAATCACCTNTTGTGATAGTGCCGCGACGAGGTCTGCCTCTACAATCGCACCGCCCCGTGCCGTATTAATTAAAATTGCTGACTGCTTCATCGCTCGTAGAACTTTNGCGTCGATTAGCCCCCNAGAAACCTGTGTTAATGGAATATGTATTGTAATGATATCTGAGGTACTTATAAGTTGATCAAAACCAATCTGTGTCGCGCAAAGTTCTTTTTCTACTCTGGCGTCCGCCGGCACTGGGTCAAAGTAAACTACGTTAGCCAGAAAGCCCCTTGCCATCCGAGCTACCTCCTGGCCAATCTTTCCGAAACCTATAATGCCAACTCTTTTGCCACGTATCTCATGTAGAGATAGAACCTCTTGGTGACCAAGCCATCGGCCATTTTTCAATGATACGTGGTGTAAAGGTAGTTTCCGGTACAAGGCTAGTATCAACAAAATAGTATGCTCGGCAACGGTTGGTGCATTAGCACCTCCATTTGTTGCCAGTGGGATCCCAGCAGATTTTAAACTATTAACGTCAAGCCGATCGTAACCGGCACTCAATATCTGCATCAGCTTTGCTTTTTTTGCGACGTCTACGTCATCGAAGCCTACTGTATAGAGCATGAGATAGTCTGCCTGAGCAACGATCCCTCGTCGCTTTTTTGAAGGCATTTGTTCCTCGCACAATATTAACTCGAAGCCAGCTGGCGTTTTTAGCTTCGCTGCTTGAATTATTTCATCTGGCACATTCGCCTTTTTGTAGAGAAAAACAATTTTTTCCATTTCGCAGGTTTCCTCGCAATTTCGTCGTAAAATTTGTAAGGGGATGATTATTCATTGCATTAACAACGATTGTTGTCAAAACCAATGCAAAGCATCCTTATTTGCGTATACCATTCAATGNTAAATCGAGTGGAATNCAATTTTAATTCGGAAAGCATATTGTGATTTCTTCATTGCTAAAGTNTTCTAACAAACACATATCTAAGCAATTTTNTCCNACTTATCTCTCGATTTTAGCCCAANTTATGGGTTATAATNTGNNTCGGGAACAACATATATTTTTTTGAGAATAAAATGAGTTTGTATAGCAATTACCTAGAGGAAATTGAAACCAGAAGGCAACAAGGTTTGAAACCCAAGCCAATAGAAGATTCGGCTCTTATCAGAGAGTTGGTAAACCAGATAGAGGACCAGGGGAACGTTCACCGCTCGGACAGCTTGGAATTTTTTATCTATAACACGATTCCAGGAACAACAAGTGCTGCTGGTGAAAAAGCAAAATTTTTAAAGAAAATAATTGTCGGAGAATCTGAGGTTGCGGAAATCTCTGTTGACCTTGCCTTTGAATTACTGTCGCATATGAAAGGCGGACCGTCAGTCGAAGTGCTTTTAGATTTAGCACTTGCCGAAGACGCGCCAATTGCTAGTAAGGCGGCAGAGGTCTTGAAGACCCAGGTCTTTTTATATGAGGCAGACTTAGTGCGCCTTAAAGAAAGTTACGAAGCAGGAAATTTGGTATCCAAAGATATTTTAGAAAGTTATTCAAGGGCCGAGTTCTTCACAAACTTACCTGATGTCGAGAATGAAATACCGATTGTCACTTATGTTGCAGCTGAGGGCGATATATCAACTGATTTATTATCGCCAGGCAACCAGGCGCATTCCCGATCAGACAGGGAATTGCATGGCAAATGCATGATTTCTGAGAAGGCACAAGAAGAAATACGAGCACTACAAGCACAACATCCTGATAAGCAAGTCATGTTAATTGCTGAGAAGGGAACGATGGGAGTTGGGTCCTCCAGAATGTCAGGTGTAAACAATGTCGCATTGTGGACGGGAAAGCAGGCAAGCCCATACATACCATTCGTCAACATAGCACCAATCGTAGCAGGTACTAATGGTATTTCACCGATTTTCCAAACTGCTCTAGGAGTTACTGGTGGTATTGGNATTGATTTGAAGAACTGGGTAAAGAAATTGGATTCNGACGGTAATCCNATACTCAATAACGATGGAAATCCAATATTAGAGCAGAAATTCTCCGTAGATACAGGNACCGTTTTTAAAATAAATACTGAAGATAAAAAAATGTACGATGAGAGTGGAAAGGAAGAACTCGTTGANGCATCTGACTCTTTCACACCCCAAAAATTAGAATTTATTAAGGCAGGAGGCGCCTANGGGATTGTCTTTGGAAAAAAATTACANAGCTTTGCGAACGAAACACTTGGACTGGAACCGACTTCTGCATTTGCACCATCCAAGGAAATCTCTCACGCGGAACAGGGATTAACTGCTGTTGAAAAAATCTTTAATGCAAATGCTCGGGGTATAAAAGAGGGTACTGTCCTACACGCAGGTTCGGATGTGAGAGTGAAAGTCAATATTGTAGGGTCTCAAGATACTACAGGTCTAATGACTGTTCAGGANTTGGAGNCAATGGCTGCCACAGTCATTTCACCGTCAGTTGATGGAGCTTATCAGTCTGGCTGCCATACAGCTTCCGTTTGGGATTTGAAAGCTCAACAAAATACCCCCAAGCTTATGCAATTCATGCATAAATTTGGCCTGATAACAGCTAGAGATCCTAAAGGAATATATCATTCAATGACGGATGTTATTCACAAGGTACTTAATGACATAACTGTCGATGATTGGGCCATCATTATAGGCGGGGACTCACATACAAGGATGTCTAAGGGCGTTGCATTTGGTGCAGACTCCGGGACTGTCGCACTTGCTCTTGCAACTGGCGAAGCAACCATGCCAATCCCTGAATCAGTCAAGGTTACATTCAAAGGGAAAATGGCAGATCACATGGACTTCAGAGATGTTGTGCACGCAACCCAAGCTCAAATGCTCGATCAGTTTGGCGATAATGTCTTTCAAGGTCGCATTATTGAAGTTCATATTGGAACCCTGTTGGCTGACCAAGCCTTCACATTTACAGATTGGACCGCGGAGATGAAGGCGAAGGCCTCCATTTGTATTTCTGAAGATAAAACACTCATAGAATCTCTAGAGATTGCCAAACACCGTATCCAAGTCATGATTGACAAAGGTATGGAAAATGAAAAAGGGATGCTGAAGGGGCTTATAAANATTGCAGACAAGAGGATCTCCGAAATAAAGACGGGAATAAAACCAGCGCTCAAACCCGATGAGAATGCAAAATATTATGCGAACGTAATTGTNGACTTAGATGAGATCAATGAGCCGATGATTGCCGACCCAGATGTGAATAACATCGATATTTCTAAACGCTACACGCACGATACGATCAGACCCATTTCATATTATGGAGCTGACAAAAAAGTAGATTTGGGTTTTGTCGGATCTTGTATGGTCCATAAAGGTGATGTCAAAATTGTTGCTCAAATGCTTCGTAATCTGGAAAATAAAACCGGCGATGTTCAGTTCAAAGCTCCGCTCGTACTAGCGGCTCCTACCTACAATATCATTGATGAATTAAAAGAAGAGGGTGATTGGACTATTCTACAAAAGTATTCAGGTTTTGAATTTGACGATGAATCACCAAAAAACTCGGCTCGAACGGAATATGAAAATATTCTATACCTTGAACGACCGGGGTGTAACCTTTGCATGGGCAACCAAGAAAAAGCCGCAAAGGGGGATACGGTTCTTGCTACCTCCACGCGACTTTTTAAAGGGCGGGTGGTAGAAGATACGCCAGAGAAAAAAGGAGAATCTCTGCTAGCTTCGACACCAGTAGTTGTACTATCTGCAATACTCGGCAGAACGCCGACAATAGAAGAATACAAAATCGCGGTTGACGGGATAAACCTTACAAAATTTTCTCCACCCATTGACACGNCCNCTGGNTCAAAATCAGTTCACTTCTAGATCGTACGCTTATTGGCTCAGACTTTCATTGGCAAGAAATTTNATGCTAGGATTTAGTTACANAGTCAAACGNTCAACTATAGTGGNTTTAAGTACTTAAGATGGTTAGTTCGGNGTCGAACAGCATTCATATTCATGAGGATNACGACTTCCACGGTATGCGCAAAGCAGGGCAACTCGCGGCCGCAACCTTAGATTTTATTACCCCACATGTGCANCCAGGTGTAACTACAGAAGAATTAGATAGATTGTGCCACGGCTTCATATTGGACAATAATGCTGTNCCCGCTCCATTGAACTATAAAGGTTTTCCGAAATCCATTTGTACTTCCATTAATCATGTCGTTTGCCATGGCATACCCGGAGCCCGAAGATTAGATGAGGGAGATATTCTGAATATCGACGTAACAGTTATTTTGGATGGCTGGTATGGTGATACAAGCAGGATGTTTGGAGTTGGTAAAGTNGCAGTTAAGGCCGCCCGNTTGATGGATGTTACATACGAATGCCTNATGAAGGGAATAGAAGTTGTNAAACCAGGAGCNACCCTAGGTGATATAGGNCACGCCATCCAAGAATATGCAGAAAACCANCGNTTTTCAGTCGTAAGAGACTTTTGTGGACACGGCTTGGGCCGTGTATTCCATTCGGCTCCAAGTATTTTGCATTACGGAACTGCTGGGATGGGCGCGGTGCTGCAAAAAGGAATGTTTTTCACCATAGAACCAATGATAAATGCCGGCAAATANGCCGTCAAAATACTACCAGATGGATGGACCGCCGTNACTCGAGATAGATCTTTATCGGCACAATTCGAGCATTCTCTTGGGGTCACTGAAAATGGGTACGAACTTTTCACAGTATCGCCCTTAGGCTTGCATAAGCCACCTTATNATATTTAGAANTTNACATTGAAANTNNTTTGNCGGGGCTATTCCGTAAAANCAGTCAGTNTATTTTTCANTCACTATTTTTNNTTCTATGATCTAGAAAAGAAGTTAACACAGGAGGNACANATTGGATGAAATAGTCGATCAAGCCAATGTTTCTGGCTTCAAAGACNCCCTAAAAAAACAGATAAATGGACTGTTTTTNAANCTCTGGGCATTTGGGAGTAATTCTTTNGTAGCCTGGATGCCAACCAGACTTGGTATCGATATACTNAGCGTNCCNAANGTNAGGTTGTTTAATATTGAAAACCCAGAAAGCAGGGTTTTTCATGGACAGCGGCAAATGGAAATTGATGAGTTTCGACAAACTAGTAAGTTAGTGGACTCAGAGCCGATGGAAATACGTTTAGAATTCACTATTGGAGATGATGANNCTGGATTAACNGAAGNCGANGTTGAAGANATTTTNCGAAATTATGCAACTTTTAAAACTGATTACCGGGCAGTCTTATTACTAGATATTGTTGGTTTTTCCAAACACACACCAGAAGCTCAAGCAAGCCAATTATCGACGTTAGAGTTTGCATTAAACATAGCTGAGGAAAGTTGCAAACAAAAAAACTTACCTATCGAAATGAGGCGAAGTACAACCGGTGACGGCTTTTATATATGGAACCGCCTCACAGGACCAGAGTCTGACATCGCTCTTTTTGTATTGATGCAACTTTTTCTCACCTACTATTCCGGACTGAAACGAGCTATCACTGAAAAAAATGCTGCGCCCGATATAAGAACTGCCGCAGGTCTTGGAAGCCATTATTCTTTTTATGCGCCTGGCAGAGATGTTTTATACACAAGTGATGAATACATAGTTGGCGATGTGACTATCGACGTTGCTCGGCTAATAGGTAAAACTAATACGCATCAGATCGTTATCGGCGAATTTTCCCGCCCCGGAATAGATGGTGAAAGCCCTCTAACCCCAGAGCGAATGATGGAAGTAGCTTCGGAGAAACTAAAAGAGTTTGAGGGAATGCCGTTATTTGGAAATCCGGTAGAAAAATTTTCGTCGTATATAACTGGACCCAAAAGGGAAAACGGAACCTTCAAAAATCAAAAAATGAGGGTAATTGATAAACACGGGTTCGAACATATTTGTTATAATGCAAAGGTCAACGTCTTTCTTGACGGAGATAAACCGTACTACATTGGCCTGCAGCATTCTGACTTATTTGGAAAAGCTAATTAGAAATAAATATCTAATGCTAATTGTCACGGATTGCTTTTTCAAGAACGCATCCGTCTAAATTACAGCCCTGAGTGTTGGCCCGAATTAAATTTGCCTCATGAAAATTCGTTCTGTGAGATCTCCCAGTATTCGTTCCATCCTTCGAAACAATATTAATTTCGCCCATTTCCGCATTTGCTAGATTACAGCGTTTTAAATTGGCGCCAGCAAGATTAGTGCCGATTATAACAGCCTCGCACAAATTGGCGTCAAATATATCTGTTCCCCCAAGATCAGCTAAAATAAGACTGCAAGCTTTTAATTGCGCCCCCCTAAGCTTACCACCTCGCATTTGTATACCAGAGAGATCTAACCCGCTAAGATCATGATATGATAAATCCATACCATCTAAACTACCTCGCTCTCCCTCGGCACCATTTGTACTAATCCACTTCTTGTGACTTTCTAACTTATCTCTAACTTCTGGTGCCATCTCATCAAAAGCAATCACCTTTGGCGCATCACCTATATCGATCTCCGATGCGTCGAGCCCATCTAGAGAGTTCTCGCTGGTTTTAGTTCCCCGCATACTAACGTTCTCTACCTTGGCATTTGCAAATTTTGCTCCTCGAACATCCGCACCATTTAGATTAGTATTCGTAAGTCTTGTATCCGATAAATCTGCATCTTTTAGATTGGCATATGATAAGTCGACATCTGAGAGGTCAGACCCAAACAATTGCGCCCCTTCCAGATTTGCTCCAACTAAACTAGCGCCTTGAAAATCTACGTTGGCCATTTTGGCGCGCGTCCCTTGAGCATAATCCATGAGACATGCTGTTAAATCCGATCTTTCGTTTCCCATTGAAGCACTGCCGTCCGCGCCCATCATAACGCCTCCTCGCAGATCCGCATCTTTGAGGTTTGCGTTGGTTAGGTTCGCTCCTTTCAGAGAAACCCCTCGTAAAACAGCGCCTTCCAAATTTGCATTCTGGAGATCTACATCGCTTAAAGTAGCACCAAACATATCCGCTTCGGTTAAGTCAGCGCCTTTAAGAGTTGAACCTGTAAAATTTGTTCCAGCCATAACAGTCTTTGCCAACTGCCAACCATCTAGGTTTTGTCCTTCAAAAGCCTTTTTTGAGAAATCTGCTTGTTTTCCACCACTTTTTTTGGCCAACCATTTTTTGTGGCCAGACATTGCATTTTTTATTAGGAGTAGTGTCTGCTTTTGTTCTGCACTTAAACCGGCTAGAGGATCTTTAGTTTTTTCTTGATCTTTTGTCCCGCTCGAGATTCGATCCTGCCAAGACTCACCTTCAGAGTTTGCAGATCCCGCAATACTACTTTTATCCGTTTTTTCAATATTTTGGCTTGAAATTCGGTCCTGCCAGTCTTCGCCTTCCGCCATTTTACATCCAGTCTTTTAAACCAGTANAAGTATTCTACTTCTAANAGANGTTTGTTACTACNTATCTCTATCACATTGGCTTTTTTATACAAGTCTGCACATAATGCGAACCCCGCATCGTCAAATTGCTATGACTCACTTAAATGAGGATACCAGCCACGCCAAATTTTAAGCTTATTGCGGTTCTCGTATATAAAAAGCCGATGCAAAACTTATCAAGCAAACGAACGGAAGAATCAGCATTGACACTTGGAAATCCAATAAATTAAAAACTCTTATCCCGTCAAACATTTCACCTGTCCATCGATAATCAAGTAAGACACCTACTAACGGTTGTAAGATTGCGCCGCTACCAACTACAAAAGTATTTATCAAGCCAAGAGCTACCCCATTCGATCCTGGTGGATTATTATCTTTTGCTAAAGCAAAACCCAGTATCATAGAAGCTGAAAAAAATCCTTGCAAAAATAAAACAACAATAACCAACGTTGTTGATAATGTTGGGACCAAAATTGTTGTTCCAGTGGTCAATGCCGCACCACACGTGCCCCATAGCAATAAAATACGACGCCTTCTAATTCTATCCGACAACCAACCAAAAAATGGCGCTCCGATAGCCCAACCGACAAAGATTATTGAGATAAGGCTAGCCGCATCCGGTTTATCTATTGCTCGAGCTTTCATAAGATAAGGAACGCCCCACAAACCAGCAAATGCTAATAAAGCACCTGTCAAGCCAGCTGCAGCGAGCGTTGCGAGCCAGGTCTGTGTGTTCGAACATACATTTTTAAGACCAAGCCAAATGGAAAAATTATCTCCAGGTTTTTGATCTTCTTTAGGGTCCCTAACGGTGAATAACAGCAGGACTGCCAGGAATAACCCCGCCATTCCAAGACTTAAATTGCAACTTCTCCAACCAAATGTAGCTACCGCCAAACTTAGTGGGGCTTGACCGACAAACCCGCCAGCAGATCCCATCATCTGCGCCCAGCCGCCAAGCACAGCAAATCGGGAAGGGAACCATCTGGCAGCCATGTTCAAAGCTCCAACAAAACTGAATGCGGCCCCCGCACCCACAAGTCCTCTTCCCAAATAAGCGAGGTAAAAGCTGTCAGCCAAAGAAAAAATTATTGAGCCTATACCGCATAGCGCACAAGCGCCTGCAACTACACCTCGCAATCCATATTTATCGACAACTAACCCAAGAGGAATTTGGAGTGCTGCGTATATGTAGAGGTAGGTCGCAGATAAATAACCTAAAATTGCTGCACCAACACTGAACTCCTTCATCAAGTCATCTACCATAACGGCTGGGGCGACGCGTAAAATGAATGCATAGAAGAAAAATAGGGCGCAAAAAAACCAACCAACCATTACAAGTGATCGGCTAGTTCCCGAGACACGATGCTGGGGCAAATTAAATCACCTCGTTTTTAAGAATTAAATGAGTTGCCGATACAACAATCGATTTGCATCAACTATATAAACACCTAATATATTAAGAAATGTTGGCTTCCTCTTTGGACAAAACAAAACCCTCGTATCCATTTGCAACCACTCGCTCGCATTCTTTCGTGTAGGTATGCACGCCTCCAACATAGGGCATAAAGACCTTTGGCTTACCGGGTATATTCACACCCATGTACCAAGAATTAGCGAGCGGGTATAAAGTGGTGTCCGCAACTTCTTTAACATGCTTTACCCAATTTTCCTGCGCGTCCAATTTAGCTTCTATCCTATTAAACTTCTTGTCTTTCATGTATTGTAGACAATCTGCGATCCAATCTACGTGCCACTCAATAGAGAGTATCATTTGGCTCTTTACGCCGGGACTCTGAGGTCCTGTAATCATGAATAAATTGGGAAGGCCAGCTACCATCAATCCTAGGTAAGTTCTAGGCCCTGCCTCCCATTGTTCATCAAGAGATGGACCATCTTTGACCTTGATGTCGATCTCCCGCATTGCCCCGGTCATAGCATCAAACCCCGTCGCAAAAGCTATAGCATCCAATTCATAATGTCGATCTGTAGTCCGTATGCCAGTTTCAGTTATTTCCGTTATTGGCGCACTTTTTACATCAACAAGCTCAACATGGTCTTCATTAAAAATTTCATAGTATTGGCTGTCCAAGATAAGTCTTTTTGTTCCAATGGGATGATTATCAGGGCAAAGTAATTCGGCAGTCTTTGGGTCTTTCACCGTTTCTCTAATTTTGTTTCTAACAAACTCGGATGCTGTGTCGTTAGATTCCTTGTTGAGTAACAAGTCAGTATAAGCATATAGATAACTTATACTGCCCCCCTCCTGCCATTTTGCTTCATAACTTTTCAATCGTTCTTCTTCAGTCACTTCTAATGCCGATTTAGTTGGAGGAGGAAACCCTGCTATACCAAATGGCGTATCATAAGCAGCTTTGCGGCGCTCAGAATATTCTGCTTTATGCTTTTCCTCTTTTTCAGGGTTTAGAGGAGCGTTCCTCGCCGGTAGACTAAAGTTCGCGGTACGCTGGAAAACTGTTAAATGTTTCGCCTGCCGAGCAATATGAGGCATCATCTGAACCCCAGATGAGCCTGTACCAATTACGCCAACACGCTTTCCGGAGAAGTCCACCCCCTCTTTAGGCCAAAGACCAGTATGATACCATTCTCCCTTGAATGNGTCTAAACCCGGAAATTCTGGCTTCCTTGGCGTCGATAGATTNCCNGTAGCCATGATACANACNGGNGCTTTGAAAGTTTCATTTGTATCNGTGCCTATGGTCCAAATACCNGCGNCTCNATCAAATGTCGCACTTGTCACACGAGTGNTCAATTGGACATCTCTCATCAANTCNAANCGNTCTGCAACGTGATTNATATATTCTAAAATAGCCGGCTGNGTACCATATCTCTCAGGCCATTTCCAATCTTGCTGNAGTTGTTCATCGAATGAGTAGGAATACTCCATACTTTCAACATCACAGCGACAGCCAGGATAACGGTTCCAGAACCAGGTCCCACCTACTCCATCCCCAGCCTCTAATACTTTTATCGAAAGGCCCATTTTCCTGAAACGGTATATGGAGTAGAGACCAGCCAGTCCCCCACCAACAACTAAAATATCAAAATCATAGTTATTTGATTTTGATTTAGAAGCACCCGCGTCCGGCATTATTGTTCCTTTCCTATGCGACTTTATTTATAAGTTTTAGCTTAGGCCGCAGTGATATCATATTCAGATAAAAAAGCGGCCAAAAAATGTAATTCAAATAGCGATATCACCAGCTTGTAGCACGAAGATGAGGTTAACGAGACCTGTCAACTACTTCTCTATATTTTGCTCAAATGCCTTCTTCTGGGCGGAGGTAGCCTCTGCCTGATATTTTTCTTTCCATTTTGGATAGGGCATTCCATAGACTATTTCTCTTGCTTGTTCATAATCTAAAGTTTGACCGCGTTCTTCTGCCGCCGCTAGGTACCATTTGGACATGCAATTTCTGCAGAAACCCGCCAGATTCATGAGGTCAATGTTTTGTACGTCTTTGCGCTCATCTAAATGCGCCACTAACTGCCGGAACGCTGCTGCCTCTAACTCAAGTTTGGTTTGTTTATCAAAATGCTCGTCTGGACTTNCCATAAAATTCTTCCAATTCCTGATTATCTACNTATTTGTTTTTCNTGTTNTCAATCNTCGNTCATTATGTACCAGANTAANCGCAGCATCAAAGATTACAAGCATCGCATTTGCCAAAAACTTAAATGCAGTCCAAAGACGGAATCACTTTTTCAAGTGATGACGCAAATATTTCTGCCCATTTCTCTGCACCAGACGTGAACTCTATCAAATCTTGCCTAAACTCAACTGCTATAGAAATGAGGTTGTGTTCGGGCACGTGCTTAAGGAAAGTATAACCAGCTGGCTCACTTCCCGAATAAGGCTTATTGTCTCCNACATTTAGNGAACNATTNTCACGCAAGCTGGATATCANTGGATATGCTAAACGCTTATCGTCTTTCCATAGAANACCNATCTGCCATGGTCGAAAAACTCCATCCATAACAGGTGTGAAACTATGGAGAGCAATTAAAAGCTGATTTTTTCTTCCATGGAGTGTTGGGCTCCAACGCCTTAAATGTAGATCAATAGCGTTGTGGTACGGATAGAATATTTCTTCCTCCCTAAATTTTTGCGAGTGCGGATCAAGATCCTTATTGCCGGGTATCTCCGTTTTATCCGAGACAGCAGGTATCGATCCAGAACTGCCCGGACGTCTATTACAGTCTATGACAAGTCTGGAATAATTTGCCACTATTAGTGGCGCATCAAATCTCTTTGATAAATAATGCGCAACAGTGTTTATTCCAATATCATANGCCACATGGCGTCTTAGTTCGTGTTTTGGAACTCCAAGACATTCAAGCTGTTGTGGTATCGCATCTCCATTATGGTCAGAGGTGAACAAGAGGCCCGAATTTTTTTCAAGTCTATATTGAGAAAAAGCCGCAGGGTCATTTTGATTTAAAAGTGACAATAAAAGCCCCAATCTATCTGAAAAATAAACACAAAACATCACTCCCGTTAATTAACAAATAATACAAAAACTTAACTTATCCAAAATTATTTTTTCTATCGACCTCATGGTAAAAAATAAGCAAGTTAGTTAGATTAAAGTTTCAAAAATCTCTAAAAAGGAAACTTTCTATGCATTTTGGAGACCGGCTTATTAAAAGCACTCACAAAATCGGAAATCCACTTTGTGTGGGACTTGACCCATACCTAGATAAAATTCCCCCTCTATTTCAGAATGGTACAATGAAGCCCAGTGACCCGCGAACAGCCCCCGCAGTTGAGACGTTTTTAAGGGCTGTGATCGATGTAATAGTTGGCAAGGTAGCGATAATCAAACCTCAGTCAGCGTTTTTTGAGCAGCTCGGATGGAGAGGCATTAAGGCTTTGGATGCTATTATACACTATGCTCGCGACAAAGATATTTTAGTTCTTATGGATGCTAAACGAGGAGACATTGGTACTACAGCAAAGGCATACGCAGAGACCTATCTTAGCAAGGAAGCTTTACTACTTTCCGATGCTTTGACAGTTAATCCATTTCTAGGCAAAGATACGCTAGAGCCATATCTAACCGAAGTTAAGGACAATAATCGAGGCCTTTTCATTTTAGTTAAAACAAGTAATCCAGGTTCTGGGGATTACCAAAATGTGCTTGTTAACGATATACCTTTTTACGAATTTATGGGGGATTCATTACGTTCAATTGCCTCTGAATTTGTTGGATCAGCTACTGGCTGGTCTTCNATAGGNATTGTGGTTGGGGCAACCTATCCAGAACAAGCAGATCGACTCCGCGAAATACTCCCGAATGTACCATTTCTTATCCCAGGTTACGGTGCACAAGGCGGTGCAGCCGATGATGCCGTTACAGCGTTTGTAAAAGGGAGTAACGGCTATGAAGGTGGGATAGTTAATTCATCACGGGGAATACTATTTTCTGATGGAAGTTACACCTCGAACCCAAAAATCTGGGAGTCAANTCTTTGCACGTCGGTTCAACACGCTGTTGATGGTTTAACCGAAGCACTAGCGCGAAAGACCTAGATTCTGCATTCTAGCAGAAAAATTATCGGAAAAATATCATGAAAATACGCGCCATAGAAACTATTAGAATAGATGAATTCCCAAATTTACTATGGGTGCATGTTTGCACTGATGATGGCATTGTTGGATTGGGTGAGACTTTCTATGGCCCAGGGGCAGCGGAGGCTCATATACATGAAACTATTGCACCAATACTCTTGGACCAAGACCCATTACTTATTTCTAAACATCATTCTAAACTTATTGGTTATGTTGGTTTTAGTGGAGCGAGTGCAGAGCAACGTGGACGCTCAGCTATAGACGTAGCCCTTTGGGATATCTGGGGACAAGCAACCAATCAACCCATTCATCAACTGCTCGGAGGTGCAGTCAGGGACGATGTAAGAGTGTATAATACATGTGCTGGCTACCGATATGTTCGGAAGAGCTCTGGCCAGAGCACTAACAATTTTGGTTTGGATACAAGTGAAGGCCCTTACGAAGATCTTGATGCATTTCTAAATAATGCAGATGACCTTGCGAACTCTCTTCTTGAAATGGGTATAGATGGTATGAAAATTTGGCCGTTCGATTACGCCGCTGAGTTATCAAATGGCCATCACATATCAAGCGCTGATATGAAAAAAGCTCTAAAGCCATTCGAAAAAATACGGAAATCTGTCGGTGACAAAATGGACGTTATGGCCGAGCTTCATGCCCTTTGGGATCGACCAAATGCCGTTAAAATTGCTCGAGAACTGGAACAATTTTCACCTTACTGGGTCGAGGATCCCGTTTTCATGGATCATCTCGGTTCATTGGATAGTGTAGCACGATCTACATCATGCCCCATAGCGGTAGGAGAGACACGAGGAGGTATTGCCGATTATAGGTATCTCCTAGAGTTAGACTCACTTAGCTTGATTATAATGGATATTGCCTGGTGCGGTGGCCTCACCGAGGCCAAAAAGGTTGCTGCAATGGCTGAGGCGTGGCACGTTCCTGTTGCTTTCCACGACTGCACTGGTCCGGTAGCCTTAACAGCTTCCACTCATCTTGCTATGTCTTCAAAAAATTGTGAAATACAGGAAATAGTGCGAGCATTCTATTTTGGCTGGTATACTGAATTGATGACTAGCCTTCCTCCGATAAATAATGGCAGAATTTCCGCACCCAGTGCTGCGGGATTAGGAACAGCACTTCAGCCAGAAACACTCAACAGAAAAGATTGCCATATCAGGCGAACTCTCCGAAGTTAAACCAAATTATATTTTCCAAATATTTACTGACAAAATAGAAATAAGTTCACGACAAGATTATCTCTTAATATTAAAAGTTTTCTCAATTACGATCGTTACTTTTGTAAATTGCAATTGGCGGCTAATAATTATCCCAAGGTTATTTATTAATGGAATTATGGATACCTATAACAATACTTGCTGCGTTTTCGCAGAATTTAAGGTCTGCACTTCAAAAACATTTAAAGTCTAAACTTAGCACTGCCGGCGCCACGTATGTTCGTTTTTTCTATGCGATCCCATTCGCTCTCGCTTACCTTGTAATACTCAACCAAGTCTTTGATTTAAAAATGCCCAATCCAAATGCCGAATTTGTATTTTTTGGCATAATGGGGGGCATAACACAAATTATTGCAACCGGGCTTTTAGTGTACCTTTTTTCCTTTCGAAATTTCGCCGTTGGAACAGCATATTCAAAAACTGAGACCGCTCAGACCGCAATTTTCGGCCTCGTGATTTTAGGGGACACTCTCACACCAGGCGCCATACTCGGTATAGCAATCAGTCTAATAGCAGTGATGGCCATTTCCACAGCTCGTCAAGAAACAGGCCTAAAAAGCATATTTTCTTCGCTTTTGCAAAAAACTGCACTTATCGGGATTGCTTCAGGTACTATGTTTGGGATCTCAGCGATTTCCTATCGAGCAGCTTCTCTTTCACTAGGTGGCGAAGGAGTCGCTATTCAAGCAGCATTTACCCTCGCTTGTGTCACAGTATTACAAACGGTTCTTATGTCAGTTTATTTGATTGCAAAGGAACCCGGTGAAATAACAAACGTTATTAAGAATTGGAGCGTGGCAGGGCTTGTAGGTTTGAGCGGTATGGTCGGTTCTGCATGCTGGTTCACTGCTATGACCTTACAAAACGCTGCATATGTGAGGGCGTTAGGCCAAATTGAACTAGTATTTACTTTTGTCGCTTCCTACCTATTTTTTAAAGAAAAGAGCAATCTAAGCGAGATTATTGGAATAATAGCACTAGTAATCGGAATCTTAGTCTTGCTGATTGGAACCTGATACAATTTAAGATAAGGCATAGTCTGATGTGGCGACGGGTATTGATACTTTCTTTTAGTCTGTTGATCCAATCTTGGACATCAGCCGTTGCGGAGACTGCTCACATGTTTACATTTAAGTCCATTGATGGAGAGCCTATTGCTCTTTCCGAATATACCGGTAAAGCAATATTAGTCGTAAACACGGCGTCTCGGTGCGGTTTTACACGACAATATAACGGCCTTCAAAGTTTGTGGGAAAAATACAGGGATAATGGGTTGGTGGTGATAGGCGTGCCATCAAACGATTTTGGAGGACAGGAGCCTGGCACTGAGAAAGAAATTAAAGAATTTTGCCAAGTGAATTTCAACATCAGCTTTCCTATGACGGAAAAAACAAAAGTCAAAGGGGAACAGGCGCACCCATTTTTCTCGTGGGCAACCGAAGAACTTGGTAGTTTGTCTAAACCACGTTGGAATTTTTATAAGTTTTTGATAAATAAACAAGGGAAAGCCGTAGACTGGTTTGCCTCAAGTACCAGCCCATCATCCCCAAAACTAATCTCAGCTATTGAGAAGGTTCTATCGGAAGATGATTAAGTACCTTATCAAAAACTAGAACTTCCCTTCTTTTGCTAATAAGCTAAGCTCCTAACTTGAGGCAAAATCTTAAAATGGACATTTCAGATAGAACTTTTTATAGCGCAACCAGCACGAAAAAGGATTGGCGAGATGTCGTTAGTGAACTTTCTCGTAAATTAGAGAAAGGCTCGGGAAACCTCGGCATCATATACCTTTCTGAAGACCTTCTTGCGTCTTTAGAAAACGTTATCAAAGAATTAAAAATCGAAACCAGCTGCCATAAGTGGTTGGGTGCTGGTGGGTACGGCGTTTTAAGCAACTTTGGCGAGTTTTACGGTGAGACTTCAGCAACAGTACTTCTTTTAGATTTACCAGAAGAGAGCTTCAAAGTATTTTCTGGAAATGAGAATATAGGCGTAGCAATCAAAGAAAGCGAAACAGATTGGCTAGAACGGGCACATATGCCCCTTGCAATAACACATGCAGATCCAAGCCAGCCGACAACCATGGAGGCAATTAAGAACCTCGCGCGAGAAACAAATAGTTATTTAATTGGTGGCCTAACAGCGGCTTCTAGTGAAAGTCCACACATTTCAGATCAGTCTGGTAAGGCTATTAGTGGAGCGCTATTGTCACCGGAGACATGTGAGATACTGACAGGGCTGAGTCAGGGGTGTAGCCCAATAAGTGAAACACTTACTATCACTAGATCACAACGAAACATCATTCTAGAGCTTGATGGGAGACCCGCCTTTGATGTTTTGTTAGACGTTACAGGGAAAGAATTTCTGGACAACTTACAGAAAATGGGTGGAACAATCTTTGTTGCCTTTCCAATACAAGGATCTGACAAGGGAGATTACACTGTAAGGAACTTGGTTGGTCTGGATCCCCAAAATAAAGTCATAGCTATTTCCGAGAATATTTCTGATGGAGATAAATTACTCTTTTGCCGCCGCGATAAAGAAAGCGCTGTGAAGGACATGTATAGGATGTCTGAAGATTTGAAACGTAGGATTGGCGAAAAACAGATTAGAGGGGGTGTTTACATTTCATGCGCTGCAAGGGGGCCTAACCAATTTTCAGGTTCCGCTAGAGAAGTGGATATTATCAAGGAAACGTTAGGGGATTTCCCACTCGCAGGTTTTTATGCAAATGGCGAAATCAGCAGAGATGAAATCTATGCTTATACAGGCGTTTTAGCAGTATTTTTATAGAAATAAGCCGCTAATATGAAAAATGAGGCGTATTTCCGCCATTGATAACCTTTGGGTCCAACCTGACGACTGGTACGATTTAAAAATGACAATAAAAAACCCCAACCGCGCTGGTTAGGAAGTTAGAGCGATGACTGATATTCCAACATACGAAGTTTACGCCATAAGATATGCAGAACAATTAGAACGCGCTGACGGAGCGACTTATTTAGGTGGCGACCCCAAAAAGATGATCAGAGGTCTAGACTTTTTTACCTATGTCATAACAGGCAATGGTCAAACATTTGTTGTTGATACTGGGTTTAATCCTGATTTGTCAGGCGAAGGAGGACGCAATTTTTTAGAGTCACCAGCCGAGAGCCTATCTAAAATAGGGATTAAGGCTAGTTCTGTTGAACACGTTTTATTAACTCATGCGCATTTTGACCATGTTGGAAATCTAGATGATTATCCAAATGCAACATTTTCAATACACGCTGAAGAAATGAAATCAATCACCGGCCCAGATATGACATTTGCGCCCTTTCGACTTGCTTACCATGCGCGCGATACGAAAAAATTAATCGAGTTGCTTTATGATGAAAGATTGAAGTTTTATGAAGACACGGTAACTACTGTTGCACCAGGCATTGAGTTCCACTTAATAGGCGGTCATTCCCGAGGACAACTAGCGTTGCGAGTGCATACTAGCAGAGGTTGGATACTCTTAGCATCAGATGCAGTCCATCTTTATGATGAAGTTGAATTTGAAAGGCCGTTCGCAATATTTCACGACCTCCAAAAGATGATTGATGGGTACCGCAAGTGCATCAACATTGCAGGAGGATATGAGTTTTTAATCTCTGGCCATGACCCCAAAGTGACGGACTGGTATCCACCTTTGGCACCAGAATTTGAAAAACGTATTTTAGATCTCGGTCAGTCACCTAAAAAGTAATCAAACACCAATAGCCACCCCGTCTCTCCGAGGGNCGGCGGCGCCGGCGAGCGAACCTGAGAAGGGGTCTCGTGAAACCGCTTGCATCCCGCCACACTGCATTGTAAACGGACCTGGATTTTTGATATCATGGCCTCGACGCTTTAATTCCTCAGTCACGTTCTTAGCCACTCTGTTCTCCAACACAACTTCTTTTCCATCAAATAGTCTTGCACGAGGTGCCTCTATTGCTTGTCTCAAATTTAAACCGTAATCAGCATAGTGCACCAATGCCTGCGCCTGAGTCTGCATGATGCCGTAGCTTCCTGGGGTCCCTAATGCTAAGACAGCTTGATTATCTTTGAGCGAGATTGATGGACTTAAACACATTGCCCATCGCTGTCCACCCACCAAATGATTTGGTGATGCAGGATTCAAATCTCCCCAATACATGAAGTTATTCATGCAAACCCCTGTACCAGGAATTACAACTGTCGATCCCCACGGCGAACCCAAACTTTGAGTAAGACAAATCATGTTACCTTCACGGTCAGCGATTGAGATCGAAGTCGTATGAGATTTATTCTCTGCCATCTGAGGCGTTACTTGTTCGCCAAATTGTTCTGTTAATCCGTCGATAACTTGGCTGTCAGCAACACGCTTCCGAAGGGGCAGTATATTTCTATCCGTTAGAAGCTCTACGATTTCTTCAATTGATTTGTTATTGTTTTCAATCCGTACACCCGCGGCAACGCGGATAGCACGAAATACGGTATCCAGATGCTCGGTGCCTAGATGATCAAATTTATCTAAATCAAAGCCTTCTAGAATTCTCATCGTTAATAAAAACTGAAAAGCTTCAGCCGGCGGGGGCGGTACATGTATAGCAAACCCCCGGTATATAGCGCTAACAGGTTCTTGCCATTCCGGTCTGACTGACCGCAAATCTCTAATTGACATACAGCCACCTAGCTCTTGGAGATGATCAATAATTTTTTTACCCAGGGCACCGTCATATAGATATGAACTTCCTTGTGATGCGATACCTTCGAAGGTTTCAGCTAATTCGGGTTGTTTCAAAACCCATCCCTCGCAAACCTTTCCTGANGGGTTACTNTATATTCTGCTCCATTCGGGCGTACATGCNCTNCTGGCNGTAGTNTGAGCCATGTGAGCGTANAGGGCNGATACAGGAAAACCATCNCGCGCATGCCTGATGNCGGGGGATAANACGTCCGGTAATTTTCTTCTGCCATAAGTATCTAGTAGTTCGCTCCAACCAGCTAAGTTTCCNGGTATTCCNCTGGCAGANGGCCCTGTCATGGTGTCTTCTCTAGTCAGGACATTTGACTTAAAATCAAATGGAACATTAGGNGTAAAATCAAGACATCTGACACGCTTTTCTGAACTAATCCAGCATGTTGCAACCCCCAACCCAGCTAAACTAGACATAAATGGCTCTACAACGTTTAATGTAGAAACCGTAGCAACCATGGCATCGAAAGCGTTGCCGCCACCTTTCAAGATTTCCGCCCCGGCTGCCGACGCTAGAGGGTGCGCAGAGGCAACCATTCCTCCTAAAGCTCTAGAAGGTGAATGAGTTAAGTTCATTTTCTTACCTCCAAAGTTCTTTTCTAAATACCTATCGAAATCTTCATTGAGAATGAAATGTCTAAGTCAGATTTCAATACCTTTTGAATGCGTGGATGGTACAAGGTTCTGCACCTGCTTCGAGCGTTTTTCAAGCCAGTATTCATAAGGGCTCGGCATGAGGCTATAAGAACTCGAGACTCCAAGCTTTTGGGCCGCATCAATTGGCCAATTTGGATTATGCATCGCCTCTCGCGCTATAGCAATGAGATCAGCCTTCTGTTTTTGGAGGATTTCTTCTGCTTGGTCAGCGTGCACGATCAAGCCTACAGCCATGGTACTTATTTTAGCCTCTTTTTTAAGTTTATCTGCATAGGGTACCTGATACCCATACCCAACCGGCCCGGCACTTACTACCGGCGCCCCTCGTATACCTCCCGACGAACAGTCTATCACATCAACACCTTTTTGCTTGAGTAGAACGGAAAGCCTAACATTTTCATCTGGTCCCCAACCTGCATCATCTTCAACCGACAATCTAACAAATAATGGCTTACCGTCGGGCCATTGTGAACGCACTGCTTCTGCGATTTCTAAGGCAAACCTCATTCTATTTTCTTCAGACCCACCGTATCTATCATTTCGACGATTAACATGAGGTGAAAGAAA
>PCAV01000008.1 GCA_002730675.1 Rhodospirillaceae bacterium | reverse complement strand
TCAGGCATACCACAAAAACACCCCAGCTATTCAAAGAGTATTTTACAGGTAAGGGTAAACTAACATTTATTTTATCACCCCTAAACTTGGCGATAGATTTAATATCACATAAAAATTTGCACACTTACGATCTAGACCAATTACCAACCGACATTAGGCAAGAAATAGATCACGTGATAACTGTCTTTGATGAGCAAAAAGAAAAAATTGAAAAATGCTTTGCACAATCTGACAATGACAGGACCATGTTATTTTACAAATGGTATGGAAGAAACATAGACGAAAGCATCGCTGAGTTTTTGCCGGAATTCAAACATGTAAAGACAATTGGAGTTTCTTTATTTAAGGAAAAGACCTCAACTTCCAGGCACTTCGGGCCGTTCAGAGCAACGCTTCGGGTTTTGTACAACTTCAACAAAGTCCAGAAGGATGGCTCTTATATCGAAATTGACGGTACTATCAACATTTGGAAGAAAAACGCTCTTTGCATTTTTGACGATACTCTTGTCCACCAGAGCTTTAATGAAGAAGAGGATTTAAGATATTGCGCCTTTATCGATGTTTTGCGCCCTAATTATGCCAATAGAGCACTGCAAATATTACTTTTTTCGGTTGGCTTATTCTTGAAAAATACAAGGGCGGTTTTCTACAAAAATTGGAAAATGATACAAGGCTAAGACACTAAACAGATTAAAATTGAGCCCAGTTAGACTTGCCAACCGCTATACTGATGTTTGGCAATTTGACATTTCAAATTGTCCTAGGTTGACTGGTATGCGTTTCCAAAAATTTATTTGCACTTTGAAATATTTTCACTCTGCGATCGTTCGACATTTTTTCAAGCATTCTTGTTTGAAAAGACAGACGTGGGTTGCTGCCGTAGAACTGTTTGTTTTTTTCAATAAAACGCCAGTAAAGGCCATCTACAATATTACACCATTCACCTTTTTTGTAATTGCTCATTTTAAGAAGATAATTTGAACCGCAGGTGTAAGGTTTAGTTGACATTAATCCACCATCAGAATAAGTCGCCATGCCGAAAACGTTAGGCACCATCACCCAGTCTGATGAATCTATGAACATTTCCATAAACCATTTATAAATGCTTTTGGGTTCGATTTCGCATAACGTCATTAAATTACTTATCACCATTAACCGTGGGATGTGGTGTCCATAGCCATCTCGGATCGCGAGGCGTATGCAATCGTCAAGAGGGACAATACCCGTTGACCCCTCATACCAGCTGCTGGTTAATTTTCGATGGTGACTCCAAAAATTACTTTCCGACTGTTCATTTCCTTTTAGTTGATAAATTCCCCTTATAAATTCTCTCCAGCCTAGGACCTGCCTTATATATCCCTCCACCGAGTTAAGTGGTGCGAAACCAAGATTGAAGTGCTCAACTATTCTTGAGATAACATTTTCTGGAGTTATAAGACCGATATTTAAAAATGGGCTAATACAGCTATGAAAAAGAAAATTTTCACCCTCTCTCATTGCATCCTCGTATACACCAAAGTTTGAGAGCCGCTGGTCAAGGAATGAGGACAATTGCTTTTGTACATCCGCCCGCTTTACTGGAAACCAGATGTTTCCGAGCGATCCTGGATGATGGGGAAAGTTGTTTTCTATTATTGAAATTATTTCGTTATGATACTTCGACTGTTTTGGCAACTCCAGTTTTGGGATGTTAACACCCGTGGGTATGCGCTTTCTGTTCTCATCGTCAAAAGACCATTTCCCGCCGGTGGGTTCACGATCACTGTTAATCAAGAGTTGAAATTTCTTTCTTCCTAATTTGTAGAAATTTGCTAGCCTGAAAACCTTACTGTTTGAATGAATTGACTCGAATTCTTCTCGCGAAAACATAAACATTGGAGAGGTGTGGAAAATCAGTTTTTTAGAAGCTAAGTGTTTTTCGCTTTTTATGCGATCCTCAAAGAATTTATCCTCAATTTCAAAAAAATTTATCTCATCAAAGCCTTGCTCTTTTGCGAAATTATCTAGCAACTCAATATAATCACAACTTTGTTCTCTAGTTTCTAATTGAAAATAAGATACTGCTATCCCTGCCTGCTCCAATTCATCTCGATACTCCCGCATCGAGCATAAGAAAAGATAAAGTTTTAGCTTATGGTGTTTTTCATAAGTACAAAGCGCATAGTCCTCTGCCATAAAGACGTCGGTACAACCCAGGCCCTTCAATAATTCAGGATCGAACAATTGATTACCTAAAATAACAAACAGTTTTTTTGCCATCGCTCGCTTTACCGGTCGTAGTTATTATAGAGAACGACGATAGTATTTGCTTACCATTAATCAAGTACCCGACAACTCCTTGTTTCGGAAAGCTTGACATCAAAGTTGGCCTAAGTTGACGTTTGTTTGATTTTGCTACAAGACGCAGGTGTTCATGGTCACCTTTAGCCAAGTACGCTAGAATTAGTATACGTTTTTTCGATTAATATGCTAAGGAGACTTATTTGTTCCGCTTTTCCTGCTCACCATAGTCGAGTGTCGCTAATCCAGAGCCTTCAAAACTTTTGGCGGTGACATTGGTAACTCATAGAGTCGCTTACCTCCGGTGGCATCAGCGATTGCATTTGCTATCGCCGCTAGCGGTGGGACCAGAGGGATTTCGCCGACACCTTTGACCCCATGAGGATGATCTGGGTTTGGAATTTCAACCATAACCGCGTCAATCAATGGAAGGTCTGAAGCAACGGGCATACGATAGTCTAGAAACCCTGCGTTATCGAGACGTCCATCCTTATTATAGATGAATTCTTCATTTAGCGCCCAACCGATACCCTGAACAACACCGCCTTGGATCTGTCCTTCAACATAAGCTGGATGTATTGCTTTACCTACGTCCTGGCTTGCCGTGTAACGGAGAATTTTTACTCGACCCGTTTCCGTGTCAACTTCAACGTCGACCATATGAGCACCAACCACGCCCATATGACCAGTTGTGTTTTTTGATACAGCAGCCATAATTGGTCCGCCGGTTGATTCGGCTTTCGCCGCAAGTTCTTCCAAACTCAGCGGTTCGAAATCACCCGCATTGGAACCAGCAGGGCGAGCTGCGCCGTCCTTCCATTCGATAGCTTCAACGTCAATTCCCCAGATCCCTGCTGCCCGAGACTTCAAAGTTTCAATTACTTGATCCGTTGCTTCATTAACGACAATACCAGCCGCGAACGTAACGCGGCTGCCGCCAGTCACGGCACTTATCCCAACGTTGTTCGTATCACCAATTTGCGCTTTAACTTTTTTGTAGTCGATACCCAGTTTTTCTGCGGCAATATTTACCATGGAAGCACGACTGCCACCGACATCGGGATGGCCAGTTATAACTAGGGCGGTGCCATCTTCGTTTATATGCAGTTGAGCACTTGATTCACCGCCAGCATTTCCCCAATAACCAATCGCTATACCGCGACCTTGATTAGGCCCTAATTCAACTTTAGCATTTGGGTGATTACGAACGGAGTCAATACACTCCTGAATTCCGGCCTCCCCGATTTTTGCACCGTAGATCGTTGGCTTATTCAGAGGTAACGCGTTACGTAGCCTCAGCTCCCACGGATCTATATTAAGTTTTTTAGCAATCTCGTCCAACATGGCTTCAAATACATAGTTGCCTTGGGGTGCTCCTGGCGCCCGGTAGGCCGCGACATTTGGACGATTGGAGACAATATCTAAACCTTTTAAGTCTGCATTTTCAATGTCGTAACAAGAGAACGAGAAATGGCAAGCGCGGCCCACAGGTGAGCCCGGATAACAACCTGCCTGCATGTTGTAAACACCTTGGACAGCGGTTATTTTTCCTTCTTTTGTTGCGCCGACTTTTAATCGGGCTGACATTCCGGGAGCTGGACCAGTACTGTGGAACACTTCTTCTCTCGTATTTTGCATTTTAACTGGT
Organism: Rhodospirillaceae bacterium; assembly: GCA_002730675.1. Classification (GTDB taxonomy): domain Bacteria; phylum Pseudomonadota; class Alphaproteobacteria; order Thalassobaculales; family Thalassobaculaceae. Next base: position 15,882 of record PCAV01000008.1, on the reverse strand, counting down.
CGACCACATTTTTTTGACAAAATCATAGCTAGTGGCTCTAGGTAGATGATGGTTTTACCTCCGAATCCTCCCCCAATTTCAGCAGGAATTGCTTTTATATTACCCGTTGCCATTCCCGTTATCGCAGCTGTTAAACCTCGCACCATAAATTGACCCTGACTGCTACTCCATATCGTGGATTGGGAGTCTGGCTTGTAACTGACTACGCACGATTGTGGCTCTATGTACCCTTGGTGCACCGCTGCCGACTTAAAATCTCGTTCTACTACTAGGTCTGCTTCTGCAAAGCCTTTTTCTACGTCACCGGTCTTAACGGTCATTATATTAGAGATGTTTGTTGGACCCTCAATTCCTTCTGTTTTTATCCAATCATGCAAAATAGGAGCGTCGGGGGCAGCTGCCTCATCAACATCTATTACGTGGTCTAGAACCTCATAATCAACTTCTATTAAATCGAGCGCTGCTTTTGCAATCTCCTGCGAGGTTGCCGCAACCGCTGCAACTGGATGTCCTACATAAAGAATTTTTTCTTGTGCCATGCAACAGCGGGATATCCAGCGAATATCGTTCGGGCCTGTGGGCAAAGGAACATCCAATGGAAGGTTCGGTAAATCGGCGCTAGTCATTACTGCTAAAACGCCCTGCAATTTTTCCGCTTTTGAAGTGTCGATGTTCTTTATCAGTGCGTGAGCGTGTGGACTCCGAAGAACCTTTCCCCAAACCATACCCGGCATGGTGTAGTCAGCTGAGTATTGAGCTGAACCCGTAACTTTTTCAATACCATCGGGCCGTATTGTAGGTTTACCAATCCATTTATTATCGGGTGACATATAGTTCATTATTTTATTCCTTATTAACACCTATGACCGCGGTTGCATCTAAGAGATCGGCTTTTTAGCGCTGAGTCCATACAAAACTAGTAGTTTGCCTAAGACAGCTACCAAACCTAGCAGATTTCCCCAAGACTTAGATAAGCCGAATTATTTCTTTGTCCATTTTACGAGTTTAAGAGAGTTTTTTATCTTTATCAATGCTGTAGCTAAGATGCGACAATTTTTATCAAAACTCTGGTCCATTTAGCACTCCCTAAAATACTAAGCAGTTTGCTAAGCGCATTTCTTCTTATATCGGTCATTGAATTGGGCATCCGTATCTAAAAGACTGTGGGGGTATTCTATCAGATTTTTAACATTAAACCCACGATGCGTTGTGAGTTCCAACATGCACAGGTCCTGTCTCCCAAAATGGAACCGTTTCGGACATGACTTCTGGAGATTTTACGTGCGATATATCACCCCACGGCGAGGGGTGTATCTCTAACAGGTCCGCGATGTCTTTTTCTTCGGGATTCACGACAGATAGACCATCAACGCGTCCTAGTTTATTAATCCATTGACCTGTTTGAGCAAGAGAAACCCTCACCATCCACGAACCGCCTTCCTCAACTCGCCTTTTAAGCGCCACCATCGCACCCAAAGCGGCAAGATATCCAGTCCCGTGATCAAGCGCCTGACAAGGTAATGGGTGCGGTTTTTGTGTCCCAGCCGCCATCATACCCTCATAAACGATACCACTAGCACTCTGCGTAAGGCTGTCGAAACCGCGCCAATCAGCCCATGGTCCTTTGTGTGAATACGCAGAAAGTGTCACATAAACGATTCCTGGCTTTATATTTGCCAGCTCTTCTGGACCAAATCCTCGTCTAGCAATACTTCCTGGTCGATAGCCTTGTACGAAAACATCAGCCTCACATGCCAACTCTTTTAGACGTTTAACCCCAGAATCCGATCGGAGGTCCAAAAACGCGGAGCGCTTCCCAAGCCCAGTATCAATTACCAAAGATTCAAGTAGTGGCAAATGAGATGCACCTATTCTCATGACCTGAGCCCCATGCGAAGCGAGGGTCCTTCCACAAACGGGCCCCGCTATCACTTTGGTCAGATCCAATACTTTTATACCTGATAGCGGACGGCTAACATCTGACGGCAGAGGCATAGGAGGCGATTCTCCAATTTTGAAGATCTCTATTACTGGGAGCTCTGATAAAGCTTCAGCTTGAGGATGGACTGCCCATTCCTCAGGTGACCGAATCAGGGCCACGCAAAGTAATTCCTCTCTGCATCGTTTTTCGAGGTCTAGCCCATTCCACTTAGCGACAGCCTCTTGAACAGCTTTGGGATTGTCAGCACAATTCAAAACTGCAAGGACGCCCGCGCGATGATGCGGGAACTGGCAATGCAGTTGGATCCATCTATTATCATTTGTCTTGTAATATCCAGAAATTGGTGACCAGAATTTAGTGCGGGGTTGATCAACAATACGCGTATAATGTTCACTGCAAAACGCTATGGCAGCATCTCGGCAGTCCAATGAAACGTCCTGATGATTGCCTGTACGCAAGCGCCAAATCTCTGCGGCTGCCAACGAGGCCGCTCCAATTGTCGCAGAAGCAGCTGTCCCCACGCGAAATATTGACGATAAGACGGGATCTTCTCCGCTTAGGTTGATATTGTCTAATGCAGTGGCATCGCAGCCTGTCATCTGCCAAATTTCGTTAAGTGCTTCGGTTGCGAGTCGGTTGGAAGTTTTCACCATCGGATACCACACTTTCTGATTCGGATGTCGCTAGTGTATTCACAAGGTATCGCTTCTGTGGCCACCATCAATATCCCGCCCTAATAGCCTCTGCCATTTTTTCGGCTATCATTACCGTAGTCAAATGAGTGTTTGCGCGCGGAACCTCGGGCATAACAGAGGCGTCGATTACCCGAAGCCCCGTCGAGCCTATCACTTTACAACAAGGATCCACAACAGAATTTGGATCGTCTACCGCACCCATGCGACAGGTGCCGCTTGCATGCTGAGCGTCTGAACATTCTTGCATTATCCAGGCATCCAGATCATCACCTTCCAATTCTTGATCGAGAAAGCGTCCCGAACTTCCATATCGGACGCCAACAGAAATATCGGCAACTGGACCACTTAGGCCGATGGCACGAAGGCGCTGAACGCCATCCCTCATACGCACCATATCCCGTTCGTCCGATAGCATATTTTCTTCAATATTGGGGTCTTCGTTGGGATCCGTAGATCTTATCTCTACCGTTCCCTGGCTAAATGCTTGATAGACGGAAACAGCAATTCCACCTCGACTTAATCCGCCCTCGCCTTCTGGGTTCATATTTCTGGTGATCATGATCATGTCATTATCACCAGCACCAGCTAATCTAGAGCTATAACGAACACAACAGTTGGTATGTCGGTGCATTCGAGTTGAGACCTGACATTCGCGTTTAAGATCTAGCACAATCCTCAAAATTGGGTGGTCTAATAAATTTTTACCAATTGGTAACTCCTTTATTACAGGAATATTAAGAGCTTGTAATAGTGATGAAGGACCAAATCCTGAGCGTTGTAAAATAGTAGGAGAATGAATAGCACCTGCGCAAAGTAGCACCTCTCTGTTTGCCCGAAGATTTTTCACCTCACCCCTCAGGCTAACTCTTACGCCATTGACATGATGCCTATTACCTTCAAATGATAACGTATCAACGATGGCATTGCCTTCGATAGTCAAATTACTTCGACCTCTTGCGGGCTCTAAATAAGCGTCATTAGTAGAGACCCTATTACCATTCTGGCTGTTTATGGCGTATGGTGATACTCCAGTGCCCCACGGGGCATTATGGTCTTCACACCAACCATATTCTAGATCTAAGCCGGCCTTCATTAACGCTAAATCAACGGAACCCCAGTTCTGAGGTTCAGCCCTAAATATCGGAATTGGCCCCAAACTTCCATGATATGGGGCATTCCCAAACCGTATATCGTTTTCAAGTTTGCAGAAATAGGGCAACACCTGTTCCCAGCCCCATCCAACGCAACCAAGTCTTTCCCATCTATTGAAATCATCTGGCAACCCTCTAATGGCAATTTGCCCGTTGATTGTCGAAGATCCGCCAATCGCTCGGCCACGCCATAATAGTTTTGGTTCTTGTGATGCAGTTCTTCGAGCCAGTAACGTTGGCCAACGGTAGTTATCGTCAGCGATGGCATGTAGTGGATTGGGAATACGGATGTTTTCCGGTGTTTCGGCGGAGGTAAAGTCACGACCTGCTTCTAACAGCAAGACTTGCGTTTGCGGATCCTCACTTAATCGCGCCGCGAGGACTGCTCCAGCTGATCCTCCACCTATAATTATATAGTCGAAATCTATTCTCATCAAAACGTTTAAAGGCCTTATGGGCTCTTTTCACAAGTGTTATTATAAAACACGTATACCTAGAAGTAGTGCCGTTTACCACAAATATCCTAGCTTCTTTTCAAATACCGGCGCATAAATTTTTTCTCGCATATAGTCTTGCTAATCAGGAGCATCTCCTCATTTGACTTCTCAGTTGCTTGGTGGCGAGCGCATCAAGAGTAAAAATTGCATCTGCTTACTCGACAACGTGATAATGAGGCTGTTGGCAGTAAATCTTAAATACGCGCAATTACAGTCATGTTGACGATCAAATCTGCAGCCTCTCTTTTACTCATATTTTCGCGTTTCGTCAGATCGTGGATTGATATCATAAACAACTAAATTTGCATCAATGGTGTCAAATACGTTTGTATCAAAATAACGATCTTTTGATTATGGAACCCATTTAGTTAAATTTCACTGGTGGTCTTTTCAGTCCATAATGATCTCGAAGCATTGTTCCTTTGTATTCTTCGCGAAATACTCCACGTTGTTGCAGTAGGGGGACGACCTCCTCAACAAAAACTTCAAGCATCCATGGAATTATTGGCGGCATAAGATTGAAGCCATCCGCGGCACCAGATTTGAACCATAACTCAAGCTCATCAGCAACTTGCTCAGGTGTGCCTGTAAAAATAAAGTGGCCACGCGCCCCCGCAAGCTTAGCGAGGAGTTGTCGCAAGGTTGGTTTCTCGCGCGCCACCATACCTACGATAACCTCTGTGCGACTGCGAGCAGCCTGAACCGTAGACGGATCGGGAAAGTCGTCTGTTGTAAGTGGCCGGTCAAGTGGTAAATGCGAAAAATCATAGCCGCCAAATCGACCCGTTAAGCGCTTACGACCAACCTCAACATCGGTAAGTTCGTTAAGTTCTTTAGCAATCTGTTTGGCTTCTGCCTCAGTACCAGCGATAATTGGGCTAAACCCAGGCAGAATGATAATGCTATCAGGATCACGTCTTTGGGCTTTCGCGCGTGATTTCAGGTCTTTGTAAAAATCTATAGCTGTTGCCATCTCCAAGTGAGCTGTAAAAACAGCCTCTGCGTGCCTCGCTGCAAATTCTCTCCCAACTTCCGATGAGCCTGCCTGTACAAGGACCGGCCGACCTTGCGGACATCGTGGAACGTTCAGTGGACCAGCTACTTTGTAATAATCACCCGAATGGAAAATCGGTCGGATTCCGTCTATTTTTGCATAAAGACCACTTGCTCGGTTATCGACGATTGCGTCGTCGCTCCAACTGTCCCAAAGTGCCTTGGTAATATTCAAATACTCTTCAGCACGTAAATATCTTTCAGCATGTGATACTTGGTCACTAGCCCCAAAATTTCTGGCTGCGGGAGCGGACCAGGTGGTTACGATATTCCAACCTATTCGTCCTGCACTCACATGATCTAGACTTGCAAATTGTCGTGCCAAATTGAAAGGTTCCATATAGGTGGTCGATGCCGTAGCTATGAGACCGATTTTTTTTGTTGCCATAGCGAGCGCACCCAACGTCGAAATTGGTTCCAGCCAAGTTCTTGCAGCCTGAGCTACGTCATCATTTACAACTAGCGTATCGGCAAGAAAAATTGAATCGAACAGTCCAATTTCAGCGGTCTGTGCTGACTCAGTCAAATACGAGATATCGGTCAAAGCTTTTGGTGATGATTTGGGATGGCGCCACGACGCCTCGTGGTGACCGCGACTGTGTATGAACAAATTAAGATGCATTTGTTTGCCCATCGGCTCAATCTCCTAAATTTGATGCCCAGAATATAGTTTTATATCACTTGTAATGCGCAGTAATATCCCCAAGCCTTGTAGTTTAGACATTAACGAATGCAAGGTTGTAGGAAGAAAGGTTTTTTAGATAGCAAGTTAAAAAACATACCTTCGATTTTATAAAACATATCAACTTCTTCCTTGCTTAAAACATGTCTTCTCTTTCATATAAAAACTGCACGTAAAGAGGAGAATGAAATGCGGCTAGAATCAAAAATAGCTTTGGTGACGGGCGCGGGTGGCGGCCTTGGTGGAGCCACAGCAATTAGGTTTGCGGCCGAGGGCGCCAAGGTTGTTTGTAGCGACCTAGATTTAGCTAAAGCTGAAAAAACCGTTTCCATAATTGAGTCGAAAGGTGGCTCAGCTATTGCCCACCGATGCGATATTGCAGACCCCGCTCAATGCGATGCTCAGGTTGATGAGACAATCAAGTGCTTCAACCAACTTGACATTTTGGTCAATAGTGCAGGCGTTAGCCTACATAGATTAGCTCTCGACACGACTATTGAGGATTGGAACCGAGTTCTCAATATAAATCTGACTGGCTCCTTTTTAACATCAAAAGCAGCAGCTAATGCTATGCTGAAAAATGGTGGTGGTAGAATTATTCAAATTGGATCCATCTCAGGGCAGAGAGGAAATATGGGTGGCATCGCCTACGGAGCCTCAAAAGCAGCGGTAATGCATATTTGTAAAGTTCTTGCGACAGAGCTTTCTGGACAGGGAATAATGGTTAATGCGATTGCACCTGGCCCTATAGAGACCGGATTAAGCAATCATGGCCCGAGCCGAAAGCAGAAGTATCAAGAAAGAATTCCCGTTGGAAAATATGGTTCAATAGATGCAGTGGCCAATGCAGCACTTTTCTTTGCATCGGATGAATGCGAGTGGACGACTGGAACTATATTGAACGTTGACGGCGGTTATGGTGCGCAAGGCGTCGTTTATGATCCTGTGGAAATAACCCATTAAGCCAAGTGGTTTGTTAAATTATTTTTGAGAAAATTCCCTAAGACACGGTTTCCAAAACTTAAATCTACTTCGTTAGTCGCTTCACATCATTCCAAAATTTAGCAGCTGACTCTTTATTATATCCCTGCATATGCCTACGTTTTAGACAATTCTCGTAGACCCACTTTTGCAGATCGACAAAACCTTGGTCTTTTTCAGAGGCAGAAGCGCTTCCATCTCGTTTTTTCACATACAATTTTGTATCGTCGTCATAGTTGACTGTACACGTTGGCAGCATATGCCAATCATCAACCTACCGGATAACTTCATATAATTGACTTTCAAAATTATGTGCGCCTTCATATGTCAGGAGCTGTACATTTGGCATGTGGTTCTTTAGTTTCATCTCTTCGCAGGCAGATGCTGGAGTACTGTCGTCTCGAAGGCCATTTACAACGAATATTCTGGCGTTTTGCGATAGTTTTGGCGCTACGTTTGTAGGACAAGCAGCATTCAACATGAAAGCGTGGGTAACAGATTTCAAGGAAGGCAAATGAGAAATTACAGGTTCTACCTGAGACGCCAATATGGCAAGTGAGCCTGTCGAGCTTGCAAGCAGCACCACCTTTTTAGGCGGCACAAACTGTTTGTTCACGAACTCTAAAGTCTTCGCCAAATCATGCACAATCATGGCTGACGTGTAGGAGCGCGTAAATTTCTTTTCGTATCTCGGCGCCGCTCCATTAACAACTACTGTTGCAAAACCGATGTTACGCATCTTCTCGGCATAGAATAGTTCGTCTTTCATATTGGCTGTGCTAGAGGGTAAAATTATGGCAAGACCATGCGAACCAATTGCATCTTATTGTTGGAAAGTAAGCGTAACCTCTATTCTTTTTCCTATTTCTCCTGACAGCATTTTAGAAATTGAAAGTGGACTACCCACCTTTATTTTAGATTCCATCGCAAGCGTTTGGCCTCCAATAAAGATCCCCATTAGTGTGACCAAACCACAGAAGGCTGCTAAACTTTTCATTTCTATATTACTTCTCTAAGCAAAATAGTTTTCAATCAGGCCCTCTCTCACACGCACATTTAGAGGAGTGTTAAATGTGGTTCGTTTCGGATTTTTAAACTGTAGATATTAAGAAAGACACGTTCTTTGGCGGCAGTGAATTTAGTTTAATCCTCTAAGTTTTTTAACTTTCCTAACTTACTTTTTCCAATTTGTTATATCTCCTACAAATAAGTGAGTATTATGACAGAAAAACCCGATATTTTTCTAAATGTCTCCTCCATCACTGTGCGTAAAACTCCTTACGATATCTAGCGTCTCTGAGACGACTTTTTCCCCCAGCAACCATCTGCAAAAATCTTCGCTACTTCTTTTTTCAAAAGTCTTTTTACGTAGCTCTCTTAATTTAACTTGTTGGTAATCCTCAAGGTCTTTCTCGGTAAGTCCATTTTCATTTTTGAGGTGCGACATAACCCAATTATACATTGCCACATTACCGCTTTCTTCGCCCATAATCTCGACTAATTTTTTCCATTTATTAAACTGTTCTTCATTTAGATTATGATCGTCCATAATTTACCCCGTTCTCTCCTCAAATTCAGGTAACCTGAAATGTTTCTACCGGCTTGCAGATAAAACTTTCAAACTCTTGATCCTTTATAATTGAAAATAGTTTATTCCCACTCAACAGTCACCCACTTCAATAACTCATATATCAACTACTTTGAAACACCGCCAGAGCACCATTTAGCATTCGTTTAATTAAAAAGCCATGCCACCAATTAATTTGCTTCTACAAAAATATTTGATTTTATTGGGTAACGACGAAGCTAATTCTGCAACTGATAAACCAATTGCGGCAAACAAAATGAAAAACCACTAGTTTTTGGATTTTGTTTGCGCTTAAAAATCGGTTTTCCTTAGTTATAAAGCAGGTTCAGTCACTCATTTACCCATTGGAAACTATAACTTTGATTCTGGGCTGTTGCATTTTTATTGCTGTGGCCAGAGGGGCAACGTTCTTAGTAGAAAGAGTAGTTTCAATCAAACGGCTTGTGCCATCAAAAAAACGGACACAGCAGCACACCCAATCGCAAAATACTTACGACCGGAAAGCTTCTCCATACCTAAAAACACTGAAAAAAGCATGGCGACTGCAAAGCTTAAATTAGCTATAGGCACTACAACGCTTGCCTCACCATGCTTGAGCGCTTCGATCAACGCGTTGACAACAGCGAAAGCGAGGGAGCCCGAGACCAGAGCATATGCTAATTTTTTAACTGTGATACGAACACGCTTCTCTCGGAATGCCGCGTAGGCGAGCCCACCAACGATCCAGCCAATAGCCGCTATCACCAACAGCCCCTCTGCACTCGCACCCTGCTCTAGAGCAACTTTCGAAGCAACACCATATATGGCTCGGGAGGCAGAAGCCACGACCGCCATCACGAAAAATAAAACAGGTATGGACACAGCATCACCGCCATCACCCCTCCGGTAGAGGATTAATACGGCCACAATACCGATCCCAATACCAAGCAGTTTGATAAAGCTTACATCCTCACCCAACAAAACAAAGGAAATCGCGACCACACCTATCGTGTTGAGTCGGTATATCATTGAGCCCAAACTAACATCAAGGCCAGTTAAACTCTCGATCAATAAAATGTTCCCCAAGACAAGAAATGCACCGGTCACAAGACCATACATTACTGTGACCTCATCCAGACGGAGTTGTACATCGGTTATAGTCAAGTATGTCAGTTGCAAGGCCAACCAGACAACACCGCACCCAAAAACATACATGCCACGGGAACGCACCTTCAACGAAAAACGCTTAAACGTAACGTCGAGACAGCCCGCGGCTGCAAGACTGACGAGGGCAAAGGAGATCGCATATGTCATAGGAACTGCATCAACAATCCGCTACTGGCTCGTGGTGCCAGAGCATTACCAAAATTCGATCAATAACTAAGGCCGGACATTCTATCACCGTTCAATAGTGACGAAACATAAATTATTAGGAAATATAATGACTTAAGCAATACAAATATAACGTGTGTAAGTTTGGTATAACGTTAAATGTTTCGAAATTCTTAGACTAGAAAAAATAAAACATTTCCATTCAAATCGTTCGCATTCATGTTCTGACATATTGCGCTTAACTCAACAAACTGATTTGGCGGGGCTACCGGAATGTAATTTTGCTGCAGACCATCACCTCTCAACGAAAGATTTCTCAAGAACGAAGTCACCCTTCGTGTTTCCGTTACCTTCCAAGCATCCCAATGTTTCTTCAAAATATCTTTTAAATTCTAAGTTCATCGGTAGCGAGCCACAAATCATCGCGCTGTCTTTGTCTTTTTCGAATGGTTGTATACCAGTCTTTTTATAAAACGATCCGTTAAATAGTGCGTCAGTAATTCGACCTGTATTTTCAAAATCCTCACGTGTTACCGATGGATAGAATTTAAATTTCCCTTGGGTGACTTCTCCCCAAACCTGATGTTTGTTTAGGTTTTCTAAAAAATCTTTATGAGCTAGCTCTTTAACTAGCCTCGTGCTCCATAGCAATATTACATTTTCATATTGCTCGTAGGTTTCTAATCCCCTCACCAAGCTCATAAACGGTGCAACCCCCGTTCCTGTGGCCAGCAAGTAGAGGTTTCTGCCGGACTTCAAATTATCCATAACAAGAGTCCCTACAGCTTTTGTATTTGTAATGATTTCATCTCCACATTTAATATGTTGCAATTTACTAGTGAGGGGGCCGCCAGGCACCTTTATCGAAAACCACTCCATGTAATCTTCATAATTTGGCGAAGCAATAGAATATGCTCTTAGAAGTGGCTTATTGTCGACCTCCAGGCCTATCATTAAAAACTCACCATCACGAAAGCGTGTGCCTTTGTCTCTTGTCGTTTTAAAGTGGAATAGCCTTTCCGTGTAATGTTCAACTTCCAGCACTTTTTCCCTTACGATCGCCATAGTATTTTTCTTCCTTCAAAAATAACGGCACAATTGCCTTATTGGATGAGTTATCACCATAAGTATAAGGTTTTCCCTATTTTTCAAATGTCTTTTGATAATTCTCATGCACCTAGCGGCGAATTGTTCAATAATTTGATCTGTTATTTTTTTCTTATCTGTGTGTCAGGCAATTCATCTCTCAAATTGAGTCGTTTTCTGATCGAAGAAAAGGGATAATATTGTGCGAACAAGTGTCAGTGCTAATTCCCTATCTCTATATCTCTAATCACTAACCTTAGGCATTCCCGCATCGATCCATTCCTAAATATATAATTATGCGATACTTTTAAAACGAGACCATTTCTCAACTATGGGATTACTCCCACTCAATAGTTCCAGGAGGCTTTGAGGTGATGTCATAAACAACCCGGTTTATGCCAGACACTTCATTGACAATTCTATTTGCAATACGCCCAATTAGTTGGTGCTCAAATGGGAAATAGTCTGCTGTCATTCCATCAGTAGAAGTTACCGCCCTTAATGCGCAGACATATTCATAGGTTCTGCTATCGCCCATTACCCCAACTGTCTGAACCGGTAGTAAAACAGCAAAGGCCTGCCAAATATCGTCGTAGAGACCCGCTTTTTTAATCTCATCAAGGTAGATTAAGTCGGCTGACCGCAATATTTCAAGCCTATCTAGCGTTATCTCTCCCGGAATGCGAATAGCTAGTCCGGGTCCGGGAAAAGGATGTCTAGCTACAAATTCTTGAGGCAGATTAAGTTCACGGCCTAAGCTACGCACCTCATCTTTAAACAATTCCCTTAATGGTTCCACCAGCTTCATCTTCATGCGCTCTGGCAGTCCACCAACGTTATGATGTGATTTTATTGTAACACTCGGGCCACCAGTAAATGATACAGACTCAATGACATCAGGATATAGCGTTCCTTGAGCCAGGTAATCTGCCCCCCCAAGTTTTTTGGCCTCCTCATCGAAAACGTCGATAAATAATTTTCCAATAATCTTCCGCTTTTGCTCCGGGTCAACCACGCCTGCCAAATTTGTAAGAAACAAATCCTTCGCGTCTTTATGAACCAAACTCATCTTAAAATTGTCGCGAAATAATGAAATAACTTCGTTTGCCTCATTAGCCCGCATCAAACCATGATCGACAAACACGCAGGTTAACTGATCCCCAATGGCTTCATTAAGTAAAACTGCAACAACCGAGCTATCTACTCCCCCAGACAAACCACAAATCACGCGACTGGTCCCGACTTGCATTCTTATTTTCGAAATAGCCTCTTCTTTAAAGGAAGCCATAGACCAGTCACCAGAAGCCTCACATATCTTGTGTGTAAAATTTTCAAGTAATTTCTTACCATCCGGGGTATGAACCACCTCTGGATGAAACTGAACACCAAAATACCTTTTTTCTTCATTTGCTATAATTGCAAAAGGCGAGGCATCTGAAACACCGACCACATCAAAGCCATCTGGAATTGTATTCACACGGTCTCCATGGCTCATCCAGACCTCATATTTATTACCGGGCTCCCAAATGTTTTCAAACAAACTGCAACTTTTCTTAATCTCGACAAAAGCTCGGCCAAATTCCCTGTGATCAGATGCTTGCACGTCGCCGCCAAGTTGCTGCACCAGTGTTTGTTGACCGTAACAAATGCCAAGGATAGGGACGTTAATTCCAAAAATGGATTTGTGGGCTGCAGGTGCTTGCATTCCGTGCACGCTAGCGGGTCCGCCGGAAAGTATTATTCCTTTCGGATTAAATTCCTCAAGGAAAGATGAATCAATTGAATTGAAAGGATGTATTTCACAATAGACCGACAATTCTCGAATACGTCGAGCAATTAATTGTGTGACCTGCGATCCGAAGTCTACCACCAGTATTTGATCGTGTTCAGCGCTCAATTTTTTAATATTCCTTTATTCGATCCTATTTTTCAACGAAGGCGTCTCATTAACTTTATCTAGCAACCATTTATTAAAGAGACTAGCACCTTCGAACTGAGCCCAATGACCAATGTCTTGAAAAACTTCAACAGTCGCGTCGGGCCGCTCTGTTTTCAACATATCAATTCTGCTCTCAAGAGTTCCTTCTACTGTTCTATCTAACTCACCCCAGACTGCGTTTACGGGGGCTAGTATATTCGGCAGCGCGTCCAATAATCGCGTTGTCATGGATATTGGTCGAGATAAAGTTCTAGCCCTATCCGTGTTAAGCAACTGCATGAATATGGCNAGTTCTCCAACATTTTCGGGATGCGCTAGCATTAGCCACCGCATATTATTTTTAGCTGCAGCTATTCTCTCCTCCTCCGACATAGCTTTGTGAATTTTTACCATTGAATTTGCTATTCGTTCTCTNGGNCCAAACCCTGCAGCCCCAACAATATTAAAACTCTTTAACCGTACATCGAGCTTTTCAGCAACNACAGCACCTATTACTGATCCAAATGAAAATCCAACTAAGTCAATCTNACTGTTTTNTGGCAATAGGCTTGTAATCCCATAATACACAACTTCGGCTATTCCNTCTGCCGTGTAAGGTGGACCAGGATCATCACTAGCTCCCAGCCCCGGAAGGTCCGCTACGATGACTTTAAATCCCTCAGCCGCAATTTGTTCAATATTACGGCACCAATGGCTCCAGTCCCCGTGACCGCCGTGCAGGAAAACAATTGGCGCTCCCTCACCCCAAATATGCCATACCATCTGGCCATTACCACACAATGTCCGCTTTACTTCTGACCGGCTTTCTATGTCGNTTAACCACGCTTGGGGGTCAACTTCCGCTTCCTCAATTATAGCTTTCATCAACCTTCACCTGATTGTAGCGGTCGAGTATAGGTTGGGCTAATGATTACTTCGTTNAGAGTTACTCTTGCAGGAAGTTTCATTATAAAAACAACAATTTCGCCCATNTCTTCTGACTGAATAAGGCGTTCNCGCTCCTCCTGCGGCACAGGTATCGGCCGATGGTCTAAGATGGGGGTTTCAACTTCACCTGGGCAAAGNACACATGCCCTAATACCGTTGTTACCCTCTTCTATATTCATGAGNTGGTTTAGTGCCATTACNGCATGTTTTGAAGCTCCATANGCAACACCAGCTCTTGGAGAGTAGTTCACGCCAGCTTTTGATGAGGTTGTAATAATTGTTCCTTCTCCCTGAGGCCGCATTACNTCAAGGGCAGCAAGAGCACAGTTGTATGCCCCTTTGACGTTGACATCAATTACTTCATCCCAGCNCTCTAAATTACCACCTCCCCAACTACGGTTGGTAATATTTATGCCATGATTATTGAATAAGAGATCCAACTTGCCGTAACGATTTTGAATATCTTTTGCTAACTCCATCATGCCTGGCCTATCCATTGCATCCCCCTGAGCAATTTCAACGAAGCCTCCAGCATCCTCTATTTTTTTAGAAACTTGTTCCANNGGAGCCAACCGGCGTCCGGTTAAAATGACTTTCGCACCTTCTCGTGCCATTGCAATTGCTGCACCTTCTCCGATACCCGTACCTGCACCAGTTATCCAAGCTACTGTATCTTTTAGATCTCTCATGAAATTATTCCCTTTTTGGTGTAAAACAAATTGCAAAGCNATAGAATAGATCAGACACACANCTCACCCAAGAAAATATTCTGGATTTACTCAGTGTATCAAAAAAAAATTCGAGCACTACGCACCATCTGGCAGGGCCTTTCAGGAAACGCCAGGGGATCGGTTTGGCTTTTAACTGGAGGTCTCTGTGCAACNATAATGATCACTGGGATTAAATTTGTTGGTCAACGGCTCCCTGTTATTGAAATACTATTTTTTAGACAGATGTTTGTCTTTTTTTTTCTCGGTCCGGTCATTGTTCGTGAATTTCCAGCGGCCTTTCGCACAAAAAGATTGAAAATGCATATTTCAAGATGTGCGGTNTCTATNGTTGCTATGACCACAGGGTTTACGGCAATTGTTCATCTTCCATTGGCTGAAGCGACCTCAATAAGCTTTTCGCGAGCGCTATTTGCGACATTACTAGCGGTCCTAATATTGAAAGAATTCGTCGATATGCGTCGATGGATTGCAACTTTTGTTGGTTTTTTTGGGGTATTGATTATTGTTCGGCCAAGTCCCGACGAAATAAATTTTTATGCTTTACTTGCAATATTTTCAGCCGCTTTGGTTGCNTGTAATCTCATCATGACAAAAACTCTGGCCGCTACCGAGAGCCCAAAAACAATAATGGCCTATCATGCTGGTATACTGACGATCGCATATTCTCTTCCCACTTGGTGGCTATGGGTNCAACCGACGCTAATTGAAATTAGCTATATTGTGGGCNTTGCTCTTTTAATGTCCATTGTCCAATACTGCATGATAAAAGGATATAAAGAAGCTNAGGCGTCGGCGGCGCAGCCNTTAGAGTATGTCCGTTTATTGTATGCTGCTGGGATTGGTTTTTTAGTTTTTAATGAAATTCCAACAATATGGACCTGGACTGGGGCCATTCTTATTATCGGCAGCTCACTCTACACGATTAAAAGAAATACGATGAAGGTCGACAGCAAATAAAAGAATCATTAGTTTAGANAATAGTCANNTTTAAGTTTTCATTAACGAGGTGAAAAATGGCGAAGGCGATGTTTGGGGCAGGATGTTTTTGGGGTATTGAGGAAACATTCAGGAAAGTCCCCGGCGTATTGGATGTTGCAGTTGGATATAGTGGCGGCAATAAAGATAACCCCACCTACGAAGAGGTTTGTTCGGGCACGACAGGACATGCAGAAGTTGTCGAGATAGACTTTGATGAAAAAAAGGTAAGCTTTGATAATTTATTGAGCGTTTTTTGGGATTGTCATGATCCAACCCAGCTGAATTATCAAGGACCTGACATAGGAACGCAATATCGCACGG
>PCAV01000007.1 GCA_002730675.1 Rhodospirillaceae bacterium | reverse complement strand
AGCAGCAGACAGATCCTCCGCCCCCCAGGTAATAGCAGTCATACGATCCGTCACTCCCTCGAGGTAGGTGTGAAAGCTTAAAAGAGAAGCCGCCGTTTCCGTAGCCACAACTAGAATCTTAGTGGTACCTATCTCTAACCCTTCTCTTGCTTCCAACGCCGAAAGGTAATTGGCTAGTTTATTCACATCTTTTGCCGAATATACCTTTGGCAAGCAAATTCCATCAGGCGCCCCAGGCATTACAGCTGCAAGGTCTGGAAGGGATAGTTCCGTATCTAACGGATTAATACGAACCCAAAGTTGCTGACGCTTCCTATCTTTTCTTTCCTGAAGATATTTTCTAACCATTTCCCTAGCCAACTCTTGGCGATCGTCCGAAACGCTATCTTCGAGATCTAAGATAAGGGCATCGCTGGGATTAGTTTTTGCTTTTTCTAGTTTACGTTCAGAGTCCCCGGGCACAAACAACCACGACCGAATTATCATGATGGCGTCCTCATCATAAAGGCTGTTCTAACGCAAAAAGCAACTTCTTCATCACGCTGGTTGAAGCCGTAATGCTCAAAGACAACAAGCCCGGCATTAGGACGGGACTTTGAAACTCGTTTCTCTCTAACTTTTGTTACAGAACGGATTGTGTCACCGTGGAATACTGGATTAGCAAATCGTGTATCAGTCATTCCCAAATTACCAATAGTTGTCCCAAGCGTGGTATCACCAACAGACACACCGATGACCAATCCAAGTGTGAAAAGACTATTTACAATGCGCTGCCCATACTCCGTTTCTTTACAGAATTCTTCATCAAGATGGAGTGGTTGAGGGTTGTGGGTCAAGGCACAAAACAACAAATTATCAGATTCAGTAACGGTTCGGGTTAGTGAATGTTTAAATTCCATACCGACTTCAAATTGTTCATAATATAGTCCAGTCATTTATTATTCCTTCAATTGTTTAAATTAGAAAAATATGTTTACTTCTGTGAGTTCGATTGCAACTTTTCGACCTACGAACCTGAGACGATATACGTAATCGTCAAAAACTCTCTTTCAAAACATTCCTCCCGTTAGCGGTCTGTGAGAACCCTAGAAAACACGTTTAAAATATCTTCTTTTCTCATTCTTAACAGCCCGTTTTCAAAAAAAGACAAAGCCCATCGACAATACGTGGCAGCAGAAGACGTAAAGAAAAACCAATAAACTTATTGAAAGCAAAAGTTTTTTAAGGAAAACACATACAAGTTGCAGAAATATATTTTTTAATTTGTTAATCCCGTTGTAAAGTTTGGGTTGAAATCCCCCAGCATATGGGAAGTTGGAAACCTGAAAGAAATCTGACAATCGCAAAGAAATATTTCTATGGAGGCTTCTAATGATGCAACAGCTAACAGAAGAGCAACGTACCCAATGGGCTGTAGATGGATATCTATGTATCAAGGGCGCCTTGAAATCAGATGAGGTAGAGTTTTTTTCCTCTGAAATCGATCGATTTCGCAAACTTCCTGGGTGGGAACCATTATCAGGTATGCTGCCACGCGGCCATTATGGATGGGTCGAAAAATGCGCAGATCAGGACCCAGAAGCTTTCATGGATCGGCGCGATATTCTTCCATATAATCAGGCGTTTATTGACCTGATTGATAAAGAGAACGTATTTGATCTAATCGTCGACATAATGGGACCGAATATCATTTTCAGTATGTCCCAAGCAATTGTCAGGGGGTCTGGGGATGGTTTTCCTGGTTATATTCATACCGACGGCGGAGAAGGCCAGCGAGAGATCCGCGTAACCGAGACAAGCCGACCATTAGCAGTTAAGGCCATGTATCTTTTATCGGATGTTGAGGGTTCCGATAGCGGGAACTTTACGGTCTTTCCTGGGAGCCATATGAGACCAATACAGTTTAATAAAGAACCTCCAATTGGACCAAATAGTCCAGGCGCTGTGCAACTGAATGGAAAGGCTGGAGATTGTTATATTTTTTCCCACGCTCTCTGGCATGGGCCAGCCCCAAATAATTCTGGGAATGGCCGCAAAACCCTCCTGTATAATTATTGTCAAATGTTTATGCGGTGTTATGATTTCGAAAAAATTCCCGACACGGCCGAACGAGCAACTCCCAGACAACGACGATTATTAGGTGACTTAGGCTATGACTTTAGGCCCGGTTCATATTTCTACGTTCCTGAAGATCAATCAAAAGTTATCATGCAGTCTTCTGTAAAATAAGAAAAAAACACTAGATATTTTTTTAATATCACTGTAACTACGTTTAAGTGATTTACAGCTAGCAACAAGGACTACGAATACATATCTTGGGCAAGTAAAAACTAAGAGAGTATAAATGAACCAAGATATCGGAAAGCCACTAAAACAAAGCTGTCAATTACTTTTAACAAAATAAGATCTAGAACAAAGCTATTGGCTGAGAGGCTGACCTTGGAAGATTAGTGCGTCCAATCTGTACCGAAGGCCAGTTCAACAAAGTGGCATTAACTCACACCAGTGGCTTTTTTGAAACGTAGATCAGGAAAATCTTGTAATTGAAAGAATATGGAAACATCAGAAGCAAAAACTTTTTTAGACGACGTTATTAACGGTCTCTCCTCGGCGCAGAAACAACTCAGTCCGAAATACTTTTACGACGAATTCGGTGCAGAAATTTTCGAGCGTATTTGCACTACACCGGAATATTATCCAACCCGAACCGAAACAATGATCCTGAGAAACAATGTAAGCGAAATTGCACAGAGAATTGGCCCCAATGCCACTTTAATAGAATATGGGTCGGGTGCACTTGAAAAAGTAAAGATAATCCTCGAAGCACTAGAAAGCCCCAATGCTCTTGTACCTCTCGACATTTCAAAAGAACAGCTCATGGTAGCGGCTAAAAAAATTAGAACCGAATTTCCGCACCTGAATGTTTTTCCTATAAGCGGTGACTTTACTAAACCCGTCAAACTCCCAAAAGAATTACTGAATGCGGAAAAACAAGTTGCATTTTTCCCTGGTTCAACCATAGGAAACTTCGAGAAAGAAGACGCTATTGATTTTCTTAAATCAGTCAGAGCCACAGTTGGGGAAAATGGACTAATGCTCATAGGTGTAGACCTCCAAAAAAATCGTGACACTATTTTGAAGGCCTATGACGATGAAGCGGGTGTCACTTCCGAATTCAATAAAAATATTTTAATACGAATAAATAGGGAGCTTGGTGGCAACTTTAATTTAAACAAGTTTGAGCATGTAGTCACATACAACGAGGAGCATCACCGCGTCGAAATGCACTTAATGAGTCTTGCAGTTCAAACTGTCTGTATTGCAGGTATTAATTTCCACTTCGATTTACATGAGACAATTCACACTGAAAATTGTTACAAATACACGCACCAAAGCCTCTCTCGTTTAGTTGAGGCAGCTGGTTTTTTCCCTGCGGATTTTTGGACAGATTCTCGTAACCTATTCACCGTAGTATTGTTGACCAGCAAGTTTAGGCAAAATTTTTAAAAAAACCTCTAATTATTGCGCATCATAAAATTTATAACATCATCACTCTGCACAACATCTGCATACCTTCGACCAACATCTCTCATTGTATCCTGATGCGGCCCCTCGTCGTGGTCACCAGAACAATCGTCAACCAACATAGTTCTAAAACCAAATTGAAATGAGTCCACCGCCGACGCTCGCACACAACCACTTGTTACACACCCAGTCACAGCGATAGTATCGACCTTATGCTTTGTAAAAAAAGCTGAGCATGGCGTCATGAAGAACGCTGATGCCCCTTCTTTTTGAAAAACGTAATCATATTTATGGTCTGCAATCCTTGGATCAAGTTCAGCGGCCTCAGAACCTTCAAATAATGTTTCCTTAATCGCACCTACTTTCCAATATGGCATAGAAGCGATGTTTGGGTACGCAACGAAGCAACTCGCAACGGGGATGTTTTTTTCTCGCGCAACGCTTAATAGTTTCGCGGTGTTTTCAACCGCCTTATCAATGCGATCACTTCCACCCATCGGAAAACGTCCATCGGTAAAAGCCTTTTGGAAGTCTACCACCAAAATGCCAAGTTGCTCGCCAAATCCAACTTTATCTTCTCCATATGATCTGTCGGAATAAATATCCTTCATCGTACCCTCTTTATTGTGATTCCTTGTTAATACTATTCATTATTTTGATTTGTTGTCCATGATATTAATGTTTTACAAGCCGCTTTATAAGTGAAGCCTAAAGAGGTAATAGTAGAAATACAACTTCTCAAGAGGTATGTATGATAGATTCTAAAAGACTGTTGGACGTGNTAGATAGCAATGGCTTAATAAAGCGTGGCGATAGTAGATTACCATCAGATCTGAATTCAGCATTACGACCGGATNAAATACTTTTAGAAAATGGTCTAGTCGACCAAGAAGCGATGACACAAGTAATTGCTGAATATTTGGAAATCACCGTAGCCCGACCCTCTGAGTTCCCCGACAAGGCAATTGAAGCAGGTGGTGCCAGTTACTCATTTCTTCGTCAAAATAGAATACTTCCGCTCGATGAAAATGATGATGAATTAACAATAGCAATGGCTGATCCATTTGATGAAACCAGTCTTCAATCATTGAAGCTTTTGATCAATAAAAATATTAAAGTCTGCATCGCAGAGAAACATCACCTCGATAGAGCCTTTGACCGATTGTACAAGAAAGGTTTGACAAAAAAGGCTGATACTACTGTAAATTTTGATAATGACCCTGCTTCTAGAAAAGAGAGCGGTCCGGCAGATAAAATATTCGAAGAATTAATCAACACAGCTATAAATAATGGTGCTTCTGACCTGCATATAGAAGCTTTCGAAAGAAGTCTAAAAACACGTTATCGGATTGATGGACAACTAATAGAATTAGGAAACGCACCCCCAAAGTATATTTCTGATATGCTCATAAGCAGGATAAAAATTATCGGGAATTTAAACGTAGCCGAAAAACGATTGCCGCAAGACGGACGAGCCACAATCTCAGCAAATGGAAGAGAAATTGACATGCGAATCTCGTCTGTCCCAACAATAAATGGAGAGAGCTTAGCACTTAGGCTTCTAGACCCAAGCAGCAGCCCAAAAAATTTAAACGCGCTCAACACAAGCGGCGAAAATTTATCAAGACTAAGAAAACTATTGGATAATCCAAGCGGCATGATACTGACTACTGGACCAACAGGAAGCGGAAAAACAACCACACTTTATGCAATACTGAATGAGATAAATCAGCCCTTTCATAAAATCATTACGCTCGAAGACCCAATAGAGTATAGATTAGATGGCATAAATCAAATTCAAGCAAACCCAGCAATCGGCCTAAACTTCTCAAATTTGTTGAGGTCTGTTCTTCGTCAAGATCCAGATATTATTATGGTCGGTGAAATAAGAGACGCTGAAACAGCGAGGCTAGCGATACAAGCCGCATTGACCGGACACCTAGTCATTTCCTCCCTGCATACAAACAATGCGCTTGGCGCCGTGACACGATTAATCGATATGGGAATCGAGCCTTTTCTTATAAGTGCTGCCTTAAAGGGTGTGATAGGGCAACGCCTAATTAAAAAGTTATGCACTAATTGCAGAAGCGAAAGGAAAGCCACGCCATCAGAGACAGTAGCTTTTGGCTTAACGGAAGATGAAATTATTGCCAACTCAAAAGGTTGCAGCACGTGCCACCAAACTGGCTTTAACGGAAGAGTAGCAATCATGGAAATACTAAGCTTAGATGATAGGATCCGCCAATATATTCTAGAGAACGGCAATTTGGAAGGGTGTGATAAAGTCGTCGACGACGTAAACCTAAAACCCTATGAAATAAAAGACAGCATAATTAGCCTGCAAACCAGTGCCGAAGAAATTACACGTCAATTAAATGTTATTTAAACAAGGCAGACCTCATGCATATGAGATCAAGTGAAAGTGGACAGTTAATCTTATTATTGCAACAGCTGAGTTTATTGCTCGACGCAGGCGTATCTATAGAGAAGAGTTTCAGGAGTATTGGCAGAGATTCAACCTCAAAACTTTTTTCAAGCTTCTCTTCTAAAGTAGCAGGGGAACTGGAAAAAGGGAGCACCTTACCTGAAATTCTTGATCGCGAGGCGAAATTTTTCGACGCCTTCGATAGAGCGTTAATTAAGTCTTGTTGGCAAACCGGTAAACTCGCAGAGGGATTTAGTCAATTGTATGAACATCATAGGACAAAGAGTGATCTATCTGAACAGATGAAAACGGCTTTTGTATATCCTTGCATACTTGCCATTTCGGCACTCGCCTCAACAATTTTTCTGTTTACCTTCGTTGTCCCTAGATTTGAAACTATCGCAAACCAGAACGAGATTGAGCTTTCCCTAATTAGTAATTTCGTTTTCTCATTGGCCAATTTTTTGACAGAATATGGCGTGATTTTGGGCGTCTTTATTTTAATAGTTCTCTTACTAATTTTAAGTCCGGTAGGATTAACTTTCCGCCAAAGGCTACTGTTAAGCATGCCAATTTTGGGACCTATAACGAATTCAACCGAAGTAGGGAAATGGTGCCGCAGTTTAGCTTTATTATTAAGACATGATATTCCAATACAGGATGCGCTGCATTTATGTGCTGACCTTTATTCATTTAATATAATGCAAGAACGAGGAAAAGCGTTGGCTGGGCAAGTGGAAAAAGGCATTAATTTAACAGACGCAATGGCTGAAACTGGTCTTTTCCCTGACGCTGCAATTCAGCTTTCGCGTACGGGCGGAGATACAGGCAACTATGATATCATGTTAGATAAAGCAGCAGACTTCCTGACTGCAGATAATGCAAGAAAAGTGAAATCAATAATGTCTTTAGTCGAACCCGCCGTGATACTTTTTGCTGGATGCGTTATTGGTTTAATTATTTTTGCTCTAATATCCGTTACAATGAGTTTGAACGCTAGCTTTATATGAGATGACCACAATGTGCTCTAGCAAACACAAAATTCTTAAATCAGAAAAAGCAGAGTCTGGCTTCACACTTCTGGAATTACTTGTCGTTCTTGTCATAATAGGCTTGCTGACTACAATCGCAGGACCGCAAGTAATGAAAATGTTAGGTAACGCAAAAAGTGACGTAGCTCGCGTCCAGTTAGAAAATATAAGACTCTCACTAGATTTATTTAACCTCGATGTTGGACGTTATCCCGATGAAGGGGAAGGCCTGAAAATATTAATAGAACAACCAGAAGGTTTAGACCGCTGGAGTGGTCCTTACCTAAAATCCAACGAAGTGCCAAAAGATCCATGGGGGGGAGTTTATGTCTACACCACTCCCGGAATTAAAGGTAAACCCTACAGCCTGAAGAGCTACGGTGCTGATGGACTTCCCGGGGGAACTTCAGAGAACGCCGACATCATTCTGCAATGAAAAAAGATCATGGCTTTTCACTGCTGGAGAGCTTGGTAGCGCTTGCGATAATAACTATTATTCTTTTGGCGTTATTGCAAATCGGGCGTAATAGCGCTGCGCAGGTCAAAAGAGCGGAAGAAGCCACTGTCGCTGCAAGCTTAGCAAAAACTATTTTTAGTAGTGTTGGGGTCGAATATCCCCTTAAACCAGGGACCCAAAACGGCAAATTAAATTCTGATTGGTATTGGGAGCTTATAATAACCGAACGATACCAACATCGAACTACTCAATTAATATCAAAAACAGACTTACAACTGCTTGACCTTAAAACTCTAATTTTTAATGCCAATACGATTTATGCGTTCAAAACAGTTCGTAGTTCAAGAAAACAGGCCTTTAAATGAAACGGGACTGCGATCAAGGTTTTACTCTCCTGGAACTTTTGATTTCTTTGACAATTTTGTCTCTAGCCATGGCACTCCTTCTTCCCGGTACAATTTCGATATGGGAGGGCTCAAAAAAATTCTCGGATAAATTGACAGCAGTTGGCCAAAGAAACAAACTTGAGAACCTACTTTATAAAAATCTCTCATCAGCTCTTTCAATAAAAGTAGACTACAAGGATTATCGAGGCGTTTACTTTGTTGGTAGACCAACGATTGTGAAATATCTTTTTCCAGGAAAAAATGGGCCAGAAAAAAGGACCATTGAAAGGGACGACAACGGATCAATAATATTTACCCGAGGTATTTTTAAAGATGAAATTGCTTCTTTTAAAAACACCCAAATCAAATTTTCTTATTTTGGAAGAATAAAGCCAAGAGAAAATAAAAAGTGGCATGCGATATGGTTCGATACCACGAAGCTACCAGAATTAATCCGTTTTTGGGATGGACGAAATAATCCGGTTATTGTCAAAATATGGAGAGAAGATTAGTGAAATTGGGAAACGAACAAGGTATAGCCATGATGTTTTCATTGGTTGCCCTAGTGATACTATCAACATTAACTCTCAGCTTTTTGAATTTGAGTTCTAAGGCTCTTGAAACAACTGAAACCATTATAAAACGAGCTCAAAGCCAGGCAGAGGCCGAGGGTGCCATCCATGTAGCAATATTTAAGTTAGTGAATAACGAATTCCCAACAGAAGTATATGGAAATAGCCACAAGCATCAAGTTGAAGTTGGCAATCAAAAAATCGAGGTGGATGTCAATAACGCATGTGGACGCTGGGACATCAATGAAGGCGATCTAAAAATTTTAGATGCACTTTTAACCGCACTAGGATCCGCCGAACACAAAGACTTTATTAAAGGTATTCAAAAAGCGCGAGCGATGCCTGGTGGCTTTCAGAGCACTAACCAGATTCTGTCTATACCCGGGCTACAAGCTGATATAAAACAACGTCTAATAAACGAAATTACGCTGCAGTGTCGATCTGATGCCGTTGATAAAGTCTCTGCGTCATCTACTTTGAAACAAGCTATAAAAAAATATCCAGATAGTTATAATAAATTTCCTCCGCAAAGAATTTATAGGATTACTGCATCAAATTCTAAAGGACCGGGAACCTATTTTTCTACTCACGCCTACGTCGAAGTTTTCGAGAATCCCGAAAGACCATTCAAGATCATAGATTGGAAAGTAAATTAGTGATCTAGCTTCGTGCCGCTTTTTTATATTATACCTTATCCAAAAATGTTGAGGTAGTTTGGTATCGTGTCGGACATTAAATTGTATTTACGCTCTTG
>PCAV01000006.1 GCA_002730675.1 Rhodospirillaceae bacterium | reverse complement strand
ACTCTCTTCCATTTTAAACACTCAATGCACCAAAAATAAATGGGTCAGTATTATTGTCGTATTTACAAAAAAAGTCAACAAATAATCTCCGTTTCAAAGGCAGCACCGATCAAAACCAAAGTGAATGGTTATCGGCTTTTGTTGAGTTCCATATAAAACAACTAACCGCGCGGACAACTTTTAGTTAGTACCAAATTGTCGCGGCACTTCTTTGAAACATTGGAACAAATTTTTTTGGCATCTTTACGTCTCCAAGCTGTTATTTCCAAGATTTCATATCTCGTTTCGCTACTACAGCGCATTAACACTACGTAGATTACTAGTACGCAGATTACCTTACCGATGATAGTTTGCAGCAAAAGGACAAAGCTCAAGTGGAAAAATACCAACAAATTAGTGTTACCCCTCTTTTCCCTTCGCGATTGGTGCTGAAATTGAAAATGTAGATATATCCAAAGATCTCTCATCAACCGCAATCACTGAAACACGGAGCGCACTGCTAGACCATTTAGTCATCTTTTTCCGCGATCAGGATTTGTCGAACCCCGAGCGTCATAAATTATTTACTGAGCGTTTTTGTGATTTATTTATCCATCCAAACTTTAATTTGGAAAAAAATAACCCAGAGATGGTCTTACTGACGAGAAAACCAGGTGATACGGCCGCTGCAGAAGGGAGATGGCATGCAGACACTACAATGATGAAAACCCCTCCAATGGAAGCTATTTTGTTTGCTCTTGAAGTTCCTCATTGGGGTGGCGATACCCTGTTTGCAAACCAATATATGACGTTCGAAAACCTTTCTCTGGGTATGAGAAAATTATTGACGAGTTTAAAGCCGGTCCATAATGACTCACGCGTTGCAGGTGGTGCCGTTGGTTTAAACTCGAAAAGAGCGACAAAAGTTAGAGAAGATGATGACTGGAAGTTTACCAAGAACTCCCATCCAGTTATCCGAAATGCATCCTGAAACGCTAAAAAGTGTTTGTTTGTTTACCGTATCTACGTTCATCATTTTGAAGGAATGTCGGTTGAAGAGAGCCAAGACCGTTTGGAATTTCTATATGAGGAGCCGACGAGAACCGAATAATATTGCAGATTTCGTTGGAAGAATAATTCGGTGGCGTTTTGGGACAACAGATGGGTTCAGCACTTAGCTATTCACGACAATCACTCTGCAACCCGCAGGGTACAGAGAACTCAAATTTTTGATGATACCGTAATTTAGGCTTTTTGGTTCAGAAAATTTTTAATTGTATCAATTTCAATTGAGCTTGTGAGGCCGGGACAATGACCAATTCCAGGCATGCCAAGTAAATCAGTTTTAGGCCCTGTAGATCTCATTTTCTGGACCGTTTCTTCACTCAGTAGCGTCGACTCTTCACCCCAAATTGTGAGAACTGGGCATAAAATACGTTTCCACGCGTCCCATAAATCTGTATCTATTTTTTTTCTACTATGGGTAATCATCGGATCATAATGCATACGCCACTTTCCATCCGAGGATTTTGAGATACTATCTAGCGCAAACTTCTGGGCAGCTTCTCCGGTAAACGGACCAAAGGCTTTTTTAGACTCCAAGACAAACGCTATGGCCTCAGCTTCTGTCTCATACTCCCCCGCCGCATTTGCTAAAGCAGCATTTGCCTGCCTACTAGCACCGCTTACAAAAGGCCCAATATCATTTAAAATTAATTTTTGAATTGGTGAAGCTTTTTGCGCGGCAATCTCTATTCCAAGCAAACCACCCATGGATGTACCGATCCAATCGACGCAATTAACATCTAGTCTCGTAATCAAGGAAGTTAAAATATTATGGAAAAGAGGTGGTTGTTCTCTTATATTCCACAAATAATTGTAATCTTCTTTATTATCTAGCCAATCACTTTTCCCCCTACCCGGCATATCGATAGCTACAACACGATAATTTGCGCAAATGGCTGCGGCTATCGTATCAAAGTCTAACCTATTTCTTGATAAACCATGTACACATATAACGACCTTAGTATTTTTGGGATCACCCCATTCCCTATAACAAATATTTCTAAAGCCGCCGACAGTTAAAAAGGGAAGCGAACGATCTCGATAAAGCATATTATTCATCACGAAGCCCTCAATTTCTAAAAAATTTTCCACCCCATTGACAATAGAATAAACAATCGTGGAAATATGTGTAATCATCTAACAACAAATTCATCTTTAGTATAAGTTTTTAGTGGAGTGAAGTTGTGAATTTTATGAATGTATCGCAAGATAAATATGGCATAGGACAATCCGTCTCACGGAGTGAAGATCCCCTTTTATTAAAAGGTGAAGGGGTTTTCACCGATGACATTTCAATACCAGGTCAGCTTTACGCGTATATGATTCGCAGCACAATCGCCCATGGAAATATTATCAGTATAGATGCCGTAGAGGCAGAAAAAATGTTGGGTGTACACAAAGTGATTACCGGGGAAGATTTACGACAATACAATAATTTACAATGTCCTATGACATTAAAAAGCAAAGATGGTACACCGCTAAAAAAACCTGCACGCCCATCTCTTAGCACTGATAAAGTTAGGTTTGTTGGAGACCCATTAGCTTGCGTTATCGCTGACAGCTTACAGATAGCCAAGGACGCCGCAGAAATTATTTCTTTGGATATAGCCCCCCTCCCCGCTGTAACTTCCGCCATAGAAGCAATCAATCCTGAAGCACCGCAATTGTTTGAAGACGTACCTCAAAACTTAGCACTAGACTTTCACTTTGGCGATACAGAGATGGTGAATTCGGCTTTCAAAAATGCCCACCATATTTGTAAAACCTCAATACGAAATAATCGCGTGGTGGTGGCATGCATGGAACCACGTTCCGCTTTAGCGGAATTTGACGAAAAAGCAGGTCGTTATACGGTTCATATGGGATGTCAAGGCACTTTCGGCATGCGAAATCAACTTGCCGCATTACTCAATGTAGAACCTGCTAAAGTACGTGTACTAACAAAAAACGTTGGCGGCTCTTTTGGCATGAAAAGTTTTGCTTATCCAGAGTACATATGTTTGTTGCATGCCGCCAAGATGCTAGGTAGACCGATAAAGTGGACTGACGAACGCTCATCCAGTTTTCTNTCGGATCAGCAAGGTAGAGATCATGATGTCGAAGGTGAACTAGCCCTCGACAAAGATGGCAACTTTTTGGCTGTACGTTTGTCACTATTTTCCAATATGGGAGGTTATCTGGCAGCCGTNGGACCCAATATGGCCACCAACAACATGGTCAAAAATATAACGAGTGTTTATAAAACTCCAGCAATTGAAATAAACACAAAATGTGTCTTTACCAACACTACTCCCATTAGCGCCTATCGCGGGGCAGGCCGTCCCGANGCAAACTACTATATGGAGCGTTTAATAGANACCGCTGCCCAAGAGTTGGGTATNGACAGCTTGANACTGCGCCANATNAANCATGTGACGCCAGAGCAAATACCTTACACAGCACCATCAGGACAAATTTATGATAGTGGTAACTTTCCTAAGATACTTGAAAAATCCCTAGAGTTTTCAGATTGGCTTGGTTTTAAGCAACGCAAGGAAGAAAGCAAACAACGCGGCTTCTTAAGAGGTATTGGTGTTAGTAACTATTTAGAAGTTACTGCTCCGGTAGAGACTGAAATGGGTGGTATTCGGTTTGAGGATAATGGTGATGTAACAATCATAACCGGAACACTAGACTATGGCCAAGGCCACGCCGTGGCTTTCGCTCAAGTTCTCCATAGCTCTCTAGGAATACCATTTGAGCGAATAAAATTACTACAAGGCGATAGCGATGAACTGATTACTGGCGGTGGAACCGGTGGTTCTAAGTCTATNATGGCGTCTGGTGGAGCTATTATAGAAGCAGCAACCGAAGTTATAAAAAAGGCTAAAACGGTTGCCTCATATTTTTTTGAAACTAGCGAAGAAGACATTGAATTTAAGAANGGGTATTTNTTAGTCGCAGGCACGGACAAATCTATCTCTTTGATAGAGTTGTCCGACAAGTTGAAAAAGGGTTTGGATAGNTCTGACGGGATNCCAGATACCTTAGATGTCAAGCTTGATCACGGGGGGGTNCCCTCAGCATTTCCAAACGGCTGTCATATTTGTGAAGTTGAGATTGATCCTGAAACCGGCTCAGTGAAAATTGATAAATATAATATGGTTAATGATTTTGGTGTTTTAGTAAACCCATTACTCGTTGAAGGGCAGTGTCACGGAGGCGTAGCACAGGGAGTAGGTCAGGCAATTATGGAAAATGTAGTGTTTGATGAGTCTGGCCAAGTCCTATCGGGTTCATTCATGGACTATGCACTCCCCCGCGCCTCCGACCTTCCCAACTTTCATTTTGCGAGTGAGCCCAGTCCAGCGCAAACAAACGCTCTTGGTGTTAAGGGCTGCGGGGAAGCAGGTTGTGCAGGTGCAATGCCGTCGGTGATTAATGCAATAACAAACGCACTTTCTGAAATTGGAGTATCAAAAATAGACATGCCCGCAACGCCACAAAAAATATGGCGTGCCATACAGGAAACAAAATAGCTGATTAGAGCACCACTTAGCTCACGAGAGGAAGAATAAATGGTTAANGAAGCGATGATAGTGTCNGCCCAACCTGAAGCATCTGAGGCTGGTGCCAGAGTTCTTATGGCAGGAGGAAACGCCGTAGACGCGGCAATAACCGCAGCGTTGGTCCAAGGAGTAGTCGATCCACAAATGTGTGGGATAGCAGGTTTTGGGAATTGTCAGATTTATATGCCNTCNNAGGGTGTACATACTTGCATAGACTTCCATGGGAAAACTCCTNTNGCTGCAANTCCTGAAATGTGGGAACATTTAATAGAAGGTGAGACTAGAGATGGGTTTGGTTTCGTACTTAANGGAAATGTAAATGACTTGGGATATCAAGCAATTACAACGCCTGGTAGTTTGAAAGCGTATGGAGAGGCAATTTCACAATATGGCACATGGGACTGGGCAGATATTGTAGCTCCAGCAATAACCCAAGCAGATGAAGGATTTCGTGTGCGACCTCACGTATACTTTTGGTGGACAAACGGTGCCGATCATGGACGCGTTCCTGTAGAAAAACGTCTGAGCTTTTCTGCAACCGGTCAAAAGTCGTATTTCAATAGCTCAGGCAGTTTGAAAAAAATAGGTGAAAAAGTTCATATACCCGGTATGGCCGATACCTTACGAAAAATAGCGAAACAAGGCATTGAGACTTTCTACACTGGAGAAATCGCAGAACAGATCGCCGCGGATATGGAAAAAAATGGCGGATTACTATCATATGAAGATTTAGCGAACTACTCAACTACGGTAACTGAACCGCTCACCGGAGCTTACCGAGATTATAATATTGCATCTAATCAGCCGCCTGGCGGCGGCATAATGCTAATAGAAATGCTAAATATACTNGAAAACTTTGATCTTAAGGGCATCGGGCATAATACCAGCGAGTATATAAGAGTAGTAGCAGAAGCCATGAAGCNAGCAACCTCAGATAAAGACAGACACGTTGGAGATCCAAAATTTGTGGACGTGCCAATTGAAAAACTACTATCAAAAGNCTNCGCAAAGTCTNTATCNGAGAAAATAAAAAGCGGCGAAAAAGTTGCTGTNGAACGTTATGAGTCNAACGAGCCAAAACAAACAACTCACGTAGCTGTCGTTGATTATGACGGAAATTGCGTGACAATGACCCATTCATTAGGAATGCCATCAGGAGTTATTACAGACAAACTAGGATTTATGTACAATGGATGTATGGCTGTATTTGATCCAAGACCAAACCGAGCTGGGTCAATAGCACCGGGCAAAAGCCGATTTACTTCACTTGCACCAACAATTGTTTCAAAAGACGGGCAACCGTTCATCGTACTTGGAGCTCCAGGAGGAACACAGATTGCTATGGGTATCCTGCAAACCGTTGCAAATGTGATCGATTTTAAGATGAATATGCTCGAAGCTGTTTCTGCACCAAGATTTTCAGCTACTAGCAACCTTATAGACGTAATGAACCGGATACCAAGTTATGTAACCAATAACTTGGAAGGTCAAGGATACAAAATCGCGAGAAGCGCTCTAAGCTTTGGTATCGCAGCAGTTCATGGAATTAGGATTCGAGATGGCAAACTAGATGGCGGTGCAGACCCCGGTCATGATGGCGTGGCACTTCGTGTTTAAATTTGATTGTGAATGATCTAATGTCTGTCTGATATGAGGTTGAAAATATAATCGTCAGGGGCGCAATAATGAGACTAATTGCATTTGCGCCGGATCATGTGATCGAACACGAGTTAAATAATCTTTTTAATGGAGTTGAAGAAGTATAGCTTTACACTTCGACAGTGACGGTGGTCCCAAATGTCACAACAGATACGTTGACGTCTATGGATGAAAAGTTAAACCAAACAGCTAAAACATTGCTGCCCGCCAACAAATTCAGTGTAGTGGGTTATGGGTCAACTTCAGCAAATTTAGTTATAGGTGAAGACAATGTATTCCGGACAATAGAAACGCCCAGCCAGACATCCAGCGTAACAACTCCGATCACCGCCTACCTTGCTGCCCTAAAAACCTCGAAGGGTAAGTCTTCTCACGCCTTATATGGGAGAGATTAATTGACTCATACAATAATAGTTTGTGGCTTACGAATATAGCATAGCTAAATCCGTAGCTTTCTCAGAAATTGACGATAACAGAGCTGGAAAAATAACGACCGCGTCTATCTCAGATGCTGTAATCGATGAATTTTCTAGAGAGAACATTGACCCTATATTTATCTCTTATACGAGTCTTAGAGCTTTTGAACTTGTTTCGATATTGGGAGATAAACTACAATGCAAAATTACAACAAGTAAACACGGTTTGGCATGGCATATGCTGAGATTGTCGGGAATTAATGATAAACACTCAGATAAGGAAAAATTGTTTAAAAACTAAACTATCACATAATTCACCCTCTTTTTTTTCAGCAACGTTTGAATACTCGGATATTCCAAAAATAGGATTTTCAATTCGGCGGAATCTCTAGAACATGTAAAAACAAATTTGGGTCCTATGTACTACAGATCTT
>PCAV01000005.1 GCA_002730675.1 Rhodospirillaceae bacterium | reverse complement strand
ATGTGACGTTCTATCTTTGCCAAATTTAAATAATCCATGCCGGAACGGCGTAATTTTGTGTCGGATAGTATAAAACCACATGGTTCTATTATATCGAGAGGAATTCCAAAGCATGCCGTTAACCGTATAATTGCGCCTGTGTTTTGAGGTATATCAGGTTGAAAAAGAGCTAGCCGCATTTATTTGATCTAACGTACAATGAAGTAATCTTTATTAACATCTCTCCACGGCTTTCTTTGCATTTTTTCAATTGGTGCAGTATACGAATAATAGAAAAGAAAGGCACTAAAACTAAACATCCTCACGCGACTACGTGTCGCACTGTTTTAGGGAGGTGTAGGATACTTTTGTAGGATACTATCTATTGAGCGTAAACAGGGGAAATTGATTGAAATGGCTGATAGTAACGACCAACCGACAAGGCGAGATTTTATTCATGTTGCTAGTGTCTCAGCAGCGGCCCTCGGTGCAGCTTGTATCGCGTGGCCACTGATTGATCAACTAAATCCAGCTGCCGACACGCTGGCTCTTTCGACAACTGAATTTGATGTTTCGGGTGTTCAAGAAGGTATGTCCGTATCCGTTGTATGGCGCGGAAAACCCGTGTTTGTTCGACATCGGACGAAAGCAGAGATAGAAGAGGCGGCAGCAGCCGAGTTATCAGACTTGCCAGATCCACAAACTGATGCTGATCGCGCCCCGCGACCAGAAATTCTTGTGCTGTTAGGTGTGTGCACTCACCTTGGCTGTGTCCCTTTGGGTCAAAAAGCAACTGACCCCAAGGGAGAATGGGGAGGCTGGTTTTGCCCATGTCATGGATCACATTACGATACATCGGGCCGCATAAGAAAAGGGCCCGCGCCGACAAACCTTGTCATTCCGCCTTATAAGTATATTTCTGATAATGTTATAAAGATTGGTTGAGGAAGAATAATATGAGTGGCCCAAAACTAACTAATCCGGTAGTGAGATGGATAGACCATCGACTTCCCGTTTTTACGTTTTTGCATCATGAAATGCACGAGTATCCAACACCAAAGAACCTCAATTATTGGTGGAACTTTGGTTCCCTAGCAGGAATAACGCTCGTTATAATGATTGTTACAGGCATCATACTCTCAATGCACTACACAGCGCATGTTGACCACGCTTTTCAATCAGTCGAGAGGATAATGCGCGACGTAAACTATGGGTGGCTAATACGATACATTCACGCAAACGGTGCTAGCTTCTTTTTTATAGTTGTTTACATCCATATATTTAGGGGTCTGTACTACGGATCGTACAAGGCCCCTAGAGAATTGCTATGGATGCTAGGCGTAGTAATCCTGTTGCTTATGATGGCAACTGCTTTCATGGGGTATGTTCTTCCTTGGGGACAAATGAGTTTCTGGGGCGCTACCGTAATCACAAACCTTTTTTCCGCAATCCCGCTTGTGGGCGAGTCGATCGTGACTTTGTTGTGGGGAGGTTTTTCGGTCGATAACCCAACACTCAATAGGTTTTTTTCACTCCACTACCTATTACCATTTGTTATTGTTGGGGTTGTTGTCTTACACATCATAGCTCTCCATAGGTTTGGTTCTAACAACCCACTCGGCATCGACGTTCGAGGTGATCAGGATACGATATCTTTCCACCCGTATTATACGGTAAAGGATATGTTTGGGCTTAGCGTCTTCTTAACAATCATGGCAGCGGTTGTATTCTTTCTGCCTAACTCTATGGGTCATCCGGATAATTATATCCCAGCAAACCCAATGGTAACACCAGCCCATATCGTTCCCGAATGGTACTTCCTGCCATTTTACGCAATATTGCGAGCTGTACCTGATAAGCTTCTTGGTGTTCTTGCTATGTTTGCGGCTATAGCTGTTCTATTTGTTCTTCCTTGGCTTGACCGATCGCCCGTAAGGAGTGCGAGTTTCCGCCCAATTTACAAAATTATGTTCTGGGTGTTTTTGTTGGATTGCGTTGCACTGACTTACTTGGGTGCCATGCCAGCAGAAGGTATCTATGTGGTCCTCTCGAGGCTTTGCACAGTCTATTACTTCTTCCATTTCATTGTTCTTTTGCCGGCTCTGTCAATATTTGAGACACCGCGATCTCTGCCAAGAAGCATAGGTAAGCCCGTGCTTGGTGGTGGAAATGGAATTCCCGCACCTGCGCCGGCGGCGGCTAGGGAAAAACCATGATGGGTTGTCTACAAAAACTAATACTTTTTTTGTTAACATTCTTAGTTACGGTGCCTGTGGCTACAACGGCACGAAGCGCTGAAAGCATTCCGTTCCCGTCTCAAGAGTGGTCGTTTAACGGGCCCTTCGGCACGTTCAATAGAGGCGAATTGCAAAGGGGCTTCCAAGTTTACAAAGAAGTGTGCGCTACTTGTCATTCGCTAAATTTTATCTCGTTTAGAAATCTGACTGATCTAGGTTTCAACGAAAACGAGATAAAAGCGATAGCGGCGGAATTTCAAGTTGAGGATGGCCCAAATAATGAAGGGGAGATGTTTGAACGGGCAGCTATTCCATCTGATATGTGGCCAGCACCATACCCAAACGACAATGCTGCGAGAGCTAGCAACAATGGTGCTCTCCCCCCAGATCTCTCGCTTATGGTTGACGCAAGAGCCGGCGGT
The DNA here is from genome assembly GCA_002730675.1 of Rhodospirillaceae bacterium. GTDB lineage: Bacteria > Pseudomonadota > Alphaproteobacteria > Thalassobaculales > Thalassobaculaceae. The sequence goes on along the minus strand of PCAV01000005.1, from coordinate 12,910 downwards.
GCTGATTACCTATACGCATTGCTTAGCGGCTATCATGAAATACCCCAAGGCAAAGAAGTTGGCGAAGGCATGTATTACAACGCTTATTACCCCGGGAATCAAATTGCTATGCCCTCGCCATTAGTAGATGATGGGGTCGAGTATGCTGATGGTACGAGAGCCACACTAGTGCAGCAAGCGCGAGACGTTACAGCATTCCTCGCTTGGGCAACTGAGCCTAATATGGAGCAGCGAAAGAGAATGGGTGTGATGGTTATCATTTTCTTGCTCGTTATGACGGTTNTATTTTACTACAGNAAAAAGAAAATATGGTCNGACGTNCATTAANGAATAGNTGAAGTNTTTTGGTTAGGNCGCGTGGTTTNGCGGCCTNNTNTTTTTGGAGTTCCTTGTGAAAGCGNTANTAGGTATTATTGGCGGTAGCGGAATAGACCAAATAGAAGANTTAAAGGGAGCTCAATGGAATTCNGTTTCATCTCCGTTTGGGAANCCCTCTGANGANCTNTTATTTGGTGAAATAAATCAGGTTCCAATAGTATTTCTGCCCCGACATGGAAGAGGACATAAGCTCACCCCGACGGCAATAAATTACAGAGCGAATATTGATTGTCTAAAAAGGGCGGGTGCTACCGATATTATCTCTTTAAGCGCTGTAGGGTCGTTAAAAGAAGAATATATGCCAGGAAATTTCGTTTTGGTGGATCAATTCATTGATAGAACAGTTTCCAGAGAGAAAACATTTTTTGGAGAGGGTTGCGTGGCTCATGTATCATTTTCACATCCAATATCAGACCGGCTCCAAAAGGCATTGCACAGTACCTGCGAAGACTTGGGATTATCGTCACATCTGGGCGGCACATACATCTGTATGGAAGGCCCACAATTCTCAACATTTGCTGAGAGCAATTTATACAGATCCTGGGGGTGCGATGTAATTGGAATGACAAATATGCCGGAAGCAAAATTAGCAAGGGAGGCAGAACTTCCGTATGCAACAGTTGCAATGGTAACGGATTATGATTGCTGGCACCCAGATCACGAAGCTGTTTCGGTAGAGAGCGTTATAAAGGTAATAGAAAAAAATCGCGACAANGCAAATCTGTTACTCAAAAATGCTCTGCCAAGGATTAAAGTGCGGCCTAATAAGGATATTCAGGGAGGCGATCGAGCGTTGGACTTCGCGATAGTGACATCTCCAGAAAATAGGGATCCGAAGCTTGTAGCAAGACTCGACGCTGTAGCGGGACGGGTTTTGTAAATTCGGATCCGGTCTCAGGCGAGGTTCTTCCTAAGAAATTCTAAAGTTCGTTCCTCAGCGATCTTGCTACTGNTTGGTTCAAAGTCTCTTCTTTGGCTACAGTTAAATCCGTGACCGGCGGGGTATAGGTAAACATGGTTATCCGGCTGCGAAATTCTTATAATTTCAACCTCTTCTAAGGAGATCGCATCACCCTCCATGCCAAAATGAAAGATCACGGGGCACTTTGCTGTGAAAGACATAAGACCCGCTATCCCACCTCCATAGTAAGACGAGACGCACGCAAGCCCGGGCAATTTGCATGCAGCTAGCCANGCCAAAGTTCCGCCCCAACAAAACCCAATTATGCCGACCTTACCNGCGGCACTCGCAATAGACCTTGCCGCGTCAATATCCTGNAGGGGCANCTCATCTCCAATGGTGTTTTTGAGATCACGCCCTTTTTCAATATCATTGGAATCGTAGTTTAATTCGACACACTTATCTATTCGGTCGAAGAGTGCAGGTGCTGCTACCAGATACCCCTCACAGGCATATCTATCTGCAATGCTTTTGATATGTTTGTTAAGTCCAAAAATCTCTTGGATAATAACTAATCCGCCTAGGGGGGGGCCGTCCGGTTGGGCTATATATGTATCGAACGCATGACCGTCTGACGCAATTGTTTTCAATAACATTCCCATAGCGCAGAGCCCNGGTTTTATAAAAACGTTTCTTAAANCTGATACATCAAACTTGGCNNTTAATCATAATAGCTCNAGAACAANTTGTAATTATGTCTACCGTATTGTTGGTAATTCTCAAACTTCTTGCGAAATCGTTAGACATTGAAACGGAAGTGCAACACATCGCCATCTTTTATCAAATAATCAGCCCCTTCTACTCTTAATTTACCTGCTTCTTTAGCGCCATTTTCGCCGCCATTAGCAATATAATCTTTGTAGCTAATAGTTTCCGCTCTAATGAAGCCTCTCTCGAAATCCGAGTGAATCTTGCCGGCGCCTTGAGGAGCAGTAGAATTCTTTTTAAGTGTCCATGCGCGCGCCTCTTTGGGCCCAGCCGTGAAAAAGGTGATTAGATTGAGTAGACTATAACCTGTTCTAATTAGTTTATTTAAACCGGCTTCCTCTAATCCTAAAGTCGTAAGAAATTCAGTCTTCTCTTCCTGATATGTTAACTGGCTTATTTCGGCTTCAATAGCCGCAGAAACAACGACGCATCCAGAACCGTCTGCTTTTGCATAGGCCTCTACTTCTCTACTCAGGGCGTTTCCAATCGCGGCTGATTCTTCATCAACATTGCAGACATAAACCAGGGGTTTAGATGTAAGCATGTTGTTATTTTTTATTAATGCTTCATCTTGAGCATCCCAATCCATGCACTTTCTAATTGGGGTACCTTCCTCTAACAGGGAGCCTATTTTCTTTACAACCTCCAATTGTTTTTTGATCTCCTTATCACCACTTCGAGCTTTTTTTTCTAAGTTCAACATTTGCCGGTTTATGTTTTCTAGGTCGGATAGAAGTAATTCGGTTTCAATGATCTCTATATCTCGGATGGGTTGGATGTTTTCTTCAACATGGGAAATATTATCGTCTTCAAAACATCTGAGAACGTGGATGATGGCATCGGTTTCCCTGATATTGGCTAAAAATTGATTTCCTAGTCCCTCTCCTTTACTCGCCCCTTTGACCAAGCCAGCTATATCAACGAATTCGAGTTGAGCTCCAATAACTTTCGCTGAGCTGGCTAGCTTAGAAATTTCCAAAAGTCGTTCATCGGGTACCGCTACCCTACCTTTATTTGGTTCAATCGTGCAAAATGGATAATTTTCAGCTTCCGCGGCTGCTGTAGAGGTAAGCGCATTGAATAATGTCGATTTTCCCACATTTGGTAATCCAACGATCCCGCAATTAAAACCCATAAAAAGCCTCCAACTCCCTCATTAATGCAAAAGTTTGTGTCGAATTTTAGTTAATCGTTTAAGACACTGCCAACTTCGTTTGATGAGCTCATATTGGACGCAATTTTCGACATCAAAGAATTAGTGTCCCCTTTAATCAACAACTTAAGATGCTCTGTCATAGCTATTAGCATTTTTTCAACCCATCCATTCTTTTCTTGCTCACTGAAATCATTCAGTACGTGCGCTAGGACCAATTCTTTGCGTCCCGGGTGGCCTATACCAATTCGAACTCGCCAGTAGTCAGGGCCGATGTGTTTTTCAATGCTTCGTAAACCATTGTGTCCTCCCGTTCCACCGCCTAACCGAATCCTGCATTTCCCCGGTGAAAGATCGAGATCGTCGTAAAATACAAAAACTTGCGAAGGGTCGAGTTTAAAAAACCGCATAGCCTGAACTATGGATTCACCGGAGTTATTCATATAGGTGGAGGGTTTCAACAATTTAATATTGCTACCATCCATCAAATTTTCGCTCAGTAAACCTTTAAAGCGATTTTTGAAGGGTGGGAATTGCAATTCTTGAGCAATTTTATCAACTATTAAGAAACCTATATTATGACGGTTATATCTGTGTTTTATTTCAGGATTACCTAGCCCTATCAACAGATGCAAAAGCCAACTCCCAATTTAGTTTGAAAAGTGTTTTCAAACTACTAACTATCACCACCTTCTTTGGTTTCGTCGCCAGCGGCTTCAGGTGTTGAGTCTCCGTCAGGCGCTTCTGTATCCGCTCCATCGTCAGTTCCTGCTGTCTCTTCTTTGACGACGGTTGGCGCGGCTATCGTTGCTATCGTAAAGTCACGGTCTGTAATGGTAGGTGTTACACCCTTCGGTAGACTTACCGCGCTAATATGCAAGCTGTCACCGATTTCTGCTCCAGAAAGATTAAGAACCAAGCTCGTTGGGATTAAATCAGGAGTACATGAGACTTCAATATTGTAACGCACAACGTTCAACACTCCACCAGTTTTTAATCCAGGGGACTCGTCTTCTCCTGTAAACTCAACAGGTACTTCAACCGATATGCGCGTGGTGCTCGTTACCCTAAGAAAGTCAATGTGTTCAGGAACATCTGTGACAGGATGAAGTTGGACATCCCTAGGCAGAACTCGGTTCAATTTCCCATCTAATTCGATATCAAAGAGAGTATTGAAAAAACCTCCTGATTCTAGGTGCCGAACAAGAAGTTTTCGTTCTAATGTAATAGAAGCAGGTGATTTTTTATCTCCGTAAATTACCGCAGGAATTTTACCTTGCCGTCTAGCTTCTCGGGCGGACCCCTTACCAACCCTTTCGCGAGCAGCGGCAGTGAGAACTGTAATATCGCTCATCGAATTTCTCCTCGATATAAAAGTGACGTAGGACCAGCCTCCAGGGGTGCTGGAATTGTTCTGTCCTAAAGCAAAGCTGGTTGTAATATTTTTTTTGACAAAAGACTAGTCAAATTTTTGTTTATTAAAATTTTAAATATATTCAATTTGGTGCGTTGTAATCAAAGAGACTAGACACTGAGCGGGACTCGGCGATTCTCAATATAGCTTCCCCTAATAACGGAGCGATTGTTATCTGGCGCATATTTGGAGCTGCCAGTACCGCATCGGTCGCTCGAATACTATCTGTCGTGACAAGTTCGGTTAAAGGCGAATCTTTTATTCGTGCAGCAGCACCTCCGGATAGCACACCGTGGCTTATATAGGCAGACACTGATAAACCACCCGCAGCCATAAGAGCTTCTGCTGCGTTACACAGCGTCCCGCCTGAGTCAACGATATCGTCAACTAAAATACAATGTCTATCATCAACTTCACCGATTATATTCATAACTTCCGATACACCAGCGCGTTCTCGCCGTTTATCAATGATTGCCAAATCAGCGTCTAAACTCTTTGCAAGAGCTCTAGCCCGCACAACTCCACCAACATCTGGTGATACTATGACTAGTGATTTGTCTCCGTATTTTTCTTTGATATCGGATTGAAATACTGGAGCTGCGAAAAGATTATCAGTTGGTATATCGAAAAAACCTTGAATTTGCCCAGCATGGAGATCGACCGTTACTACTCTATGAGCGCCTGCAACTGTTATTAGGTTAGCAACTAATTTGGCAGATATGGGTGTTCGTGGACCCGATTTTCTATCTTGCCGAGCGTATCCATAGTAGGGAATAACGGCTGTTATACGATTCGCGGAACCTCTTTTTAATGCATCTAAGGCAACAAGCAATTCCATAAGATTGTCATTTGTTGGCGAGGATGTAGACTGAATTAAAAAAACATCTTCTCCTCTAACGTTTTCCTGGATTTCAACAAAAACTTCCATATCTGAAAATCTTTTAACATCAGCTTTTGTTAGGGGGAGTTCCATATATTTTGAAATGGCGTCAGCTAATGGCCGGTTACTGTTGCAAGATAATATTTTTGTGGCCATCTTTGGTTGGTTTCCTAATTCTTAGATAAGAAGCGCTTCTCAAATTTATTAACAGTCAAAAGTAGCCTCGCGCAAGGCCTATTCCACTTTATTTTTAGATTGTAATTTTGAATGGCTATATGCTTGGACTAAATCAGTTATTCCATCAATTGCGCTGCGTGTGATTTGTTTCGAAATCTCTACCCAATTGCTATACAGACTCACTTTTTCCACTATATTCTCTTGTCTTATATTTCCAATTTCGAAACCATTTTGTGATGTCAGCGTCCAAACAACTATTATTCTCTCACTAAATTTATTTAAAGATATATTTTGAATTAACACTTTTAATAAAAGTGTCTCAGGGATTGTGTTGCTTAATAGGGGCTTATGCTGCTGCAATACTTCTGCAATTTTTGATCGGATTATTTTCTCGTTTCTAGCAGTTACGCCTTTTATTGGGCCGATATCAATAAGGACAGACTGTCTCTGCTTAAAGGTGGCTTTATCTTGGTCGTCTAGCAAAGCAATGATTTTATCAGCCTTTGGCGCAATCACTTGTCTGAAAGTCTGCATCGTTGGATTTATCCAAAACTTTCTTGGCGGCGTGCTCTTTGTTCTTATAGTTTTCTTGACACGGCCTATGTTATCGGTGAGTAGCCACGTCACAATTAGGTCTGGAGGTCGATCTTCATAGAGTTGCTGATAACCGTTTGCCGTAAGAGCGAACGATTGGTCGTTATGCCATTTTGAACTTGCAAGCAGCCCCTTCCCCCGCAGTACATCTGCCGTTGCTTTTGCAAACGCATTCCCAACCCACCCTACAGGTCCGTTGATTCCTTTTACAAATAAACTTGTATTCGCGGGTGCCAATAACTCTCTGTCTTTTACTTTTTGTGATTCAGTTTTTTGAAATGGCTGCGGCACTTGACCGCAAGCTGCACAAGTAATTATCAGAAGGACAGGCAAAACTTTTACATTAGTACGCACGTGCTCAAACCGCCGATTAAAAATGCAAACAAAAATATATAAAGATGAGGCATTTTAGGGTCACCACTCTGGAATAATTTGCTATCGAAGAACTATAGTTGAGAGGAGACGTCCGTAGTCTGTCTCATTTTGATGGCATGCGCGTCGATAGCTAAAAAAATTTTCTCCATCTTGATAAGTGTCTTTACCAAGCGAACCAATAATTTTAATTCCAATTAGCTCTATCCGATGCTGAATATAGCTTGGGAGATCGAACAAATGATACCCACTGCGGGAAGTTGACGAAAAAAATCGCGAATTTTTTGGGGAATTATCTAAAAAGGCTTTGCGGAACTCAGGTCCAACCTCGTAGGATTTTGGACCTATCATCGGGCCTAACCCAGCTATAATATTCAACGGGCTTGCCCCACACTCGCACATTTTTCTTACCGTATTTTCGAGAATGCCGCTTAATGCTCCTCTCCATCCTGCATGGGCAGCTCCAATCACTTTTGCAATTGGGTCGGCAAAAAGCACAGGTCCACAGTCAGCCGTTAAAATACCTAAGGCTATTCCACGTGTTGCTGTGACCAAACCATCTGCCTTTAGTGACATTGTATTATTCATATTATCATCTACTAAGAGTGCATCAGCACTGTGGTGCTGAAAGCATGTTCGAAGTGCTGTTAGTGGTAAACCAAGCTGCCTCATGGCTTCCTCTCTATTCGCGTCAACGGATTCTTTATTATCCTTGGAGCCTAGGCCACAATTTAGTGACCCATAAAGGCCATTGCTTACACCGCCTTTTCTAGAAAAAAAACCATGGCAAACAGCTTGTTGGTTCAAAGCGTCTAATCTAAACAAAGTTTTTCCTTTTCGCTTTTAAATTAAGTTAATTCATGTTTCCTGGTGGAGTCGTAAAGTCTTTTGGTGTGAATCCGATTACTTTAAAAATTTCCGCCATTTCTTTTCTATCAGTTAAACACTTCATGGCGATATCAATATCATTAATCTGTTGTGTTACGGAACCATGCTTTTAACGTTCAGCACGCTCGTTTATTCTCATCGTAATCAAAAATTCTCGTTGTTGAAGAGGATGTAAGACCCGTAGCCCGGTTAATTCGCCAAAGATCTGAGGTATCTCTCGCGTTGTTGTGCAGTCTCCGATTGAGCCTAGAGGATCTCTTGTCGCGTAATAACCAAAATTTTTGTTATGGAGTAGCTCGGCCATAAATTCTGCTAAAGTCTTTAGCTCGATCTTTTGAATTTTACTTATCACTAGGCGTCGTAAGGTTTCAGTCATTGAGGCCCGATTGGTATTTTATGGAGTATCTAAACAATATTATCCCAACAACTATCATTGGTAGGCAAAGTAGGTGACCCATTGTGAAATATTCTATGAAAAAGCCAAGTTGGGGGTCAGGCTCTCGGAAAAATTCAACCATTGCCCTAGTTGTTCCGTAACCAATTAAAAATATGGATGTTAAAATGCCCGGACAATGTCTAACTTTGGTAAAAAATGCTAATACGCTGAGAAGCGTGAAGAGCAAAAGGCCCTCTAAAGCAGCTTCATAAAGCTGACTAGGATGTCGTGGTAATGGCCCTCCATTTGGAAAGATTACAGCCCATGGCGCATTGCTCACGCGACCAAAAAGCTCTCCATTTATAAAATTTGCTACTCTACCAAAGAAAAGCCCGATAGGGGCAGCCACAGCCAATAGGTCAGTTAGTGGTAATAAAGCTATATTTTTTTTATAGGAAATTATTATTCCAACACCAAAAACCCCCAAAAGGCCGCCATGAAAGGACATGCCGCCACGCCATATCATCAGGATTTCCTGCGGATTGTAAAAAAAGTAGATTGGATTATAGAATAATACGTAACCCAAGCGACCCCCAATAATTACACCAATTGTGACATAGAAAAGCAAATCTTCTAGTTGTTGTGGCCCCATTACAAATGGAGCTCTTCTTAGTAAAAGAGCGCAGTAACGCCAACCCAAAAACAAGCCGGCTATGTAAGCCAAAGCGTACCAGCGGACTACTATCGGTCCAATTTCTAGGGCTATGGGATCTAAAAGAAAATCGTTTAAATTGTAATACATAACTATTTATATGGATCATTAGTGCTAAGAAAGTTTGTTATATATTTCTTTACGCCTTCCTCTAGAGAGGTGAAATTTCTAGAAAAACCGGCTTTGCGAAGCTTCTTCAATGAAGCTTCGGTAAAATATTGATAATGTTTTTCAATGCTTGGGGGTGTATCTATGAATTCTATATTTGGTTCCACCTTGAGATTGGCGTAGACGTTTAGAGTGAGGTCTTTAAAAGTTCGTGCTTCACCGGTTCCAACATTAAATAATCCAGAAATATTTCTGTTAGCAAGAAACCATAGTATCACTTCGATGCAATCATCCACCCAAATAAAATCCCGTCGTTGTTCGCCATCCAGAATACCAGTCCTATGAGACTTAAATAATACTGAGGGTAAGCCACTAATTATTTTTGGGTACAGTTGATTGATAAGGCTACTCTGGGTCCCTTTATGGCCTTCATTTGGGCCATAGACATTAAAGAATTTTAAACCAACCCATTGAGGTGGGAGGCTATCGCCATTCTCTACCCTAGAAGTTACCCAACGATCAAAAAAATGTTTGCTCCAGCCATAGGGGTTTAAGGGTTTTAAACCAGCCAATTGATCTGAGGTTAAATTGTCATCAAACCCATTTTCACCGTTTCCATACGTAGCCGCTGAGGAGGCAAAAAGAAAAGGGACCTTGTTTTCTGCAGACCATCTCCATAGTCGGGTGGAAAGTCGAAGATTATTTTCAAGTATAAGGTCTACATCAATCTCAGTTGTTGACGACACAGCTCCAAGGTGAAATACCATCTCGATTTCTTTTTTACTTTCCGCGAGAAATGCATCTAGTTGTGTAGGGGATATTATGCCGTAGACTAAATGATTAGCTATGTTTCTCCATTTCTGATCTATTCCTAGATTGTCTACTATTACAATTTTGTTTGAATGGCCGTGGTCGCATAGGGCAGCAACAAGATTAGATCCAATGAACCCCGCTCCCCCTGTAATCACATACATTGCGTTATACCCCTCTACAGCATCACTAATAGCATCAAATTAAAAGGTGAAATAGTTTTTTGGTCATCAAAGCAATTCAATCAAACAATTTTTTGTTGATTTATGGTTAAATACTCCTAGTGTTTTAAAGAGCCAAACATCCAACGTGAGGAATACGTATGCAATCTAGTAACCGCCTTCTAGGTGACATAGCTCGTTTAGCCAATGGCGCAATGTCAATGGCCGCAGGAGCAAAAACTGAGCTGGAGCAGCTTATTCAGCAGCGCGTGGAGAGATTTTTGAGTGAAAAGGGGTGGGTGGCACGTGAAGAATTCGACGCTGTTCGTTCGCTTGCTCAAAGAGCGCGAGAAGAACAAGAAAAGATGAATGAGCGTCTTGACCATATTGAGAAGAAACTCTTGGCAAAATCAGGGGCCAAAAGTCGTCCTCCCGTCAGTAAAGTCAAAACAAAGAAATCACCTTCCCGAAGTAAAAAGAGTTAGTTGTTAGTAATCTCAGCTGACGCAGAGATCTTCAGCATACAATTATACTAAATCTTGTATGTTAGGGGTTGACACACCTCAACATTATGAGATTGTAACTTGATGTAGTAGATGTCGGGTTTTGGACTACCCTGTGCCTGGTTCATACTGGATCTTGGTAGTGCAGCGGAGGTGACTAATGTCTGTTAGTTATGTTGACTCAGAACACAGCTCAAATAATCCACTCGAGTTGTTAGTTGAAATTGTTGGTGCAAATGACTGGCCGCATGAGCGGACAGGATTAAACGAGTTAGCTGTTGAAATAAATGGGAGATGGTGCAATTACAGGCTATTTTTTCTTTGGCAAGAGGAGATGGGCGCACTTCACTTCTCATGTGTTTTTGAAACAAGGGTTGATATCCAAAGCTATTCCGGGGTTCATCATTTACTTGCTCTCATAAATGAAAAACTGTGGTTAGGACATTTCGATTTGTCATCTGAAGATGGAACGCCTATGTTTAGGCACACATTACTTTTAAGAGGTGCGGGCCCAGCGAGTGTTGAACAACTCGAAGATTTGGTTGACGTTTCGGTTAGTGAGTCAGACCGATATTATCCGGCCTTTCAGTTTGTGGTATGGGGTGGTAAAACAGCAAACGAAGCGTTGAATGCTGCTCTCATTGATGTTGCAGGGGAAGCTTAAGTAAAAATGACAAAACCGCTATTTTTAATAGGTTGCGGAAAGATGGGCGGCGCTATGTTGGCGGGCTGGGTTAAAAGCCGTTTTATAGATGATGGAATATATGTTGTGGAACCTAACGAAGAAGCAACCAGGACTTTTGAGGGTATACCTAGCTTAAAAATAGTAAGAACCGCCTCAGAAATACCTGAAAACATTGTTCCCTCGGTCGTCATTCTTGCGGTTAAGCCACAGACAATGGACCAAACTTTACCGGACTTCAAAAGGCTAATAGGGAAGGAAACAACGTTTCTGTCTATAGCTGCAGGAAAAACACTGAAATATTTCGAAAAGCATTTAAGTCAATACGCTCAGATTGTAAGGGCTATGCCTAATACTCCCGCTGCTGTTATGCGTGGGATCACAGTATATGTTCCTAATGGTAATGTTCCAAAAAAGCAGGCAGAAGTGTGTGGTGAGCTTCTATCCTCTGTCGGGGAGTCAGTGTTAATCGATGACGAAGGACTCATGGACGCTGTCACAGCTGTATCGGGAAGTGGGCCAGCATATGTATTTCTAGTTATAGAAGCAATGGCTAAGGCTGGCACAATGTCGGGTTTGCCGCCGGAGTTAGCTATGCGTCTCGCAAGGGCAACCGTATCAGGTTCAGGTGAGCTAGCTCGATTGAGCGAGGAAACGGCTGACCAACTTAGAATAAACGTTACTAGCCCGGGTGGGACAACAGCGGCAGCTCTGAATGTTTTAATGTCGGACGATGGTATACAACCAATTTTTGATGAAGCTATAAAGGCTGCTGCCAAAAGATCAAAGGAGCTGGCAGGATAAATTCGCATCTCTTAACAAACTGCAACGGCAAGAATGAATAAACAAAAACTTTTTAAAGGTTTAATGGAATTAGTATCTGATGTTGGTTGGAGCGATTTTACACTTGCGGCTCTGGCTAGAAATCAGGAAATTGAGGAGCTGGAGCTTGAAAAGCTGTTCTCGGACAAGGTAGGCCTTTTGCAAGCATTTTCAGAATTTATTGATGAACAGATATTAGCAAATTTAGATCCTGATATTCTCGACCCGGGAATTTCGATTAGGGAAAGGCTTTTAGAAATAATGCTGGTTCGTTTTGATGTCTTGGCTCCTTATAAAGACGGCGTTTGTGAACTGTTGAAAGTCACTGGGAAAGATCCAAAAATGTTCGTAGTTGCAGCAAAAGCCATAAGAATATCAATGCGCTCTAGCCTGGAAGCGGCGGGGGTTTCGACGCGAGGGATAAGGGGAAATATCAAAATCAAAGGTTTGGGAGCAGTTTTTTTGTTTGGCATGCGGACTTGGTCTAAAGAAGAACGCAGCGACATAACTGCAACAACACGCATTCTAGATGACCGTTTGAAATGGGCTGAATCAATAGCGAAGTCACTTGGCTTGGTAATGGAGAATAGTGGTCAAGACCGATAATTAACCGAGGCGATGTTGGAGAGCAAAGTACTTATATGAATGGTAAACCTCTAGAGACACTAACGTTTGAAGAATTCCAAAAAGTGGAAATTAGAGTTGGTACAATCGTCGAAGTCCAAGAATTTCCTGAGGCTAGGAGACCGGCTTTCAAACTCTGGGTAGATTTCGGGCATGAGTTTGGTGTACGAAAAACTTCGGCACAAATTACGAAGAACTACGAAAAGCGAAATTTAGTGGGTCGGCAAGTGGCGGCTGTGATGAATTTTCCATCGAAGCAGATTGGGAAGTTTATGAGTGAAGTACTCGTTCTTGGTTTTCCAGATGACGGGGGGGAGGTTGTTCTGGCTTCGGTCGATAAGCCGGTCCCAAATGGTGGAAAACTTTATTAGTTTTATAAAAGTGGCTGTCAATTCAAGGCTTTCAAACGTTCGTATCTATCATCTATTGGACTTCTTCTACAAAGGTAATGTTACGGTAGCTCGAAGACCGCCAAGAGAAGCTTCACTTAAAAGTAAATCGCCCCCATGACTCTGAAATATATCTTTTGCAATTGTCAGACCGAGGCCTGTTCCTCCAGTGTCAGTATTTCGAGAGGGATCAAGACG
>PCAV01000004.1 GCA_002730675.1 Rhodospirillaceae bacterium | reverse complement strand
ACGTCTAAAAAATTAGAAGGAATAAGATCGTTTACAGGAGACGATGGTTTGGCCGAGATGCTGAAAACCACGAATTATTTGGCATGTCTCCTACCAGACACTCCAGCTACGAAGGGCATATTGGGTAGGAGTTTATTTGAGAAGATGCCAAAGGGTTCCTTTTTACTTAATGCGGGACGAGGTAATCAATTAGTAGAAAAAGACCTCACTATGGCGCTTGATAATGGTCAAATAAAGGGTGCTGCTTTGGATGTTTTTATTGAAGAGCCCTTGCCCCAGAACCATCCTTTTTGGAATGACCACAGAATTATCATAACGCCTCATCACGCCGCTGAGGTTTTCATGCCTTCTGCAGCAAAGGCGTTTGTAGAGAATATCGAGCGCGTCAGGTCGGGGCAGCCTCTCAAGGGGTTGGTCAATCAAGAGGTGGGTTACTAGAAAACGCCATACTTATCCAAACTTGGCTTTCAGCATGGCATATAGTCCTCTTATAGCCTGCGCCTCCCCGCCTTCAGGTCTTCCTGGTCTTGCTCTAGTATTATAAGCCATTAGGTCTATATGGGCCCAAGGAATATCCCCTTCAATGAAATTTTCGAGGAATAGTGCCGCTGTTATGGCACCACCAAAAGGTGTTGAGCCAGTACTTGATAAGTCAGCAACATTTGACTCGATCAAATGTTTATAGCCTTCCCAGAGCGGTAGACGCCAAACCGGATCATTATTCTTTAAGCCGAATTCAATAATATTTTGAGCTAATTTATCATTATTGCAAAATAGAGCAGGTAAATCTGTGCCAACCGCAACGCGCGCTGCACCTGTCAATGTTGCAAAATCAATTATCATTTCGGGTTTGTCCTTTGATGCTTCCGTCAGGGCATCGGAGAGTATCAGGCGACCTTCGGCATCGGTATTACCCACCTCTACGGTTATCCCCTTTCTCGTTTGGAGAACGTCTCGAGGTCGGAAGGCATCGCCTGAGATTGCATTTTCAACAGCAGGAATCAAAACTCTTAGCCTTATGGAAAGCCCGGCATCCATAATCATATGGGCCAACCCAAGAACTTGGGCTGCCCCACCCATGTCCTTTTTCATATTCAGCATCCCGGATGCAGGTTTAATATCTAGCCCACCACTATCGAAGCAAACGCCTTTGCCAACCAGGGTAATTTTTGGTGAAGACCTTTTCCCCCATTGTAAGTCGATTAAGCAGGGAGCTCGGGAAGAAGCGCGGCCGACAGCATGAACAGAGGGATAATTTTTATTTAAGAGTTCTTTTCCTTTTATAACTGTAACGCTAGCTCTATACGCTTTCGCCATTTTTTTTGCGGCGTCGGCTAGTTCCAATGGACCAAGGTCGTTTGCGGGAAGGTTAATCAGGTCCCTGGTAATCGTAATGCCGCTGGCCAGCCGATTTACTTCAGCCCGATCTGCATTAGCTGGCCAAACTAACTCAGCCTCGCACTTGGCATGTTTTTTATGTTTTGAAAACTGATATTCTCCAAGAGCCCAGCCGGTAGCTATTTTGGTAGCCTTCTCTGGAGATAAGTGACTTTCGATATGATAGCGCCCTTTTGGCAGTTGTTTGGGGAGACCAGCAAGATCCCAGATTTCATCGCCTAGCTTTTTGCTCTCCTTCACGCCAACGAGAAGTCTAACTTGACCTTGCGCCTGCTTGGGGACAAAGCAGGTTGTGCCGGGTTTGCCCTCGAACCCATTGGTTTTTAGCCAATCGTGTTCTGAACTGCGTTTCTTTTGGTTCTGGAGCGCCTCTCTGGTTATGAGTTTAATGGCTATACTTTGAGAATTTTTTCTTGAGACAAATGGCATTTTGATATCCGAACGACGTTAATTATTTAAAAAGATCATGTTTTTCTCTTGTTGAAATAAAGAGGACGTTTAGAAATTAAGGCTGTCAAGGAGGATTAGCCAAAAAACATTGAGGATGCAAGCTACACAATAAATTCGTAGTGCGATAAAAATGTGTGAAGCATCAACATTCGCAATTCCGTCGCCCATCCAGGCGTCCTCAACAAGAATACCATTGTAGTTTCTTGGCCCAGCTATTTTTATGCCGAGAGCCCCCGCCATTGCCGCTTCTGGCCAGCCGGCATTTTTGGACCTATGCTTTTTAGCATCTCTTATGGCGGTCGTAAAAGCACTATTCCCTTCCGCTGACGGTATGATAAAGGCTGCAATCGTTATAATAAGGGCACTTAATCTCGCGGGAATAAGGTTCGCCGCGTCGTCAAAGCGAGCGGCGCACCATCCAAAGTCGGCATACTTGTCATTTAGGTAACCAATCATACTATCGGATGTGTTTAGTGCCTTATACGCAATTAAAGCAGGTAAGCCGCCCACTGCATACCAAAAAATTGGTGCTACGACACCGTCTGAAAAATTCTCGCTAAGGGATTCAATGGCAGCCCGGCCAATAGCTTTTTGATCTAATGAATTAGGATCTCTACCAACTATGTGACTGATTTGAGACCTTGCATCAACTATGTCGTCAGCTTTGCATGCTTTTGCTACGGATGCGACGTGTTGGTAGAGGCTGTTTTGCGCTAAAAAAATCGAAACAATGAAGGCTTGGAGAACAATTCCAAAACTCAATAAATTGCAAGACCAAGCAATCAACCAGCCTATCAACCAAGCTGAGCTGACGATAATTAATATTGAAATAACACCTAATAACTTGCGACCAACTGGTGGGTAGTGGGATTTGTTCAAAAATCTATCGAGGAGTTCTATTTGAAGACCAATAACAACGATCGGATGGGGTATTCTGGAATAGATCCACCTTGGATCTCCCGCAACAGCGTCAATCATAATTGCTAGTATGAGTATTAATAGGCTATCTGAAAATTCCATAAATTCTATGCATATAAGGCCTAATAATATTAATCAATAGAGCGTGTCCAAGGGTAATTCGTTTCCTCACTCAACTCATGTTGTTCTATACTTTCTTGGTACTTCAACGTGAGATCAATATCATCTAAACCTTCTAAAAGACATTGTTTTCGAAAGGGGTCAATTTCGAAATCATAAGTACTACCATTCGGCAAATGGATGGTTTGGTTCTCAAGATCAACCTCGACCTCTGAACTATTCGCTGATGCCAGAGCCTTCCAAATAGCTTGCACAATTGATCGATCAAGTTTGATAGGCAACAAGCCATTTTTCAGTGAGTTAGTATAAAAAATATCGCCAAAACTGGGGGCAATTACGCACTTTATACCTGCATCGTGAAGTGCATATACGGCTGACTCTCTTGAGGAGCCACAACCAAAATTATTGTCTGCGACCAAAATACCTGATGTTTTGAATTCCTTTTGATTCAGTATGAACTCTTCGCTCAAGTTTCCGTCTTTACCACGACGCATATCGTGGAACAAAAACTGGCCATGATCCGTGCTTCGTGGAGTTTTTAAAAAACGAGCTGGTATAATCTGATCTGTGTCTATATTGGCTACTTGGATTGGTGCAGCGATTGAAGCCAGTTTTCGAAATGCTTCCATTTATTTGCTCCTAGCCGAAATCTCTGGCGTCAGTGACGCGACCGGTTATTGCTGCTGCTGCTGCCATTGCCGGGCTCATCAAATGCGTTCTGCTGCCTGGTCCTTGCCGTCCCTTAAAGTTTCTATTACTGGTCGACGCACATCTCTCTCCAGGAGGCGTGATATCACCATTCATACCAACACACATAGAACAACCTGTCGACCGCCACTCGAAACCGGCGTCTGTAAAAAGTTTATCTAATCCTTCAGCCTCTGCTTGTTCTTTTATTAGAGTGGAACCGGGTACTATAATTGCTGGAACTAATGCTTTTTTACCTTGAGCAATGCGTGCTGCTGAGCGAAGATCTTCTATTCGGGAGTTAGTGCACGAACCTATAAATACACGATCAATAGAAATATCAGTGATTTTTTGCCCGGGTGCTAAACCCATATATTCTAAGGTGCTTTGCAGAGCCTCTCGTTTGCTAATATCCGCTTCGTCTTCGGGGATCGGTATATATCCGGTAACAGGCAACGTTTCTTCCGGGCTATTCCCCCACGTCAAGGACGGTGCTATTTTTTCTGCATTCACTGTAACTTCTTTATCAAATGTTGCCCCGGGCTCTGTTGCAAGTGTTTTCCAGTCCTCTATTGCTAAATCCCAATCTTTAAATTTTGGAGCATGCTTTCTTCCTTTTAAGTAGTCGAAAGTTTTTTGATCGGGTTCAACCATTCCCGCGCGACCTCCAGCTTCAATTGACATGTTACAGATAGTCATTCGC
This sequence comes from Rhodospirillaceae bacterium, assembly GCA_002730675.1. GTDB lineage: Bacteria > Pseudomonadota > Alphaproteobacteria > Thalassobaculales > Thalassobaculaceae. The sequence goes on along the minus strand of PCAV01000004.1, from coordinate 38,377 downwards.
CCTTCCATCGAGAGACCTCTTATTGTTGAGCCAGCATACTCAATCATATGTCCGCTCGCGCCATTTGCGCCTATGACTGAAATCAAATGCAAAATAATGTCCTTTGCTACTACGCCATCCGATAATGATCCGTTTATATTGATACGCATTGTTTTAGGTTTTGTTTGCCAGAGAGTTTGGGTGGCCAGTACGTGGGCAACTTCAGAAGCGCCTATCCCAAATGCTAGGCAACCGAATGCACCATGGGTCGCGGTGTGACTATCGCCGCATACCAGTGTGATCCCTGGAATGGTTAGGCCTTGTTCCGGTCCAACAACATGAACAATACCCTGTTCGTTAGATCCAACACCGTATAGTCTTATACCAGCATCTTTTGAATTAATTTCGAGTTTCTCAATTGGCACTCTTAGCGCTTCCACCTCATTTCCTTTTTCTGGGAAGCTGGTTGATACGTAATGATCAGCGATAGCGACGGTAAGTTCCGGACACCGAACAGTTCTATTTTCCATTTTAAGTTTATCAAATGCATGAAAAGAACCTTCATGGCATAAGTGTCTGTCGATAGACAACAGTGAAACGCCATCGTCGCGAGTCAATATTTCATGTCGGGACCAAATTTTTTCAAATAATGTTTTCGGCTCGCTGTAGCTCATAATTATTTTCATCCTAACTTTTCAAGATAATTCGTTTTGTCCTTTAACTATCATTGGAATGCCTGCAACCATCATTATGACAGTCTCTGAAATTGCAGCCACTCTTTGGTGAAGTGAGCCAAGGTGATCTCGGAATTTTCTTGACATTTCATTGTCAGGAACGATACCGAGCCCAACCTCACTAGATACAAGAATCACATCGCTAAGCGACTTTTCTAAAGCATCTAAGAATTCCGTAATATCTCTGTCTATATTTCTTTCGTTTATAATTAAATTTGTAAGCCATAAAGACAGGCAGTCAACCAAAATGACTTTTTCTTTTTTACTTAACTCTGAGATTGCCGTCGGTAAGTTGATCGTTGCTTCGACGTCTTGCCAAGATTGTTTTTTTCGGCGGTCTTTATGTATACGGATCCGTTCAGCCATCTCTTCATCAAAAGGTTGCGCAGTAAAAATATAAATAGGTTTTGAATGTTTATTAAGTGCAAGTTTTTCGCCAAAAACGCTTTTTCCCGATCTTGCACCACCGAGTATCAAAGTAATGTTCCGCATATAATCAACCCATAAATAATTTGGAGAATCAAATTACGAGGCCTTTTCCTCTGGCCCGAGGGTCTCCAACAGCTGTTGCCACATTGCCAATGTCGAGTTGGATTGCCTGCACCACGCCCATAGAAGTATCTCGCCCGGGTGAATTTTGATAACGTAACCCTAATTTTTTGGCAAGTGGCATAGCTTTTTCACGTAAGTCTTCATCAGCTAGTAAGGTCTCAGACTCCGCGTGCAGTTTTGGCTCTGTTATAGCATCTATCAAGCCCTTATTTTGCATAAAGAGGCGGTAAAGTACTTGCATTAGTGACGTTGGTATACGCGTAGATCCTGAAGCTCCTAAAACTAAGTTTACCGAATTATTTTTAAGTATTATAGATGGCATCATGCTACTGACAGGACGCTTACCTCTTGAAATCTCATTTGGATTATTGGGCCAAGGACTAAATAGTGCCATCTGGTTATTCATAAGAATCCCGGTTCTTGGTATAACAACACCCGAGTGGTTATTATTNGAGTAAGTTAAACACACGGCATTACCTTCGTTGTCTAATGTGCAAAGGCTNGTTGTTTCAGGAGACTCNGTTGTGTGTGCGNTTCCTTTNCCTTNCNGGTCCCCAAAANTCCTCCTCCTATCTGAAAACATTTTAAGCATGGCGCGTGCGAGTAATTCTTGGTGGTCCGTTTGTTTGCGTAGATTCATAAGTGCGCGGAGACCTGAAAAAACTAGAGGGCCTGTTGATGGCGGCGGCGCTGTTATTACTTGATTTCCCAGAAATTCGAATTTGGCCGGTTTTTTCCGGATGGCTGAGTATGTTTTTAAATCTGCGGATGTCAGAAAACCATCATTATCCTTCATTTCTTTCTCTATTAACTCCGATATGCTCCCGTTGTAGAAGGAGGCATTTCCAGATCGTCCGATCTCTTCTAACACTGCAGCATAATCATCATTTTTTATAATTTCCCCCTCTTTATAAGGATTTCCATCCGATTTGAGATATAGAGTTTTACAAGCTTCCGTCATAGATAGAATTTCAGCGGTCCGCTTCATTCTAAGCGCGCCTTTATATGAGACAGGGAAACCGCGTTTAGCTTTATCAATTGCTGGTTCTAGCAAGATTTGCATAGGCAGTTTGCCGTAACGGTTGTGTGCCATTTCGAAACCTCGAAGTGCACCAGGAGTTGCAATAGACCGATGCCCAATTTGGTTATGTTGTCCTTCGACACGAATCACAAATCTGCCACCATCATCATTCGTTGAGTAAAGCTGATATTCTGCGCAGTTTGGAGACGTGCACATAAAGTCAATTACTTCAGAGGTGTTAGTTGAGGCGCGATATATAACCATGAACCCGCCGGCGCCAATTCCGCAATCTAGCGGTTCTACGACTCCCATAACGTGGGCGGCTGCCAAAGCTGCGTCTACAGCACTCCCTCCCAATCGCATTATAGATATAGCAGCTTCTGCGCCGGCAGGATTTGCAGCAGCAGCAGCTCCAAGCGACATTGTGCTAGTTTGTGACGTAATCAATTTCTTTCCATCCGATCTTACTCTTATCTTTACGACACTGAGTCTAACTAGTTAAAGTGTCAAAAAGCAATTCATGTTAAAAACACTCCGGTCTAAAAAAGTTTATTCGAGAGGCATCATAATTCTATGGACAAAAATCTTTCTGCATTAGTTTTGCGGGACACGGGTATGAATAATAATGACTTACTTAAGTCCAAATTGCCAAAATGCTGGAATATAGACGTCTTGAGTATAAAGGAAGACAANGAGGAAATNTCGGTGGCTTTACCCANCTATGATGTAATAGTTGGGGGTAGNATTGGCATGGATATTCCTCGAAAGGGAAACCTCAAATTATATCAGGTCCCATTTACAGGCATTGACTGGATAAATCCAGGCGAGCTTCCTGAAGGTGTGCCTTTATGTAACACGTATGAACATGAAACAACTATTGCTGAGCACCTTCTAGGAGCTATGATCGAATGGCAGACAGGGTTGATGCGCGACACTGACAAAGATATGCGATCCAACTCATTCAATAATCGAAGCATAAATAAAGGGCCTCACCATCTTGAAATGATGGGGAGTACGGTTGGCATTATTGGCCTCGGTCGTATCGGAGTGGAAGTAGCGAAACGAAGCAAAATATTTGATATGAAGGTAATGGCTGTTTCACGAAGCCGAAAGGACCCCGACAGTTTTATTGACTGGTTTGGTCAGTTTGATGAAATTGAGAAATTATTGAAAGAGAGTGATTTCATAATTGTTACTTTGCCGGGGGGTGAGCAAACAAAAAGTTTTATTAATCATAGCTTTTTTAGAATGATGAAACCGCAAGCGGTCATAGCTAATGTTGGTAGAGGAGAGGTAATACACGAGGCTGCCCTCTACGAAGCCTTAGCTTCTAGAAGAATTAGAGGAGCTATAATTGACGTTTGGTATAATTATCCGAGCACATCAAATCCAAACCCATGGCCATCCCGGTTTCCAATAGAAAAACTTGATAATGTNATAATGTCTCCCCACAACTCAGCGTGGACANNNGCGATGTCAGATAGACGATGGGAGTTTGTGGCCGCAAANTTAACACGTCTTGCCGACGANGAGCCCTTGGAAAACATCTGTTTTATTGGAGAACGGGTAGATTAAAAAACATATTTTAGTTAATATTAATAATAAGAGCCGTGAAGCGGTTAATTAATGAACGATGGAATCACACATGACATTTAATTTAACTAAGGATCAAATCGAAATTCAACANCGTGCCCGTCAGATCGCGTCTAGTCTTATCGCGGAAAACGCCGCAGAGGTCGATAAAAGTGAGCAGTATCCATGGGATAACGTAAAAGCACTTACTGATGCAGGATTTGTTGGTATGACCATTCCTAAAGAGTATGGCGGCCCAGGTAGAAGTTTTCTTGAAGCTAACTTAGTTGTTGAAGAAATGGCTGCCTACTGCGGACCGACAGGAAGGATTGCTGTAGAAGCAAATATGGGTGCGATATCCGCTGTCATGCATTACGGGACAGACTTTCAGAAACGATTGGCAGCCGAATTGGTGCTCGCTGGTGATAAGCCTGCGATTTGCATTACAGAACCAGATGCAGGAAGCGCGGCATCGCAAATGACTACACGGGCTGACAAGCGTGGTGATAAGTATGTAATCAATGGAAAAAAGCATTGGATTACGGGAGGTGGGGTTTCGAAACTTCACTTAATTTTCGCCAGGGTTTTTGACGAAAATAACGTCGAGTTAGGTATCGGTGGGTTTTTAGCAATTCGCGGTGAAGCTGATGGACTAAAGCTGGGTGCACGAGAGCCAACGATGGGACTTCGTGGTATACCAGAAACAGAATTATTATTCGAAGATTTAGAAGTCCCGGAAAATATGGTTCTAATGCCACCTTCTGGTTTTAAACGCGGCTTTGCTGATTTGATGAATGCCTATAATTCACAAAGAGTAGGCGCAGGAACTGTGGCCCTAGGATTAGCTGTTGGCGCGTACAGAAACGCCCTGGAGTTTGCTAAAGAGCGCGAGCAATTTGGTCGGCCAATAGCGGAATTTCAGGGGTTGCAGTGGATGCTTGCCGATATGTCAGTTCAAATTGAAGCGGCCCGCGCTTTATTACATAAAGCGGCTCTAAGTGCAGGGCAAAATGGGAGTCCCTTCCCTGATCCAACACTAGCGGCGCAAGGGAAAATTTTCACGTCCGAAATGGCTCTTAAGGTTACAAATGACGCCCTCCAGATGTTTGGAGCGCGCGGGTATTCGCGCAATTATCCGATGGAGCGTTTAGCCAGAGACGCTAGGATGTTTACTATAGGAGGGGGGACAGCGCAAATACTGCGAACAGTCGTAGCGTCCCGTATACTTGAGATGAAGTTACCGCAAACACGTGAGGGATTCTTGCAGATGGCTGAGCGGGAAGCATCAAAAAAGGCTTTGCAGGCAGCCGAATAGAAAATTTGTGACATCTCGGAAGCAAAGAGCAGCTGATATTATAGCTAGGCGCCTTTATGAGGCGAACGTAAGATTTGCATTTGGTATACCAGGCGGCGAAGTACTCACGATAATCGATGCTTTGGAAGATGCTGGTATCAAATTTCTTCTGTCAAAACATGAAAATGCTGCCGGATTCATGGCGGAAGGCGTGCATCATATTACGAAGGCCCCTGGACTAATGATCGCAACTGTCGGCCCAGGAGCGGCTAACGCCGTTAATGTTACGGTGAACGCTTTACAGGACCGGGTACCTCTTATTGTAATTACTGGATGCGTGGACCCAGCTGATTCAGTGACGTATAACCATCAAGTTTTTGACCACTGCTCCGTTTTCTCCCCTATAACCAAAGCAAGTTTTCGAGTATCGGATGGTTTTGTAGAGGAACTTATCGATAAAGCGATAGCTATTGCTACTGAAGGCAGGCCGGGTCCAGTTCATCTTGACTTACCAATAAAAATAGCTGACCAACTCCATCCAGTGAGCAAAATACGAACTAGAGCAACACCTGCTGCAATAAAGCCGGCGAATGGGGAAGCGCTTAAAAAAGCGCGACAGTGGTTACTAGAAGCACAAAATCCATTGATGATAGTTGGTCTAGATGCCGTTCATCAAAACGCAAGTCGCCCGATAATAGATTTTTGCAAAAAATTTGGCGTGCCCGTTGTCACTACTTACAAGGCGAAAGGTATCGTTCCCGATGATGATGAATTAAGTCTTGGCGCTGCTGGTCTATCGCCCCTAGGAGACAAAAATATCAGTCCGGTCGTTCATGCTGCTGATTTAATATTACTTGTCGGTTATGACCCGATTGAGATGAGAACAGGTTGGAGGAATTTATGGGATTCTTCAAAAACGAGGGTTGTTGAGTTTTTAATAGCGCCTGAGTATTCGTATATGCATAAATCCTCATTACGGTTTATTTGTGATATAAGCGAGGGTATTGAAGCGCTTTCAAAGGGCTTGGAGAAAAAAACCACCTGGGAAAATGGTGAGTTGATGGAAGTGCGCAACAAGCATAAGAGGATCTACGGTCAAAAGCAAGAATGGGGCCCGGGTGCTATTACAGAAACGGTCAGAAGTCTTGTCCCAAGAGATACTGTAATAACAATGGATTCTGGCGCGCATAGAATTCTCATAAGCCAGGCATGGCGCACATATGTTCCACGATCCGCCCTTCAGTCTAGTGCATTTTGTACAATGGGGTGTGCGTTACCCCTTGCTACTGGTGCTAAACTTGCCGACCGAGATAGGGTAGTTGTTGCGTTTATGGGGGATGGTGGCTTGGAAATGGTACTCGGCGAGCTTATAACGCTCAGGGATTTGAGTTTACCCGTAATTGTGATTGTTTTTGTTGATGCCTCTCTCGCGCTGATAGAAAAAAAACAAAGAGAGATGCAATATAAGAATGTGGGTGTCGATATGGAAGAAACCGATTTCAAAAGTATCGCATTGGCTATGGGCGGCAAAGGGTTTGTTGTCCAAACAAGAACGCAACTAGAGGATGCCGTAAATATTGCCCTTGGTACCAACGATACCTTTACTTTGATTGCGTGCAGAATATCAAAAGGTAGTTACGATGAGATTATTTAGCTAAGTAGATTGGCGAGTAACTTCTCTCCTGTAAGAGCCGCTTGTACAGGCGCTGTGTAAGAGCCATCGACATTGTGTATAATAGCGCCTGGCAAGATTTTCGTTGGACTTGCGCTACCTTTGATACCTGAAACTATTACTCTTTTGGCTGGACGCCCTGTTTTAGGCCATAAAGGATATATAGTAAGGCCACCAAAACTTGTTCTCATGAGTGCCAGAATATGGTCAAGCCGGTCGGCACGATGAATAAGTGAGATATTACCCCCTGGCTTCAGGAATTTTGCTGAAAAATTCAGCCATGTACCCAAATCAACCTCAGTTTCTATATTTGCGGAGTTCTTGCGTTTTTCTGGAGAAGGATTAGAGCTGCTGCTTTCTAGATAAGGCGGATTAGTTATGATCAGATCAAATGTATTTGGGACAAGACTTTTATGAGGATCTAAAACAGAGCCCGTGAGAGGTTTGAATCGTTTTTCGAAGCCGCCAGTAAGAATATTTTCTGTGGCAATTTCTACTAAATCGCTATCTAGGTCCATTCCAACGACAGATATACTGAGGTGATTGGATAATAAGCACAGCGAAATTCCACCAACCCCGCAACCTAGGTCTAAAACTTTTGCACCAGCCTTAGGTTTAATTGCGCTCGCTAATAAAACAGTATCTATCCCGATTCTATATCCTCTCGCAGGTTGTTTAATTCGTAGTTTTCCTCCGAGTAAATTATCTACAGTGAATTTTTTGATTTCCATTTTTATCCTTCACCCAGCTGTTCAAGTAGCTTTTCAGCTTTCGTGTAGTCAGAAGAGGATACCATTAGTCGTCGAGGAATAGCATTGGCACTGCCTTCCATGATGCTCATATGATTGTCGATTACATAACCTTCAATGCCCTCTGACTTAAGATGGGCCAGCAAGAAAGATAATTTAACAAGGTCATTGGTTCTAATAAGCTCTTTCAATTTTAATCTCGATTATTTGCAAGGCGATTTGCGCGACGGGGTGACGCAGTTTAAAACTTCTATGCAATCGTATACAAATATGACAGTCAAGAAGCGTTTACAGGAATTTGATAATTACGGAGTCATCGTGTGGCTACTATTATAGATTTTAAAGCATCGGGAGAGATGGCTAAAAAGCCGTCGCTAGACCTACTCATGAAACTAGTGACCCAGGATCTCGACAAGGTCAATGCAACAATACTTGAGCACATGCAAAGTCCTGTTCATCTAATACCCCAATTAGCGGGCCACTTAATAGCAGCTGGAGGTAAACGTCTCAGACCAATGCTTACCTTAGGGACCGCTGCTCTTTGCCAATATTCGGGTGATCGTCATATAAAGTTAGCAGCGTGTGTAGAGTTTATTCATACAGCGACATTGTTACATGACGACGTAGTTGACGCGAGTGAGCTCCGACGGGGAAAGTTGACGGCCAATTCTGTCTGGGGAAATCAGCCCAGTGTATTAGTTGGTGATTTTCTATTTAGCCGAGCCTTTCAACTGATGGTGAGCGATGGATCGCTTCACATTTTAAAACTTTTATCGAATGCTTCAGCGGTGATAGCGGAAGGTGAGGTCCACCAACTACTAACAACCAACGACACCACGACTAGCGAATCTGATTATTTGGAAGTAATTCAATCTAAGACTGCCGAGCTTTTTTCTGCTGCTGCAAGGATTGGTGCGGTTGTAGCAGATCGACCAAAAATCGAGGAGGAAGCTTTGGCCGCTTATGGAACTAATCTAGGTGTAGCGTTTCAGCTAGTGGATGACGCTTTAGATTACTCTGCGCGACAAGCAGAACTAGGTAAAACAATTGGTGATGATTTCAGCGAGGGAAAAATTACTTTGCCTGTCATTCTTGCCTTTCGAAGGGGTAATGAAGAAGAGAAAAAATTTTGGAAACGTTGTTTGGAAGAACTTAAACAGCACCCTGATGACCTAGATAGGGCTCAATCCTTAATTAAACAGCACTCCACGCTAGAAGATACTATGACCAGAGCTCGACATTACGCTGCATTGGCCAGAGATTCATTAGATTTATTCAGCGACTGTGAAGCAAAGCAGGCTCTGATCTCGGTTATAGACTTTTGCATTGAGCGAGAATTTTGAAAATATACAAGAGGCGTGAAAACCCTCTCACTTCAATTTAAAAAGCTAAGTGGATTTTCATTGCTTCTGTTCGATCCTGAGCAAGCTGAAACGCTTTATTAGCCTCATCCATGGGAAAAACATGAGACAATAGCGGTGCGACATCGATTCTTTCGGCCGCAAGATACTCAGCAGCCCAAGAAAATTCTTTATCAAATCTGAACGAACTTTTAAGGGTTAACTCTTTTGTCATCACCACGTCCGGTGGAATAGAAATATTTGTATTCTTAAATGTTCCTACTTGTACAAAGGTACCTCCTGGCTTGAGGTTTTTTATGGCCTGCATTACCGCATCGTCATTACCTGAAGCTTCAAAAGCTACATCAAAACTTCCTCTTGGGTCGCCCCTTAACGCTATTTTATCTACTGATTGTGAAATATCTAGAGCTCTTGTTGCGCCAATATTCTCCGCAACTCGCAGAGGCTCTTTTTTAATATCTGTTATTGTAACAGTACTCGCTCCCCCTAACCTCGCCACCATAAGAATCAAACAGCCAATTGGTCCCGCCCCGGAAATCAAGACATCGGCACCGATTAAGGCGCCAACATTCTGAACAGCATGCATGGCAACCGCGAGTGGTTCTGCAAAAGCGGCATGATGTGGGGAGAGATTTGAAGGTAATTTAAAACATTGTGATCGTTTCGTAGTAAAACTCTGAGAGAACATTCCTTGAATATGGGGGAATTTTCTGGAACTCCCTAAAAATCTCATGTCGGCACATAAGAGTTCTCTTCCTGAAAAACAATAGCTGCAGTTTTTACAAGGGTGGCTTGGGTTTACTACGACTAGATCACCATTCTGCAAGTCTTTAACATTTTCTCCGACTGTCTCAACTACGCCAGCTGCTTCATGACCTAGGATAAATGGTTCTCTAACAGGGAAATCTCCCATTTTATAGTGTCGAAAGTAGTGAATATCAGAGCCACAAATGCCCCCTGCTTTTATCCTGACCCTGACTTCATCTCCATCGGTGGGTGGTATTTTTTGCTCAAGTATTTCTATCCAACTTCTACGAGTAAGAACTGCAGCGCGCATTAATTTTTCCTACTAGGCAGATATGACTTTCGCTATGAATGACATTTAATTTTCTCAAGTTTTTGGGAGTAGATATTCTGCCCTAGTTCGCAGATCATCCGGGATAGGTGTTGGTCTGCGACTATCAAGATTAAGGTGAACACCATACTGACTCAGGGTTGCTATCTCTTTACCTGTTTCAGCATTTGCCATGCGATGATAGAATCTCACGGATGAACTCCCCAACTGGGCAATACAGCTTTCGATATTAATTAAATTACCAGACTCAACTGAATTATGAAACTCAAGTTGAAACTCAAATGTGGAAAGTCCAATTCTAAACTTTGTCAGGTAATCTGGAGTTAGTCCAAATGCTGCCATTATAAAACTATTCGCTGTCGAAAACCGGTGAATATACCCAGGCAAAGATAGGCTGCCAGACCAGTTAACTTCATATGGCTGAACTACGTCTTTCAAGGACTGCACCCAGGATGTTTCGTCTCCTGGTTGATGACGATTTTCTTTACGGTCACCATCCCACTCGGTCGTTGAGCCTTCAATAGAAATTCCTAACAACGTCTGTTGCATTGTTGTGCATAAAATATCACTGTCAGCCTTGAATAATTTGTGTCCTATTATTGGGTTTTCGCCAGCTGATATTAGGGCGCTTTTTATATAATAAATATCGCGGTTGTGCAGCTCGGTTTTGTAATGTGTAAGCGCTGCTTTTGTCTTGCAGAGCAGTGGGTCTACCCCGCGATGCCGGAGAAAACGAAAGGTTGCAGCTTCGAATTTTTCATAATAATACGCTACGGTGAAGTGTTCCGTTGAGTCAACTTCCCAAGGAGACACGTCGCCTCTATATGTTTCCAAAAAGTCTTCCACTTATTGCCTGCCAATATTATCTCTAATAGAAGGTTATCCTTATTGAATTCGTTCGTGACGTTTATCAAAATCCCAAACATCTTGAAAACCCATATCTTTCGCCATTGTCATGAAGTCTCTCAATGGAACTTCTACATCAACCGATGAGCCTGTTTCTTTGATAGTGCCATATACTGAATTCAAAGCATGAGCGCAGGCTAAAAAGCCAGTTCCTGGATAGATAGCTACTTGATATCCTAAGTCTACATATTCTTGTTTAGAAAGAACAGGAGTGCTTCCACCATCCACCACATTAACCAAAAGCGGCGCATCGAAACTAGCGCAAATCCTTTCCATTTCATCAATTGACTCGGGTGACTCTATAAACAGAATATCCGCACCGGCTTCTGCAAAAGCCTCTCCTCGCTTTAGTGCTTCGTCCAAGCCGTAGCTCGTTCGTGCATCTGTTCTAGCAACTATTAGAAAGTCAGAAGAAGACCGAGTCTCTACAGCAACCCTTATTTTTTGCACCATGTCATCAATAGGTATCACTCTTCTGCCCGGTGTGTGCCCACATTTTTTTGGGAATTCTTGATCCTCGATCTGTATTCCTGCTGCGCCCGCAAGTTCATAACCTCTGATTGTGTGTTGCATGTTCAACAAACCACCATAACCAGTGTCACCATCTGCTATGAATGGTGTATTGACAACATTAGATATCATTTGGACCCGGCCTACCATATCGGTGTAGCTAGCGATCCCTGCATCTGGCATACCTAAGTGTGAGGCGACTGTTCCATAACCTGTCATATATAGTAGTTCGAAATTGAAAGGGTCTGCAATACGGGCGGAGATACCGTCAAAAATTCCAGGCGCCGTAACAAGCTTACCTGGTTTAAATAGATCTTTTATGCCATTCATTTAAAACTCCCGAAGGTTTAAACTGATAAATGTTCTTGTATAGCTTACAATCATTAATAGCATAACGACAAATTTCGTAAACGATCCTGTAAGATATGATTAATCTAAACTAAACATTCTTTAGTTTCATTGAAACTGCAACAATAAAATGGAAGATCAATAATGTCAGAATTCCATAGAACTGCAATCGTGACCGGTGGAGCTCGCGGGATAGGTCGCGCAATCTCTGAAAAGCTAGCAATTGATGGCTTGTGTGTTTGTGTGGCAGATAAAGACAAAGAAGCGGCTGATCTTGCAGTAGCTAGAATAAAGTCTACTGGAATGGTTTGTTCCCTGGAGGTGGATGTTTCATCGAGGTCGTCAATAGAAAGAATGTTTGCTGAGGCCTCGGGCCAGATGGGAAATATCGATGTATTAATTTGTAACGCAGGTATTATGGATAGGGCCCCATTTCTTGATATGCACGATGACTTTTGGGATAGAATATTAGAGGTAAACCTGGGTGGAGTTTTTAAGTGTGGCCAGATCGCTGCGAGAATGATGATTGAGCAGGGTAGAGGAGGAAGAATAGTCAACATCGCTTCTAACTCTGGTGTTTTTGGCGGCCGTGGAAGAGCTGCGTATGGTGCGAGTAAGGCAGGCATCATTAATCTAACACAAACTATGGCAATAGAGTTAGCCGAGCATGACATTCTAGTTAATGCAGTCGCGCCTGGACCCACAAAAACAAGGGATGATCAACCAGACCAACCTTGGCCAAGTGTGGCTAACCGTATGCCATTGGCTCGCTATGGTCGCCCTGAAGAAATAGCCGAGGTTGCAGCCTTTTTAGCATCGCCAAATTGTAGTTTCACTACCGGCCACGTGGTAGGGGCAGATGGAGGCTTTACAATATCGGGTATAATGGAGGGTTAAACAAAGATTCACTGTAAAAAGGACTAAAAAGAGCAAAAGTGCCAAAAACCCTATTTAAATGTAGAGTTGAGCGTGTTAATAAAAAATATCTGAAACAAACGAAAGGAGGTGATCCGATGTCTAGTGAGAATAAGTCCGTGTGGTGTGCAAGAGGGTTTCTTACAACGGTACCGGAGCAACCTTCGCCCCTAGCTTAGGCTATGAAATTGGGCCCACCACAGGTCCACTCACGAGAAGGCCCTTATGGGCCTTCTTTTTTAAATGCGCGTCAGTCCAGACTTAGAAAATTGTCTCAGTAACTGATTGGCGGCGTCCAATAAAAAACCTTCATCAACAAAAACGTCGTCTACTTTTTTATTTACAAGAGAGTAGCAAAGATTTGCAGCTAGGGCAGGCCTCGTCTGTTCACGCAGATGGCAATTAAGCGCAGGTCCCCCTTTATCAATAACGTTTGACATTACTTCAGGACTAAGCACGCCAGCCTCTTCCCAAACCGTTAGATTAACTAGATTATGAATGTGGGAAAATAATTTGGGACCAACTAACTGAGGGCTTGCTGGAGCTTTTAGCTGTCCGGCAATACGCTCTGTAGCAAAAATGAGAAAATCTAGAATTGGTGATGTTCGTCGAAAGCTTAGTACCGCGTTGTGCACATGTCTATGGGCTTTCCACCTTCCAGCTTTTGTTTTGGAAACCCAAATTTCCCGACCTACCGCCTGCTCGGATGTAAGATCCACATCGAAGTGCTCTGTCGAAAATATGAGCATATCAGCATCAAACCAAATTACTTGTTCTGCGCCTTCTTCAAATAGTTGCCTTATTGTTAAAAGCCTTGCTAGATCGATCATCATCGGTATCCGGTTAGAGCATTTAATGGCAAAACCGTCAGGCAATAAATCCATCACCTCGTCTCCAAACAACATATAACGGTAATCCCTTTTTTTTGCCCAAGAAGCAACGCTTTCGATTGCCATTTCGATAACTTTTGGCCAAGGGCGGGCATGAAATGACTGTATAACGATCGGTCGTTGCATTATCGAATAGCTTTCACAAGAGTTTAGCTGTAGAAGTTTATTGCCTTTAAAGATCCTCTTGGGCTGTTAAGAAGAATTAGATAGAAGCGTAGGCCTGTATACTTCTAATTTGACGTTATTACTATTTTTTAGAAATTTGCAATTTTTAACATGGCACAGTCCCACCAGAAATTATCACATACCCCGAATTCGATAGAAGCATTAGTTGTTTGGTTTAAAATTGGCATTCTAAGTTTTGGAGGTCCAGCCGGCCAAATTGCTTTGATGTATCGTATTATTGTGGAAGAGAAGCGGTGGCTCGATGAAGAGAGGTTTTTGCATGCATTAAATTACTGCATGCTTCTACCAGGCCCAGAAGCTCAGCAATTAGCCACGTATATTGGTTGGCTACTCCATAAAACCAAAGGTGGATTGGTCGCAGGCCTGCTTTTTATTTTGCCGGGTGCATTGGTTATTTTTGCGTTAAGCTGGGTTTATGTGGCATTTAGCGACATGCCATTAATTGAGGCTGGTTTCTTAGGGATAAAAGCTGCAGTACTAGTTGTGGTTATTGATGCTGTAATCAAAATAGGGAAAAGAGCCATTACGTCTGGGCATATGCTTGCGTTAGCAATTGCCTCGTTTTTAGCTATCTTCTTTTTCTCAATACCCTTCCCCTATATCATAATTTGTGCAGGAATTTTGGGGGTCGTGGTTGGGCACCTTAAACTGAGCGATAGCCATAAAAATACCTCAGAAACAAAAACAAATGATCTAGCAACCGTTATAGATAGGATGGAACTAGCGGGCGAATTATCACATACCCAACCTTCCTTCTCTCGATCTATTAAGGTTTTCACAATACTGCTATCGCTCTGGCTTTTACCAATATTTCTGATTTGGTTGCTGTTTGGGGTCGAAAATGTATTTTTTCAGCAAAGTATATTTTTCAGTAAACTTGCCGTTGTGACATTTGGAGGTGCCTACGCAGTCCTCGCATATATGGCTCAACAAGCTGTTGAGGTTTTTAATTGGCTTACCCCAAATGAGATGCTCGATGGTCTAGGGCTGGCCGAGACTACCCCTGGCCCACTTATTCTAGTCACTCAGTTTGTTGGCTTTATAGGTGCTTACAGGTCTGAGGTGGCTCTATCTCCAATAATTCTTGGTTTACTGGGCTCTCTTGTAACCCTGTGGGTAACGTTCGTACCATGTTTTTTGTGGATTTTCCTCGGCGCACCGTATATCGAGAGGTTGCGAGCAAACACCCGGATAGCAGCGGCTTTGTCGGGAATAACCTCTGCCGTTGTAGGTGTTGTTTTAAATTTGGCGATATGGTTTGGAATGCACGTTACATTTAAGAATTTGAACGAAGTGAGTGTGTTGAATTTTTCGCTGAAAATACCAGTCCTATCAAGCATTGATCTCTTTAGTTTAGGCCTTACCGTTTTAGCAGCGGTTCTTATATTATGGTTTCGACTCGGAACCATTTACGTGTTAATTGGCTGTGCTGGTGTTAGTGTTCTAATGACCGCAATTTTTTAGGGGTTCCTTAAAACTTCGTTCTTAGTTATTAGTATTTCAAAAAACCCAGTTCAAAGAGAAAATGTCGATCGATAAAAAATCTCTACAGAAAGACAGTCACAGGTTCTGCGTTGCACCAATGATGGGTTGGACTGACCGGCACGAGCGTTACTTTCTAAGACTTATTTCTAATCGGGTACGGCTCTACACTGAAATGATTACACCGCAAGCCATCCTTTTTGG
This sequence comes from Rhodospirillaceae bacterium, assembly GCA_002730675.1. Taxonomy (GTDB): domain Bacteria; phylum Pseudomonadota; class Alphaproteobacteria; order Thalassobaculales; family Thalassobaculaceae. Next base: position 22,927 of record PCAV01000004.1, on the reverse strand, counting down.
AGATAGAAAACGTCTTCTAGACTTTAATTTCGAAGAGAACCCAATAGCTTTGCAGTTAGGTGGATCAGAAGTGCTTCAAATGACTGAATGCGCTCGGATAGCTGAAGATTGGGGATACGACGAAGTAAATATAAATGTGGGTTGCCCCAGTGATCGCGTTCAAAATGGTTACTTTGGAGCTTGTCTCATGAAAGAGCCAGAGTTGGTTGCAAAATGTTTAGAGGCAATGGACAGAGTCGTAAAACTGCCGATAACTGTTAAGTGCCGAATTGGAGTTGACGATCAAGTTCCCGAAGAGGCACTTCCAGACTTCATGGAGAAGGTTGCAAATGCGGGTTGTGAAGTTTTCATTATCCATGCTCGTAAAGCATTCTTAAAGGGATTAAGCCCTACTCAAAACCGAGAAGTTCCTCCTTTAAATTATGCTTTGGTAGAAGAAATGAAAGAAAGATGGCCCAAATTAAAAATTATTTTGAATGGAGGTATAGAAACGCTTGAACATGCAAGACAGCACCTGTCCAAACTTGATGGTGTTATGCTTGGCAGAACCGCCTACAAAATACCCTGGATTTTATCAATAGTTGATAATTTAATTTTTGGAGAGCCGGAAAAATGTATGACTAGAAAAGATGTGATAGAAATGATGGTCAACTATGCTGCCACTCAAAAGTCTCTTGGTGTCCCGATTAAATCAATAACCCGGCATATGTTAGGATTATTTCATGCAGAACCTGGCGCTAAGACGTGGAGAAAGTTCCTTGCAGAAGAGGCTAGGAGTCTTGATGCTGAAGCGGAAATAATACGGCATGCTTATTTTGCAGTTTGTGAAGCTGCTTCGTTAAAAACCCAAGGGGAGGCAGCATGACGGAAAGAAAACTTACAGCGGGTCAGAAGACTATGATAGATCTAGGCCCGCTTGTGATATTTTTTGCTGTAAATTACTTTTATGGAATAATGATTGGAACAGCGGCTTTGATGGCTGCAACACTAGTTGTAATAATCATCACTTTTTGGATAGAGAGGTCAATCCCTCCTATGCCAGCTATAACCTGCCTGTTAATTATGATATTTGGCGGTCTCACCTTATATTTCGATAATGAAATTTTCATAAAGATAAAACCCACTATCGTTAATACATTATTTGCCGTGGCTTTAATCCTTGGTCTGACATTTCGGCAAAATTTTTTGAAGATGTTGCTAGGTCGCATGCTTCAATTAACAGATCACGGCTGGGTTCTAATTACTAAACTATGGATTGGAATGTTTTTGTTCTTGGCGATAGTTAATGAAATAGTTTGGCGACTTTTCGGAACTGATACATGGGTAACTTTCAAAGCTTTTGGAATACCTGCATTAGTTCTTGTATTTGGTATAGTCATTACCCCACTGCTACGTCGTCACAGTCCACCAAGCGAGAATTAGAAGTTTCAATAGCAAAAATGTTTGGTGTTTAACCGGGTCAAACTCAAGTAAATTTGACATTGTGCTTAACTATTCGACTTAAAACCAGCAGGCTAATCAAGGAACAACAGGCAAAGCAGCTCATTACAAAAAAAGCACTGCCGGAAAGATCACTATATAGCTTGCCAGCAATAGGCAACATGCAGCCTGAGAAAATACCTCCAACTAAAGTGTAATACAAACTTTGACCAGTTGCTGAAATCTCTTTGGGAACATTCTTGGTTAAAAAAGCCATAGCGCCTAGATGAGCAGCACCAAAAGTAAAACCGTGAAGTGTTTGCAATACAATAATAGAAATTTGGCTATCAAAGATTGCAAGTAATGGCCAGCGGGCGACTGCGGCCGCTGCAGCCAATAGTAGCAATAACAAATAGCCTACTTGCTTTTCATGTCTTCCAATGACAGTGAATAAGACAATTTCTGCTAGTACACCAACGGACCAGAAAAATCCTATTATTGTTTCTGAATGTCCAAGGGAGCGCCAATACAACGTTCCGAAACCGTACAAAACTGAATGACTGATATGTATTAGTCCCGTGGTTATTAAAAAAAAGATAAAGAGGGGTGAAAAAAATAACTTAGCATGGCTTTTTATTTTGGATTTTGTTGGCTCAACCTGGGCTTGATTAGGAATAAGGAGGCAGCACAACGATACCAAGGTCATTCCTACAACTAAAAACCATATGATACGATAACTCCTTCCTCCATCGAAGAGCCAGCCGCCTCCTAACGTTGCAATGATGAAGGTAATAGAGCCCCAAAGCCTTATGTGTCCATAACGCAAATTTTCTATCTTAGCAAAGTTCAGAATAACGCTTTCCATAATAGGTAAAACAGGTTGATAACAAGCAGCCGTTATTACTGCTATTACGAAAACAGGCCAGAAGCTCTGCAGATCAGATAATATGACGAAACCAATCGCACTCATGCCCATAAGCACGGCAGTTAAAATTTTAGTTCGCCCTGTTGTGTCTGAAAAATGAGCTACAACCGGTTGAACAACTACTTTTATCCAAAACGCTCCCGCAAGCACCCACCCAATTTCAACCGGCGTCAAACCAATGTCATTTAGCCAAAGTGGCCAGTACGGCATGTAAATACCAAAAACAAAAAAATATGTCGCATAGAACATAGCCAGTTTCCAGAAAGTACTTCCGGCATGGGTGTGCGGTAAACGTGTCATAATATGTATTAAAAATCTAAGTTCTTGTAGTGGTCCGGAGGCTGTGTTCCTGGAATTAAATCCTGTAGCAGCGGACGAAAACTAGGCCTCGATTTTATCCTTGCATACCACTGTTTTGCCTGTTGGTAGTCTTCCCAAGCTATATCACCTAGGTAATCGATGCACGAAATGTGTGATGCGGCAGTAATATCTGCCAATGAAAAATTCTCGCCTGCTAGCCATACTCTTTGCTCAGCTAAATACTCTATATAACCAAGATGAGTATCAATATTGGCGTAACCGGCTCTAATGGTTTCACTACTCGGTTCGCCAAGCCCAAGGAAGCGTTTCATTAATTTCTCACCAAGTAAATACTCGGTAACTTCAGTATTAAATTTGACATCAAACCAATTACAAAGACGTCGAATTTCAGCACGCTGTAATGCTGTACCAAATATTAAAGCAGGTTCTATTGATGTTTCTTCCAAATATTCAGCTATTGCTTGTGAGGTCGAGATCGTAGTTCCATCATCCTCTATGAAAACCGGAACGGTTCCTGCAGGGTTAATAGAAAGAAACGCGTGTCGGCGTTCCCAAATGGGTTCAACTGCGAGTGATGCGGTTATTTTTTTTTCACCTAACACGATTCTTATTTTTCTAGAAAAAGGATCAAGAGGTAAATGTAATAGGTTAGGCATAACTTTCCGAGTGCATAAGAGGGAATTCCTAAACAAAGGATAGCAGAAGGGGATAAGGTACTACAACGATGACACTTGTTTTTTTGATGAATCATTTTCGTGTGTACTTATGATAGAAAGGATCTGCGTGGTCTTAAACATAGTCAGGTTTGTTTGGATTATCGCAGAGGAATACTTGGAAAATTAATACAAGCGGGCCATCGGGGGAGATAACAATTAAAAAAAACAACCCTAAGAAGTTTATAAGTTTAGGTGCATGCGTGGTTGACACAATTCTCAAAGTCCCGGTGCTATCAACAGGCGATGAAAAAATAATGGCTCAGGACGGTACTATGATTGGGGCAGGTATGGCAGTAGCGGCAGCGGCCACGACCGTTTCTCTGGGTGGTTCCGTAAAATTATGGGGCCGAATTGGCGACGATACCCCAGGTGATTTTTTCCTGAAAGACCTATCGAGCATAGGAGTTGATACAAGTTCAATTAAGCGGGTCTCGGGCGCCCAAACTGCCATGTCTTCAGTTTTAGTTGATGATACGGGGCGACGTTTAGTTGTATCATATTTTGATAAATCGCTAGGCGCAGATACTTCTTGGCTTCCTATGAACGAGCTCGATGGAGTAGATTGCGTTTTAGTTGATGTAAGATGGCCAGAAGGCGCCTCAGCTCTCATGATTGAAGCGAAAAAAAGGGGGGTGTTGAGGGTCTTTGACGGTGATGTAGCTGACCCGTCAGTCCTCAAGGAACTTGCACCACTTTCTACGCATGCAATTTTTTCAAAACCAGGTTTTAGACTATTTTCCGGATCTGACAACTTAGAGGCAGATCTTTTAGAGTGCACGCAATCACTTGGAGTGTTCTGCGGAGTTACACTTGGGCATGAAGGCTTTGTTTGGGTGGAGAATGGAAAAATAAATAAAATTTCACCCCCTCAAATAAACGCACTAGATACTTTAGCCGCTGGTGATGTCTTCCATGGTGCATTTGCTTTGGGTTTATGCGAAGGAATGCCCATTAAAAAAGCAGGACAATTTGCATGTTCAGCTGCCGCTATAAAATGTACACGCTTTGGTGGGCGTAAAGGAATACCTAACCGGCAGGAAGTCGACTCTCTAGTTGCAGCAACGTATGGAACGAAGAGCGAGAACGTAAATCAGGGAAACTGAGGCCAAACTTAGAAAATTATACACAAATTACCATCCCATGGCCCTGCCCGATCTTCTGGGGTCTGCGCCACCAGAAATTAGGCCAGTTTCAAGATTAGCACTAATAGCACAAACACCTGCCACGGCATCCGACCTTGAAGGTAGCCACTCTACATCATGACCACGCTTGGCTAATTCTTCGCCTATATTTTGATCAATGTCGTTTTCTACCGATAATCGGCCAGGCTTACAATCGTGCGGTTCAAAAGAGTTTGGTTGACTATGAGTGCTAAAGCGAGGCGCTTCGATAGCAGTTTGTATGTCCATTCCAAATACGAGATGGTTGAGGAGGACTTGCAACATGCCTTGAGGTTGTGTGTCGCCACCGGGTGCACCAAAGGGCATAATTAGGCGGTCGGGTTGAAACGCCATTGCAGGATTGGGCGTAAGTCGTGGCCGCTTACCTGGCGCTATCTTAGAGGCATGACCTTCCATCGCAAAGGACTGCGAACCCCTTGCCGACGGACAGAACCCCAGTCCAGGAATTACAGGACTTTCAAAAGATACATCAGAAGGAGTTATAGAACATACGTTCCCTTCTTGATCGATTGAACACGTGTAGGAGGTATCAGGGGCCGAAAAGGATGGCGATATATTTGCTGACGCTGGAAAAGGCGTAAATCCATAGCCGTCTATTTGGCCGGCGGCCGGCATACCAGGAAAGGCTTTTTGGGGATTGATCAGTTCTCGTCGCTTTGACGAAAAATCACAAGAAAGTAATTGTTCGATGGGTACATCAACAAAATCTGGATCACCATAAAATGTCTCACGGTCCGCAAAGGCTAACTTGATAGTTTCCGCTATGGTATGAATGTAATCCACGCTATTGTGTCCCAACTTTGGTAGATCAAACCCTTCTAGAATACGGAGCATTTGGAGCAAAACGGGTCCTTGGCACCAGGGCTTGCAACTATAAATATTTATATCTCTATATTTTATGGAAAGTGGTTCTTCTATGGGTGTGGAGTAGTTTGAAAGATCTTCAGCTGTTAGAAGGCCTCCATTTTCTTCGTGAAAACGAATAATTTTTTTAGCTATATCTCCAATGTAGAAGGCATCGCGTGCGGCTTTTAGCCCCGCTTGTCTGCCTTTAGATAAAGCTGCAGTTTCTTCATCCACCATATATTGTATACTGTTAGAAAGATCAGTTTGAACTAGCAGATCTCCCTCTTTAAGAGGTTGCCCATCTCTATGCCAGATGGCTTGGTTAGATGGCCAAAGTTTGTAGTTTTCACGATATCTAAAAAGAAAATTTGCCATAGTTGGATGAACGGTAAAGCCCTCTCGAGCATATTTAATTGCGGTGGACGCAACGTCTCCAAAAGACATTGTCCCAAAATTAGATAACACTTTGATCCAGGCATCTGGGGCAGCCGGTACTACGGTTCTATGGATGCCAAGGGGTATTTTTCCGCTATGTTTTTTTTCAAAAAACTCTAAGTTAGCTGCTTTTGGCCAGTGCCCAAGTCCAGCCACACTAATGACTTTATTTAGCTTTTTGATATAAATAAGCATGGGAGCTACTCCCGAAAACTGCACCTGATCGCTATGTAAAACACCAAGCGCTATGCCTGCAGCAACGCCGGCGTCTACTGCATTACCTCCAGCTTCCAAAATTTTCAGACCAGCTTCAGTGGCAAGATAATGCCCAGCCACAACCATATGACGTCTTCCGGTTATCAGAGGTTGTTGTGGTAACATTTTCAGCTCCTTGAGAAATATTTGATGATGTTTGAATTTTAAAAGTCTTTTCGGATTATCAGATAATGATGAGCGTAATCCATACCATGGCCCGCGGGCGATCCCTCCATTAGATACTGATATTTTCCATAAAAATTATCCAGGAATTTTTGCTGTTCGTGGGGTGATCTCCTGTACGATAAACCATTGGCGAATGTCACTTCGCTCCAGGATCTTAACGTAGGAATATATTCCTTAGCAAATTTCACATTATCACCATGGCGTGCGAAGTCTGCAGCAAACGGGCACGCTACGATCCGCAGTCCTACTTTATAAAAGCAACTGTTTTCGTCCTCCAGGGGTTGGTGAATTCTTCTACGGTCCTATAACTTTTAGGGAATTTTGTATTTAAATAATCTTCTCTGTAATTATTTCGTTATCTATTAGAGATTTCCACAACAGGTTAAACTTGTCGAACATATTTACGCCACCAGTTGGTCCCAGATATCTCCCTTTTTCATCAATGCCAAAATAAATAATGCCAGTCTTCCTGTTGGAGCCAAATCCAGTGCCCTATTTAGAAGCATCCGCTCCCAATCAAGGCGTCCTTGTTCTTGATAGGCAGCACGATCTTCGTTTGCACACCCTACCATGTGGACATGGTTGGAAATTATGCGCGGTTGTTCGCTTACATAATGGCAGGCAGTTGCAGAAATACCGAGCTTTAATGATTTAGCAGTAAATATCGGTTTATGAAGGGAAGTTGCTGAAGAGAAAATGTGTAGGTCTTCAATATCCTCGATGTAAGTCTTCATATCGGTTTGACCATGCATATTTTAAAACAACTGGCTTAAACTATTCTTTGGACGGTTTATGTAAACCATTTGAATTGGTCGTGATGGGGCCGTTTTCCTGATATACTATAGATTTTCGCCTGTAGTTGATATCGACGTGCCACCATCGGCACATCCCATGTCGGCTACTGTAAAAGTGGTTAAATCATCTTTAGGGTTCATTCTCACTAAGGAGTAAAAAATTAAGTGTGCAGTGTTACCTATGACATGCTTTGCACCGATGCTTGCTTCTGAATAATTGCCACCACCCTTCATCGACATAAATCCTTCAGTAGTTCGGGCGTCATCCATTAATTCATCGTCTATAGCTAGGGAAAATTTCTTTTTCGGATTTTCTTGACCCTCTCGCTAATTATCAAATATTTCTAAAACTTGCATCCTAGGAAATATTTACCGTGTTAGTCGTCGACTTAAATATTAGTATCCTCCTCTGTTTGCGACGCCACCATCAAGATTTATCGTAGTGCCGGTTAGCCAAGAGGCTCTTTCTGAACATAGGAATACAACGACATCAGCAACTTCCTCTACTAGAGCGGGACGATTTAGTGGCATTCCAGAAAAATAATCCTGCCAGCGGTTTTCATCACCTTTTTCGTCTTTTGCTCTTGTTTTCAGCATTGTGGTTATTCTCTCGGTCTGAACCGCTCCTGGGCACACCCCTAACACTCTCATTCCCTCGTCTAAGGCGTGTGCTCCCATTGCATGCGTGAAACCAATAATTGATGCGTTTCCAGCGGACCCCGCAATGTAATTTCTGTCGACTCTAACGCCAGCTAGACCAATAATGTTCATAATCACGCCTCCGCCTGCATCCTTCATTAGAGGGTAGTATCGACGGGTCATATTTATATATCCAAAAACTTTAAGGTCCCACGCTGCTCGCCACCTGTCTTCCTCCACCGCTTGAATGTCTCCTGCTGGAATGGCGCCTGCGTTATTGACCAGAATATCTATTTTGGGGCAATTTTTTACTAGTTGGTCTACATTTTTGGAATCTGATAGGTCAAAGACGTGGATCATTATTTGAACACCATGCTCTGCCTCAATTTCTTTTTTAGCATTTTCAAGATCTTCTTTAGTTCTTGATACCAAATGGAGATTACAGCCTTCCGCCGCGAATTCTTTAGCACAAGCCAATCCTATTCCCTTTGAACCGCCGGTGATGAGCACAGTTTTGTTGCGAAGATTTAAGTCCATTTCGTTCCTCCGATTGCGAGTTATATTTCACTATTATTGGAATTTTTATTATCTATTTGGCAAGAAATGCTTTGGTGAACGTAAAGTTATCTGCCTTCGGTTGCCTGAATAGAAATCCAACTCAATTTTTTGGGTTAGATGGAAAGGTTTACAATTGGCGTGGCGCGCTTGCTGTCACTGAAGCCAACACAAAGCTAGATATTTTATAATTACTACGAATAGTTGTTTCTGCAGCCCTTCGGAGTTAATTTCAAACTAAAACAATAGTGGCTTCGATTATGGCTGGCGTTTCATATATTTAGACACGTGGAATAAAGATTTTTTTTATAAAAGTAGGGTGCATAAGGCTTTTATTTTTGTTTTAAGCACAGGAAAAATACCTTTATTCGTTGAAGGCTAAACAGATACAGCCGTCTCCATTTAAACTAGCCTCCGAACCTGGAGGAACTACGCAAGTGGCATCGTATTCCTCTATTATACATGGTCCCTGTCTGGGTTTAATTAAACTGCTTCGCGAAAAAACTTGGGTTTCTTGCCAGCCAGTGGATTGACCAAAGTAGGCTTTTCGCGAGGTTGTAGTTTCTGCGTCATTCGTCTCATCTATGGGAAATGCTAGTCTATTTCCACTGGCGTCAAGCCCTTTAGCGATGAGTCTAACAGTAACTAATTCAACTGGTTCGTCATCACTTGCTCGGTGTCCATATACGAGCTCATGTTCAGAATGAAATGATTGTTCAAGCTGAGATAACAAGGCTTTATCTACCCTGCCGGATTCTGCGGGTACGGTTAACTCAAATGTCTGACCTTTGTAGTGCAAACTCGCCGTTCTACTTAGTGATTGATTTTTAGGTTCAAAGCCATCCCTGTTTAATTGATCAACGGCGTTGCTTTCAAGTTTCTCCCAAGCACTTCCGATTAAGTCTGGTTCAACGTCGTGCAGTAGAACTCTCAATGTTTTAGAATAATGATGTTCAACATCTGCATAGAGAAGGCCAAAGGCCGAAAACACCCCCGGCGCGGGAGGTATTACTATTTTTTTAATGCCTAGCTCCCGAGCCATCTCGGAGGCGAACATGGGTCCATTGCCACCGAATGCGCAAAGAGTATATTGACGAGGATCGCGACCACGTTCTGTAGAAACAGCCTTAATCGCGCGGATCATATTCGACGCGGCCACTCTGCGTGCACCAAGAGCCGCCTGCTCAGCTGTAAGGCCCAGGGGTGCAGCAACTTTTTGCTCAAACGCAGTGATTGTTTTTTCAAAATTGAGTTTCACCGACCCTCCAGCAATAGCACTGGGATTTAGGTAGCCTAAAATTAAATTTGCATCGGTTACAGTTGGTTTTTCTCCTCCCAAATCGTAGCAAATTGGACCTGGGAAAGCTCCGGCACTTTCGGGTCCAACAGCTAAAGCACCGCCACTATCGATGGATATTAATGACCCTCCACCTGCTCCGACCTCCGCTAAATCAATCGCCTGTGTCTTCAACAAATATCCTGCGCCAGTAAGAAGCCTCGAGCCAGCTAAAATTCCGCCACCGACTTCGAAGTCATCAGCGCGAGCATATTCCCCTCGCTCGACCATCGATGCTTTCGCTGTAGTGCCACCCATATCAAAGGTAATGAGGTCTCCCAGCTTAGCCTTTTCTGCAAGCAGACGTGCGCCAACTACGCCGCCCGCTGGACCCGATTCTATTATGTTCATTGGTAGTTCAGCTGCTGTCTCTACCGGTGTTAAGCCCCCGTTCGATTGCATCAATAAGAGCTCTGCATTGATGCCAGACGCGATTAAGCCCGCTTCTAGCGTCTCAAGATATTCCGATACGATTGGCTTAACATACGCGTTAATGGTTGTAGTTGACGTACGCTCATATTCTCTTATTTCCGGCAATACTTCGGCGCTTATGGAGAATGGGAGCTTTGGCGCAAGTCGCTTAATAATTGATTTCAACAAAAACTCGTGCTCAGGATTTGCATATGAATTGATTAAGCAAACCGCAATAGATTCAACTCTCTCTTCAATCAATTTCCTAACAGCTCGTTCTCCTTCCTCGATTGACAGAGGCTTGACAACATTTCCAGCTGAACTCATACGCTCGTCGACGGTAACCCGAAGAAATCGCTCAACCAAGGCTGGCGGTTTAGTCCAGGCAAGATCGTATAATCTGGGCATCCTAAGGGTTCGGATCTCTAGAACATCGCGAAATCCCCTAGACCCAATTAGTCCCGTCTTTGCTCCTTTACGTTCAAGTATGGCATTGGAGGCTACGGTAGTACCATGGCGAACCTGTTTAACCATTGAGGGTGTAAGCTTGTATTCTTCAAATACTGCGTCCAGCCCATTTATTATAGCACGAGCATAATCGTCCACGCTTGAGGACACTTTTTTTACGATAACTTCGCCATTACTAGCCCATAAAACGATATCTGTGAAAGTTCCGCCAATATCTACACCTACACGCAAACTATCCATACTCAAGCTCCAATATTTGGTTTTTCTCGAAGTACAGCAGGTAATTCAGACCATCCACGAAGCCGTTTAATTTCAGCACGTTTTGACACCGTAGCGTTCTCATCGACTTTGTCACCCTGCAGAATAACCCCATAATCTTCAAGTGCTCTTTGTCTACTAACTATTTCGTTGCGAACATCTTGCGCGACTGCTACTGGGTCTCGTTCTAACGGGTCACCCCAACCACCGGCGCCTGCTACTTCATGCCTAAAAATCTCACCTTTCTTTACAATCTCCGTAAATTTTGGTGGCATGATAGTCGAGTTGCCATCTGGATCCCAAATATTTACCGATGGTTCACCTGGATAGCCTCCATACAAACCGTATGGCTTAAATCGCTGTCGATCTGCACGTATTTGCAAAACTCCTTCGGTCTCAGTAAAGCGATATTCACGACAGTAAGGGGCCCCACCGCGAAATTTACCAGCCCCGCAGCGATCCTCAATAAACTCATAGGCAAGTATTTCTAGTGGATTCTCAGCTTCTATTACTTCCACGGGCTGGCTTGCCATATTGGCGAAAATATTGGAATTTCCATCGAGACCATCAGCCCAAGGCCGCCCGCCCCAAGTGCCACATGTGAAGTCAACAAAGATAAAGGGTTTTCTGTTTGCATCGTAGCCCCCAACAGAAATTCCAGTATTACCCCCATCAGAGGAAGCAAAAACGCGATCAGGAACTAACTGTGAAAGTGCGCCCATAAGGCAGTCGATCATCCGAAAACCTGTTAGTCCTCGGGCGGCGCAAGGAGCTGGTAATTCCATATTGGCAATAGTGCCCTTTGGCGCGGAAACATCAATACAGCGAAAAAAACCTGCATTGGTTGGGATATCAGCTTGCAGTATGCACCTAATGGCAGCATAGCTAGCTGCCTTAGTGAAGGATAAAGTGTTATTTATAGCTGCCTTGACTTGTTGTGCTGTTCCCTCCCAATCAACCTTGAAACTATCGCCAATTTTTTCAATTGTTACAAAAAGTCGGATGGGTTTTCCGTGCTCAACCCCATCGTCGTCTATCCAATCTTCAAAGCTCACTTTCCCATCGGGTATCTTCGAAATTTCAGCGCGCGCAACTCTTTCTGCATAGTCAGTTAAATCACGCATAAGTTTCATGGTGACTTCGCGGCCATGCTTATCAACCACTTCTAAAAACTGAGTTTCAGCGGTATGACAAGCAGACAGCTGACCTCTTAGATCACCAAAATAAAGGGTAGGTGCCCTTACATTTTTCTCAATTATTCGAAAAAGGGTGTCATTTGGTTTCCCCTCTGCGTAAAGTTTAGTTGGAGGGATCCGCAATCCTTCCTGGTATATTTCGGTTGAGTCGGCAGCATTTGACCCTGGAACCCTCCCGCCTGTGTCCACATGATGTGATGAAACACAAGCAAAGGCGACCCGGTGACCCTCGTGAAAAATTGGTTTTATTACAAATAAATCAGGAAGATGCATACCACCTTCATAGGGATCATTAAGACAAAAGACGTCACCTTCATTGATGTCATTTTGGTATCTAGATAGCACTGCTCCTAAAGCGGTTGGCACAGACCCTAAGTGCCCAGGGAGAGTGAGACCTTGTGCCACGAGAGTGCCTTCTTCATCACAGAAGGCTGTCGCAAAATCCATATTATCTCTGAGAACGCCCGAATAACTGGTTCTAACAACAGTTAGGGCCATTTCATCAGCGATCGAGTGCATCGAATTTTTAAATATTTCGAAAAGAACCGGGTCTGCTTCTTCTTTCATCCGTCTTCCACTTCAATTGACTTTTCATGCAATATAACCCAATAAACAGCTGCGGAGTGAAAATAAATTTGTTTACTCTGAAGTTGTCATATTAATAATTGATCGAAGAGCCACATGTTACTTTTTAATGCTTGTTATTTCCTTGTGCCTGGTCTGATTAACTCTTGATTTGACATTTGAAATTAAAAGTAAGTTCATTAGAAACAATTTAAGATGCTAATGTTATTCTGTTTTGGTGATAGATCCAAAGCTTGGTAATCTTTTTATGATGTCAAAAGTATCAAAAAGTCCGTCAGTTTTTTTAGACAGAGACGGTGTTCTCAATAAGGATATCGGCTATGTCCACAAACCGAGCCAAATTAATTGGATCCCTGGAGCAAAGGAGGCTGTGGCATTACTTAAAAATCAAGGTTATCTGGTTTTTGTGGTAACGAACCAATCTGGTATCGCTAGAGGCCTATATACCGAAGATGAGGTTGAGTACCTACATGCCTGGATGAATAAGGAATTATTAAAATCTGGGGGCGGTTCAATTGACGATTTTCGTTACAGCCCCTATCACCCAGCTTTTGAGAATGTGACCTATGCTAACGTTAAAAATTGGCGTAAGCCTAGCCCTGGAATGATTTTAGATATTATAGAAAAGTGGCCGGTTGATAACCTTCGATCCTTTTTAATTGGAGATAGACAGTCTGACATTGAGGCAGCTGAAGCGGCTAATATCGCAGGTTTTTTATTTAATGGCGGCAGCCTACTAACTTTTGTAGAAGCTATATTGGCATCCCGTTAAAAAACGCGATAAGTTAAGGTTTCTTTAATCATTTTATTGCGTGATTAAATAGAGTTCACTTCGGTAAGTAGCTACGGGTTTTTATGTAAGGCATGTCCACTCAAAACCATTATCTGGATTTAATAACCCGCTTTGGCGGAAAGAAAGTAGCTGTTATTGGCGATATAATGCTCGATCGCTCTCTTTTTGGTGTTACAGAGAGGTTTTCAGCTGAAGCACCTATACCAATTGTCGATGTTAAGTCGAAGGTAGAGCAGCTGGGCGGTGCCGCTAATGTTGCAAATAATCTAAGAGCGCTTGGAGAGACACCGATTCTATTCAGTGTGGTCGGCGATGATCAGGATGGGAAAATTTTAAGTAAATTGGTTGAAGAAGAGATCCAAGGCGAACATTTTATTTTTCGAGAAAACAATCGACCAACAACTGTTAAATTGAGAACTTTTGCTAGGGATCGTCAAATCGCTAGAGCAGATTTTGAAAGTAGAGAAGACGTCAAAAAAGAAGCTATTGAAAAATTACTGATTGGATTAAGCAGTCTTGCAAAAGATATTTCTGCGATTGTGATTGAGGACTACAACAAGGGATTGCTGACGGCATCCTTTATCAAGGAAATTTTAAAAATAGCAAAGAAATTTGAGTTAAAAGTACTTGTAGATCCAAAATTTGATAACTTTTTCGTATATGAAGGCGTTACTCTATTTAAACCCAATATTAAGGAATTATCGGAAGCTACATCTATCGAGATCTCCGACGTTGCGCACGTTGAAGAAGCAGCCAGCATTCTTAGAAAAAAATTAAAAACCCAATATGTCATGGTAACGATGGGTAAGGACGGTATACTTCTTATGGATGAAAACGAGCGCTCTGTAACGCGACCAGCCTTTGTTAGGGTTGTAAATGACCCTGCAGGTGCTGGCGACACTGTGATAAGTGTTATGGCATCTGCGCTCATGGCGGGCATCTCGCCAGAGGATGCAATGGTCATAGCGAACTACGGGGGCGGTGCTATTTGTGAGAGAGTTGGGATACAGCCCATTACTCCGCAAGACTTGAAGGATGCAATCTGCAGAAATGAGAAGAATTAACTGATGTGGTTTCTCTCAAAGGTTTTAATGTCCTTAACAATTCTCATACGATTTAGAGTATTAATTTTTGTGGTCACAATTATTGCAAGTACCTTTACATCGAGGCTCGATTTTACTGCCCATGTTGAGGCGTCAGAGATACGCTCTACCAATAAAAAACATTTTAGGCAGGGGCCCAACAAAGGAAAGCCGGGAATGTTTGGGGCCCAAGGTAAAAAGTATAGAACTAGGATAATAGAAGCACCCAAAAGGGGTATGATAGCGAGTAACCCACAACCATTATTTAAAGCCGCTTCCCTTGATCGAGTAGCAAGTGAAGCTTGCCGCGATGGGAAATTGCGGCGTTTTGGTGGTGGTGTAGCAGAATTTGGAGGTAGAATATATCCAGCTGCAACACTCACCGATATTGCTCGCCAAGCTGGAATTGAATTAGAGCCAGGAATTTATATTTTCGTGAGCGAGGGATCGACTGGGTGCCAAGTTTTTTTCTTCGAGGAATAAATAANAAGGCGAGAGTTTTTGTAATAAAATTGTAATGAATAATCGCTAATATGTGAACCGGTATACCTTGGGGATAAAGACTTTTGGTTCGAATTGGCATAAATGACTTTGGGAGGATTGGTCGTCTGGCGCTGCGTTGTGCTTTTGAGGGTAGTCAAACCTCTCTTACTACGCCAAATCCCAAAAAATATAAAATAGTCCAAATTAACGAGCTCTAACTATTTTAATGGCGTCGTCGTTACGCAGGCTCGAAGGCTAAATGCAGTTGCCGAGGAAGTTTGGTGACAACTCATATAATTTCAAGATCTTGAAGCTCTTTTATCCGAGTTTTACTTAAGCCAAGTTCGTCTAGTATACGCTCTGTATCTGCACCAAGTTTAGGAGCAGGCTTGCGCAGAGGAGCATCCCCACCAGATCGAATTGGATGAGCAACCATTCTGAAAGTTTCATTGGGTTTTGATGGGTTAGCGAATTCGTGTATAGCGCCCCGTTCTTCAACAAATGGATTCTCCATTGCTTCTTGAATATTGTTGATTGGTGAAGCTGGAACGCTTCCGGCAAAAATATTCAACCAATCTTCTGTCGATTTTTTTGACAACTCATTGTCGAGCATTTCCTGTAGGTTATCTCTATGTTGCAGTCGATCCTTAAATGATTTGAACCTTGCGTCATTCACCCAATCGTGCCGGTTAAGTTTTTGGCACAGAATTGGCCAAAACTTTTCTTTGTTACACATTATGAATATCCAGCCGTTCGCCGTTTTGTAAAGTTGACAGGGCGTTAGGGAAGGGTGCGCGGATCTCTGTAATCTCTCCGTAACAACTCCTTCATTCAAATACCAAGTGGCGAGATAATTTGTATTGTGAAGCGCAAGATCAAAAAGTGATACATCCATATCGCGGCCAGTCCCGCTGGAGCGAGCTGCTACAACCGCCGAAACTAACCCAAAGGCCATTGCCAGCCCCGTCATCATGTCAACCACGGATAATCCAAACCGCGCAGGCGGTGTTCCTGGTTCGCCAGTTACTGAAAACCAACCAGCTTCCGCCTGCATAAGGTAATCAAAGCCGGGCCAATTGCTTCGGGAGCCGGTCCTTCCATATGCTGTAAGGTGGGCACAAACGATCTTTGGGTTCACTGATTTCAGAGAATTGTAATCGAGCCCTAATTTCTCTGGCACATCGCCTCTTAGATTATTGGATACAGCATCTGCAGTCTTTACCAATTCATGGAATAATTGCTGACCTTCATCTTTTTGCAGGTCAATCGTCATACTGTGTTTATTGGCGTTAAAGCTTTGAAAAAATTCACTATCGCCTGGTCCTAGAAAATAAGGGCCCACTGCCCTCGACATATCGCCCCCGTCTCGAGGGTTTTCTATTTTTATAACTTCGGCACCTTGATTGGCGAGATACATCGTACCAAAGGGCCCAGCGCCATATTGTTCAACCGCTAAAACNCGGACCCCAGTTAATGGTTGCATAGAATTTCCTATCGCATGTAAAGTTGTGTGATTTCAATATTAAGAATGCTCAAAAAAGCACGTATAATCAACGTTCTTTAATAAAAATCTTTAATGCATGTAACACACTTTCTGGTTCTTCTTTATGAGGGCTATGACCTATACCTTCTAGAACAATCCTTGAACATTCAACTTTCAGATCGGACTCAATAGCATCTAGCTGTTTCAAGCTACCATAAGCATCATTTTCTCCCTGTATAAGAAGTACAGGCGCTGAAATATTTCTCACATAGTCCTGTATATTCCAATTTAAAAAGTTTGGTTCTAGCCAAACTTCGCTCCAATTTTTAAACGTACGGTCAGGATCATGGTGATGCTTTTTGAGGCCGCGCCTAAACTTGCCATTTTTAAAAGCAAGTTTAGCCATTTTGATGCCTTCTAAAGATATTTCTTCAACGAAAACATGCGGGGCTTCTAGAATAACCCCTTCGATAGTAGTTGCTGGTCTTGAACCTGCAAATATAGCCGCTATCGATGCTCCATCGCTATGACCATATAATATGGCCCGGCTTATTTTTAGACGTGAGAGCAAAACTGGCAATACCTTCAAAGCCTCATCGTGCATGTAGGAGTTGCAAAATCTCTGCTTTATGAAATGGGACGAGCCATAACCATGTCGTGAGTATAACAGAATGGGATTTTGGATAGTGTTTGAGACTTGTTTTGGAAATTCTTTCCAAGTGGATATAGATCCCAACCCCTCATGCAACATGATCAGTGTTGGGAGATCTTTTTTCCCAGGAATGTAGATGTATTCTAAAACGCCGCCAAGAATCTCTATCTTTTCCAAAGTGTATTTATCGGACAATGCAGTCTCTTAGCTAGCTGTTCGCAACTTAAATCTTTGAATTTTTCCTGTAGCAGTCTTAGGAAGCTCATCCAAAAACTCGATCCAACGAGGATATTTATATTCCGCCAAGTTAGTTTTAACAAAATTTATTAATTCAGAGGCCAATTCATCTGAGCCAGCAAAGTTTTTGTTTAAAACTATAAATCCCTTCGGCTTGACGAGGCCGTCATGGTCGTTTTTGCCTACAACAGCAGCCTCTAAAACGGCCTCATGTTTAATTAATGCCGCTTCCACTTCAAAAGGTGAGACGTAAATACCTCCAACTTTCAGCATATCGTCATTTCGTCCCCCATACGTCATCACCCCTTCTTCGGAAATGAAATAATTGTCACCCGTTCTAGTCCAAGATCCTCTGAAGGTGTCTTTGGTTTTTTGACGTTGTCCCCAATACATAAGAGCGGAGCTTGGTCCACTTACCTCCAAAACACCCATTTCACCTGGAGCACAAATCTCGTTGTTATCGTTTATAAGACGTATTTGATACCCTGGAACCACACGCCCTGTTGATCCTGGTGTAATTTCATCTGGCCGATTTGAGACAAAAATATGCAGCATTTCTGTAGTTCCAAGACCATCTAAAATATCGACTCCAAATTTGCTTTGCCATCGTGCTAATAGGTCTGAAGGAAGCGGTTCCCCCGCAGATATACAAAGCCTAATATCATGTTTATCTTTCGTTGGTAGGTTGTCGCTCGCTAGCAGCATCGCAAATAAGGTGGGGACGCCAAAAAAAAGCGTTGGCTTCTCTTCTAAAAAAATCTTGTTAATTCTCACGGGTTCCGGGGGGCCTTCTAGTAAAATGGCACTAGCTCCCACTGCCATTGGAAAGGTGAGTGCATTCCCCAGCCCGTAAGCAAAAAACAGTTTTGCTGCAGAAAAAACAACATCGTCCTCACTGATATTTAGAATAGGTATAGCATAGAGATCTGCGGTTGGTGCGAGGTGGGAATGAAGATGAACGACGCCTTTCGGTGACCCTGTGGTACCTGATGTGTAAAGCCAGAAGCATACATCGTCCGGTTTGGTAGAGGCGATTACCCTGGTTTTGTCAGCGGACTCTAAAACCGAGGCAAGAGTTGGATAGGCATCACTACTACCATCGACAAGTACCCTAGCTGGTTCGGGAACATTTTTTGATACAATGTCAACTAGATGTTCTGATATTACGCAAGCGTCTGCGCGGCTATCTGAAAATATGTAGGCATAGTCTTCGGATGACAGTCGCGTGTTTAGAGGAACAGGAACTACTCCAGCTTTTATGGCACCTAAAAAACATATTACCAGGTCAGCAGAGTCTGACATAACAAGGATCAGTCTGGATTCTTGTTTTATATTCATAGAAATCAAGAGGTTGGCGAATTGGTTCGTCCTTTCCTCTATATCAAGGTAGCTATGGACACCGCTTCTGTCGCGAAAAGCTATTTTATTGCCACGACCCGCTTTTAAATTGCGTGAAATAAGATCATCAGCAGCATTATATTGGCTAAATGAGGATGGGTTATCTTCCATTTCTACCCCTGCTCTAAAATTTTAGTGCTAAATAGATTTTGTTTATTTTTTCGATCGAAACACTATCTTTACCGAATAAATGTCATAAATAAAGATTTTATCATGAGGCTTTTTCACTCAAAAGTAATGGGCAGTTAGAGTTGTTTTGAATGTTTGATAGAGCCTTAAGCTACCCATACGCGCAAATAGAGGGAGACTTTCTCTTTACTGATGGCACTATCACTAAGCTCGAGGATGATAGTTCTCTAATTGATCGGCAGGCAGTCTTAGCCGTTGGCTCAAATCGATCTCCAGAACAACTACTCAGAAAATTTGGTATGAACGAGACAATACCTGTAACCAAGGCAACGTTGCGGGATTATGATGTTTTTTATTCCGCCCATATCGCATCCTATGGATCTATTCCTGCGGTCTTAGGGCAATCTGATGGCACCTTGGTTGATGTATCAGTAACCTGGTTAATGCCCCACCAATTGGAGCGCATGCACCAAACAGAGGCTCTCGGCAAAAGTTATGATTATGGAGAGTCGTCCTCTTTGCGAATTGACTTAGGTAATGATCGTTCTGCTAAACGTATTGGGTGCTACTTGGGACGAAATGGGTGCGCTAATCTTGACGGTAGTCCGATCGTTTTGAAAGAAGTAAATGCCTTAGAACGGAAATTTCTCTCTGCGGATCAAAAAACACTATTGACACGTGTATATCATATGAATTGCGAGAATAAGAGTTTTGAACAATGGTTAGCGAAAATCATTAAAGATCATGATTTTCGAGCAAAAGCGTCAGAAAAGTTGGCTAGTTCTGCAATAAAAAATGATCTATTAGACTTTGAGGTAAGATAATGCTGCGTCCGGATAGGTTGGGGTTAGTTGGTTGCCTTGTTATATTTGTATTATCTTTTGTTTTTCAGGACAGCGATAGTTCAGGAAGACACAATCCGGCTCCCGAGAGGTGGGATCCTCGCCGGCCTGCAATCAGCGATATCACAGAGCAAAGACGCCCAAGAAGCGTTGGCCCAAAACAAACTTTGCCAGCAGTTTCAAGCAAAGATCCTACATTAAATTTGATGCCGTCGGTAAAAGGAAATAGCACGGGTACTGCTTTTTCGATTGGCAAAGGCGTTTGGATGACAGCAAGGCATGTAATAGAGGGCTGCAATAAATTTGGAATTAAATCTGGTCCGAAAAAGATTTCCCGAGGGAAAAACCCAGTTATTAACCCATTTCATGATTTGGCAATTTTCGATACCAGCATTGCGGCCCCAAATTTCTCATTCGATAAAGAAAATCTTTTACTGGGCCAGGATGGATTTCATTTTGGCTACCCGCAGGGAAAACCAGCAGCTATACACTCCTCTTTGCTCGGTCGAGCAAATATTAATCCTGGTCGGCGCACGAGACATAAAGAACCCGTCTTAGCTTGGGCAGAAATTCGCCGGGTTCCAAACTTTTCTGGTTCCCTTGGCGGCATAAGCGGTGGACCGGTTATCAATAAAGATGGAAAAATCATTGGTGTTTCTGTAGTTGAAGCACGTCGTCGTGGGAGAATTTTTACTGCGGCTCCAATAGGTTTGGAGGACATGCTTAGACGAGATGCTTCGTACAAGCCCACGGATAGTGGAGTAAAGTTTGATAATAACATCAATCGGCAACAGTTTTTTAAATTTGGCGAATCTTTAAGAAGAAAATTAGCCGTTTCTAAAGTGTTTTGTTGGGTTCAGTAATAAGGGGTTAAACGCTTTCGCTTTAGGAATTAATTTTAAGGGTTTCGATTAAGTGGCTTTTACATATTATTTGCCCGAAGGCGAACTTGTCTCGGACTGTTGGCAGTTTGATGTGAGTTTTCGCACTTGACTCATTTTCGTTGACCAACTTTACTTAATGTTAGATCTCGGGCGGTTTTTTTGGGACGTCGTATCACGTCGAAAATAGTTAGTAAAAAGGGAGAAGAGATATGAGTGTAGAAGATGGAGGCGCTCCAGGAGCCGCAGCAGAAGTTGCTCCAACAGCATTTACTGATGTAATGAGCGCTACCTTTCAACAAGCAGTTGCAGATGGTGTTCCCCCCGCTGAAGCATTTGCTCAGGCGGAGGCGGCCTGCACGGAGGTAGCCATTGAAATGGGTGTTCCTGCTGCAGATGTCGCAGCGAACTTGGCAACGGCACAAGCCACTTTTAATGATGCTGTGGCGGGTGGTACAGACCCCGCAGCTGCAATGACCAGCGCGGCTGGCCAAGCCGCGACAAATATGGGAATGGAGCCAGGAATAGGTGGCGGAGATGCGACTTCTTTAATATCTAATGCAATGGGATCAGCATATGATGCAGCTATTCAGGCTGGGTCATCTCCGGCTGAGGCCTTTGCAATAGGCAAGGCAGCGGCTGAAACAGCTGCTCAAGAGATGGGTATCGATCCAACTGCTCCAGGGCCCTTTTTGGATACAATGACTTCTGTACAAGCCACTTTTACGGACGCTGTTGCTACCGGAGCCGACCCATTGGCTGCTATGGCCGGAGCTCAGGGAATGATGGACGCAGGACCCGCGTTGTTGGGAGACCCAGCGCTAATTGCGGCAAGTCCCGCATTTCAGGGGCCGTTAGAGGCTGGTTTCGCTGGTGGAATGCCCGAGGGTTTTGCTGCTCCAGCTATGGCGCAGGGGCCAGATGGTACTTTAATTCAGCCTCCGGTTTTGGGCGATGCGATGATGTTAGGGCCGGGTGGTGTTCCAATGGTTAACCCGGCAATGATGCAAGAAGGTGCGATGGTATTTGGTCCAGATGGTTCTTGTGTGGCCGCCGATCCAAATTTTTTCCCTCCTCCACCTTTTGGGGATCCAGCATTTATACCGCCAGAAGCAGGAATGCCGGGCTTTGAAGCCTTCTCAACCTTGGCAACTTCAGTTGGGTTGGACCCAGCAGCT
Organism: Rhodospirillaceae bacterium; assembly: GCA_002730675.1. Taxonomy (GTDB): domain Bacteria; phylum Pseudomonadota; class Alphaproteobacteria; order Thalassobaculales; family Thalassobaculaceae. The sequence goes on along the minus strand of PCAV01000004.1, from coordinate 1,243 downwards.
GCGGGCGTTCCTGGCTTTGTGCCACCACCTGGCACGCCGGGAATGGATCAGCCGGGTATGCCAGCGGCGCCACAATTCGACCCAGCAGGCGGAGGGTTTGCTCCACCGGAATTTGGACTTCCGGATCCGAACCCGGAAGGTTTTACAATACCGCAACCTCCGGGTGGGGACTTTTTTACAGCACCCCCAGCAGATTTTTTTGACCCGGGTGCATTGCCCCCGGTCGGTGGTAATGAACTAGGTGTAGGCGCCTTTGCAGGTCCGGGGGCGCCTTTAGTCCCGGGTCCTGATGGCGGGTTAATACAAGATCCCAGTTTCGCGCCACCACCAGTAGCGGGCTTTACCGATCCTGGTGCAAATTTTGTTGGAATACCTCCTGAAACAGGTTCAGCACTTGACTCGGCTTTTGGACCTGGTCCAGATGCATGGGCAGCTCCCGCGCCATTTGATCCAGTTGCGGACGCTGTCGGAGGTGCTGCTGACGCTGCGGCCTCACAAGGACCAGCACCGGCGCCTGATCCGGTAGCGGCGCCAACTGCTCCTGACCCAGGTCCTGCGGCGCCGGATCCGGGTGATGTTCCGCCACCACCCGATGATCCAGTAGTTGGTTAGTAATTTATAAAGCGGGGAGTTATTCCCCGCTTTTTTTTGAAGACTGATTGTGAGAAAACTCACTAGACTCATGTTGGCTTTAGAGGCTACTTTTATCCTAACATATGTTTTTTTGGCCATCAGGCCTTTTGATGGCTCTAAATCTTTAATTTTTGAAGGAGAATTTTAGATGCCGATTGGTAATAACCTAGATCCGGCTACGCTGGATGCGACTACAATGGCTGATATGCCGGCAGCCGACATGGGGGCTGCGACGGCCGCGGACATTGCTGCAATGCCACCTGATGCAATGGGTGGTATGGATGCTGATATGATGGCGGCAATGCCACCTGATGCAATGGGTGGTATGGATGCTGATATGATGGCTGCCTGCCCACCTGACGCAATGCAGGGTATGGATGCGGATATGATGGCGGCAATGCCACCTGACGCAATGTCAGCTATGGGCCCTGATATGATGGCTGCAATGCCGCCGGAAGCAATGCAGGGTATGGATGCGGACATGATGGCGGCAATGCCACCTGACGCAATGTCAGCTATGGGCCCTGAGATGATGGCTGCAATGCCGCCGGAAGCAATGCAGGGTATGGATGCGGACATGATGGCGGCAATGCCACCTGACGCAATGTCA
>PCAV01000003.1 GCA_002730675.1 Rhodospirillaceae bacterium | reverse complement strand
TGGGCTCCGCTATGTACAGCCCGCTAACACTGAATGGCAAATTTGTTGGGCAATTTATAACGGCTTCGCAAGCTCGGAACACATATGATTCTCAGGATTTTATCATTCACCAAACCATAGCGAAGTGCGCATCTTTAGTCATTAATGAGTTTGGCTGGCAAGCTATAAGCTATACCATCAATAATTAGCTAAAATTTTTGTTAGTGATAAAAAAGATAATTATTTACTTAGAGCTACTATTGCTGAGTATAGATCTTTTCATCACTANTTAANCGGTTCTAATGGCCCTTAAAATTCGGTTTCCGCTTGTTGAGAAAAGCATCAAGTCCTTCTCGTCCATCTCTTGAATCAGCCATCTGAGCAATTAATCGGGANTCTTGCTCTAGTTGAACTTCTAAAGATTGATCATAAGTACGGGCCAGTAATTGCTTTACGGCTCCATAAGCTCTGGTCGGCCCAGAAGCAAGTTTACTTGCCAATTTTTCTACTTCCCCATCCAATTGCTCACCATCGCAGACGTAGGTAACGATACCCCATTCTTGCGCTTCCTCAGCAGACANAACTCTATTNGTAAGCATTAATTCCTGCGCCCTTCTGAGTCCAANAAGTCGAGGAAGATAATATGAGGAGCTCCCGTCGGGCGATAAACCAGCGTTTGTATATGCCATCGTGAATTTCGATGATCTGGATGCAAAAACGATGTCAGCAAATAACGCCAAGCTAAACCCTCCCCCGGCAGCCATCCCTTCAACCACTATGATGACGGGGGCTTTACAATTGTGGAAGCGCTGTATTCCCTGGTGCAGAACGGCTGTTAATTCTANGAGTGTACCTTCAATTTTATCCATTTCAGTTGAAAAAAATTTTAAGTCACCNCCGAAACTATACATTGAGNCNGCTGCCCNTATCACAATGCATCTAACACTCGNATCNGTNGTGGACTTTATAGCAACATCCATAAATTCATGAGCAAATTTTCTATTNATAGAGTTTCCAGCNTCTGGTCTGTTAANTTCAATTTTTGCCACCNCGTCATTTACAGCGTATTTAATAGTTTCATAAGTCATTAAGTATCCCAGTCCATAACTAATCTGGCTAAAGTGGNGCAGTAGCATCTATCAACCATGCGCCATCGTTGGTATTTAACAAAGGCAGTAACTCATTACGAACCCATGCATGATAATTATTCAGCCAACCTTTTTCATGATCATCCAGTAATTCATTAAGAATCATGCTCCTGTCGAACGGAGCCAATGTTATCGTCTCAAAACTTAGCATTGCGCGTTCNGAATTGGGAATTATTTCAGACTGAACCACCAAAAGATTTTCCAACCTGATGCCGTANGCGCCCGATTTATAATAGCCCGGCTCATTGGAAACTATCATGCCAGGTNGCAACGNCACTGAGTTAGGTAGTTTTGATATACGTTGTGGTCCCTCATGTACCCCTAGATATGAACCAACNCCGTGACCAGTTCCATGATCGTAATCTGCACCAATAGCCCAAAGAGGTGNCCTTGCGAGCGCATCCAACTGNGANCCGTTTGTNCCAACNGGGAATTTACTTGATGCTATCGCGATGTGACCCTTCAGAACTCGCGTAAAATAATTTTTTGCTTCGTCACCAGGATCACCGACTGCTATNGTTCTGGTGATATCCGTNGTCCCATCTANATATTGNGCTCCNGAGTCAACNAGGTACAAATCTCCCAACNNAATAGTTCTATTTGANTCTTCCGTTACACGATAATGCACTATCGCACCGTTNGGTCCAGAACCTGAAATCGTATCGAAACTAAGGTCCTTGAANAGTGGATCTTTTTCGCGGAAATTTTGTAATTTTGTAGCCGTAATTATTTCGTCNAGCTGCCCTTGTCTTGCATTAAGTGAGAACCAATGCANAAACCTAACAAAAGCGGCCCCATCGCGGATATGAGCAGCGCGCGTCCCTGCCAGTTCCACCTTGTTTTTCGTTGCTTTTGGTATCAGTGTTGGATCATCTCCGTGGACTATACTTATCGNTGCGGAATTAAATATCTCTGCGACCCAAGCTGGGCACGTCTTTGGGTCTAAGCGTATTTTTTTGCTGCCACGTGCCAAGATATTTAACTCGGAGCCAAACTCCTTAATTGGTAAAATTGACACTGCATTTCCAAGATGATTTCGTGTTTCTTCGACAATTTTTCTTTGGTCTACAAATAGCTTTGCNTGGCCTTCTTTANTTAACATCAAAAAAGACAAGGGNAACGGTGTTCGTGCAACATCTGAACCTCTTATGTTCAACAACCAAGCGATCGATTCTGGCGATGATATTATTGCCACGTCCTCCTCATTCTTCATCATTTCAACGNTAATGGTGTCAAATTTGGATGCAAATGCTTCCCCTGCATAGATTTCAGGATGAGGAGTGATGGGCCCTAACGGAACGGGAGGTCTATCCAACCAAATTTCGTCGATCAAATTTTTAGACAANTTTATTGCTTCGGCATCTTTTGATGCGAGTACGGTAGAAATTTTTACTACTTCATTACACGTATGAAGCCAGGGATCAAAACCAATACGATCATTTTTCCTCAAATTGGATTCTAACCAGTCTAGAGGTAGCATTTCTGCAGTATTGTATATTTCAAAATGTTTCTCATCTACCTGGTCCCTTATCTGAAGTGTATAGCGTCCATCANTAAAGATTGCTGCCCGTTGCTTTAGTACAANCGCGAAGCCAGCTGAACCATCAAAGCCTGTTAGCCACGCGAGGCGTTGCGAAGACTTTGGTAAGTATTCACTCTGATATTCGTCAGCCCTCGGGATTAAATAACCATGCAAATTTTGCTTCTCCATCACTTTTCGAAGTGAAACCAGTCNCTCCTCAATAAAGGCAGGGGTGTTTTTGACGGAGCTCAAAAATCTATTCTTTCGTATTGCATCGAGCGTTTTCGCAAGTTGGGAGGGCATCGGATGTAAGACCATCGACATCCAACTGTTATCAGTTTGAGGCAAAGCTGACGCATTTACCCCATCGATGATAGAAAAAATATCGGAAAGAGACTTTGAGATATTATTTGATTTCAGAAGTTCATTTAGTTNGTCTGATAACCTGTCTAATGACAGCTTTTGGTTTTTNAGAGCGTAAGTTTNTTCTTCCCCCAACATCTAACCTTTTNCCTTTTCTCAATGGTATATCGANATCACNCNNTTAATTCGGNACACAATAATTNATGTCCTNTTATATTTNAGAATGAAAGTGGTCCACTCCTTCAATCTTTTTCTTGATAATAGTCTAAATCCAAGAGAATTATACACTGCTAAAATCTCTCTCTCTTGGGTTCTCAAAAGACCACTNAAAACTATATGGCCTCCAACCCGCAAGAAACTAGNGGAATGAGGCGCNAGGGCGATGAGAGGCTGCGCCANAATATTTGCCACTATAAGATCATATTTTTTACTCGTTCCGGGCCGGGCCCGAGGAAACCCATTGCTGTGTTTGCATCTAACCTGCCGCCATACGTTATTAACCTTGATGTTTTCCAACGTTGTTTCAACCGCGTCATCATCTATATCCAACGCAAGGATCAATGCGGAAGGCCAAAGTTTTACAGAAGCGATCGAAAGAATTCCTGACCCGCAGCCAAGGTCCATAACCCTCTTNGGTGAANTNATTTTAAATAAATGTAAGAGCGATAACAAACAACCTGCTGTGCTCTCGTGACTCCCTGACCCAAANGCTCTNCCCGCCTCTAACTCTATATTTAANTATCCATTTGCGNTTTTTGGCCTATTATGCGAGCCATGNATTAAAAACCGGCCNTAATATAAACAGGGAAATGANGTCCTATTTTCGGCTAACCAATCTCGGTCTNNTAACANTTCGATACTGAAATCTGTAGGTTGAAGATTAAGTTGNTGCACCAATTCTCTTACGACNGCGTTTACTTCATCCTCATCAGAAGTTGTTTTTGTAATCCCGTTAATTTCCCAAAATTCTGTCCCACTCGATTGAAATGTTGAAAGCGCATCAGTATAAAATTCTAATCTTTTAGAGACAATGTTTATATCTTTTTGAAGCACTTTAATATTTATTTGCAAGCGCTTGTTCATAGCTGCTTTACAAACCTTGAAATAACTTTCTTCTCGCCTGCTTTATCAAAAGCAATTTCTAGTTTGTCACCGTCTGAGCGTTTTACAGTACCCATTCCAAATTTTTGATGAAACACCCGATCGCCTGGTGCAAAAAATGTTTCGTCGACAGTGACGTCAACACGAGATCTATCCTCTAGTGCGATCTTGATGTTTAAGGGAGTTTCAGTCTTTACATTTAATCGCTGACGTTTCTTCGTACTCTGCAACTGCGTTTGATCTAAGAAGTCGTCCACTTCCCAAGCCTCTGATGGCACTGCTCCAACAAAAAAGTCACCCGATAAACCCATTTCGTCAAATTGTTCTATTTCACTTTCGGGAATTTCCGATATAAATCGCGACGGTATGGAGCTCTGCCAATTACCATAAATCCTTCGGTTTGCCGCAAAACTTATCTCTACTGTTTCTCGTGCGCGGGTTAAGCCAACATAAGCTAACCTCCTTTCTTCCTCTAAACCCTTAGCACCACTCTCATCCAATGATCTTTGGTTTGGGAAAACGCCTTCCTCCCAACCAGGAAGAAATATCTTGTCAAATTCAAGGCCTTTAGCAGCATGAAGTGTCATCAAACTTATTTGCTCGGTCGTATCATCCTCGGCATTTTCCATTACAAGGCTTATATGCTCTAGAAATTGACCTAACCCTTCAAATTCTTCTAGAGCACTCACAAGTTCTTTCAAATTTTCCAGTCGACCTGGTGCTTCGGGCGATTTATCTTTTAACAACATCTCCGTATAACCAGATTCATCAAGAACAGTACCAGCAAGTTCTATATGATCACTATGATCAAGCATTGAACGCCACCTGGTGAAATCATCAATTAACTTAGCTAGACTTTTCCGAGCTGCAGGCCGTAGCTCATCAGTGTCAACTATTTTGGCAATTGCCAGCCAAAGGGATATAGATTCCAGTCGAGCCAGCTGGTGGATTGATTGGAGCGAGGCGAGACCAATACCACGTTTCGGCTTATTGAGTATTCGCTCCAATGCTAAATCATCGTCCGGCTGATATATCACACGCAAGTAAGCTATAGCGTCACGAATTTCCATACGTTCATAAAACCTAGCCCCTCCTATGACCTGGTACGGGACACCAAGCGTTAAAAATCTTTCTTCAAATTCTCTTGTTTGGAAACTGGCCCTAACTAGTATGGCCATCTCGTTAAGTGAGACACCTTTTCGTTGATATGTCTCCACCTGATCACCAACTGTCCGCGCCTCGGCTTCTCCATCCCATACACCTCTGACGATAATTTTATCCCCATCATTTCCGTCAGTCCAAAGGGTTTTTCCTAATCGATCTTCGTTATGCGCTATCAATCCTGAAGCTGCTGTTAAAACTCTTGAAGTCGATCTGTAATTTTGCTCAAGACGGATAACTTTAGATCCAGGAAAATCGTTCTCAAAACGGAGAATATTTCCAACCTCAGCACCACGCCAGCCATATATTGATTGATCATCGTCACCTACACAGCAGATATTTTGTCTACCCTGTGCCAAAAAACGTAACCACAAGTATTGAGCTACGTTTGTGTCTTGATATTCATCAACTAGTAAGTGGGTTAGCCGGTTCTGATAATCCTTTAAAACATCAGGGTTTTGTTGAAAAATAGTTAGGCAGTGCAACAATAAATCTCCAAAGTCCGCTGCATTAAGAACAGAAAGCCGGTCCTGATACTGATTATAAATTTCTGCTAATTTCACATCCGAGTACTGTTTAGCCTCATCATCACTTACTTTTTCTGGCGTAAGTCCCCGGTCTTTCCATCTCTGAATAACTCCAGATAAAACTCTTGGTGGCCATTTTTTTTCATCTAAATTCTCAGCCTGCATTATTTGCTTAATGAGCCTGATCTGATCATCCGTGTCTAGAATTGTGAAATTAGGTTTGAGGTTTACAAGCTCCGCATGCCGTCTCAGTATACGCGCTCCCAAGGAGTGAAAAGTACCCAGCCATACTTGTTCTGCCATCGGACCAATAATGTTCGTGACGCGTTCACGCATCTCCCTCGCAGCTTTATTCGTAAATGTTACTGCTAATATTGACCACGGCATTGCTACTTTTTGGGCAATAAGATGGGCTAGCCTTGCTGTTAAAACCCGTGTTTTTCCGGTTCCTGCGCCTGCTAGGACTAGTACGGCGCCGTCAACTGCCTCCACAGCCTCTAATTGTTTTGAATTCAATCCTTGCAAATATCCCGCGTTAGACGTATTGCCAGCATTCTTAGAATTTGATTCATTACTGAAGTTTAAGCTTGGCATCTATGCGATCATCCCAGCCTGTTAGTAAATTTTTTAAAATTTATGTATCCTATTTGTTAGTATATGAGTCGTTAAAAAAATCATACTATAAGAATTCAAAATATAACTTTTGAATAACTCAAATATTAAATTTCGTAGGAATTTAATGCAACACTACTAACGATTTCTGTTTTTACTCTCATAGCAGAACTTATTAATTAATTTTACGAAGAACGTGTAGACATGAATATACAGGTAAGACCAGGCACAATAGAAGATTGCGATACTATTCACACTTTTATATCGGAGCTTGCTGACTACCTTGGTTTTAAAGGAGAAGTGCAAGCCACTCCTGCTGATATCCGCCGTGACGGTTTCGGTTCAAGCCCAAAATTTCACGTAATCTTAGCTCACGATGCTGGCAAGACAATAGGCATAGCTGTGTATTTTTTTACCTACAGTACTTGGGCCGGACGTAAAGTTCTGAACCTCCACGATATAATAGTGTCAAAGGCTAGTCGGCGCAGTGGTGTAGGACGCCACCTCCTGAGCTACCTAGCAAAGGAAGCAAAAAAAAATGATTGCGCTAGAATAGACCTAGAGGTTCGATCTTATAATGAGGCACGCAAATTTTATGAAAAACTCGGATTTACTCAGGATCAATCTAATTTAATTTATGAGTTGAACAGGGCTGATTTCAAAAAAATCAGCCTAAGGGAAACATGAAATCAAACCGTCCAAGAAATTTAGATGATATTTTTGCAGGTACCACTTGGCGCACTTTTTAAAACTCTTCAGCAGAATCGACCATTATGGTACATGGTTAATGCCGTCTGGTGTCATAATAGGGTTATTATTTCCTAACCTTACCATTCTTACAAAACCCTTTGCTGAAACAACCGTCATCCTGATGTTAACCGTTTCAATATTTCGGCTAGATCCAGACGACATATTGATCGCCTTTACAAATATACGGCTATTATTTTGCGGAACGTTTTTCATATTGATTATAATTCCGCTGCTGATTTTTCTTGCAATAGAACTGATAAATATTCCTGTAGAACTTAAAACTATCCTTGTGGCNTGGGGAAGTTGCCCGCCACTGGTTTCGATGCCGGGTCTTGCTTTATTNATCGGCTTAAACGGGACNGCAGCTCTTTTAATNTTATTATTAGCAACNCTNGCATTTACACTAACACTNCCAATNTTACTGGCACTACTAACTGATAACAATATNAATATTGATCCCATATCTATATCGNTTAAATTGATGATAATTGTGTGCCTTTGCACATTGGGAGCACAGGCTCTTCGAATGTTCTTAGGAAAACAGGTGGCTAAAAGAGTCGATTCTGCAGCGGGCGGTCTAATAGTAATTTTAATGGCATTTTTTGCTGTGACAATAATGGGCGGCATTCACAACGTCTGGCCAACTGAACCATCGCGAGTGTTGACATTTTTTCTAGCCGCAACTTTAGTTTGCATTTTATCGCAGGTAATCTGTGCCATTGTGTTTTGTAAATTTGATAGGTCAACTTCAGGCACAATAGCCCTCGCCAGTGGAAGTAGAAACCTAGCACTATTGTTACCTGTTGCTAGTGGAGCATTTTATGAAAATCTCTGGTTATTCCTAGCGGTTATTCAAATACCAGTATATTTTATTCCTATCATATCGAAACCCCTATACCGCAACATTTATTTAAAGAAATGAAGCCCATCAGAGCTATTAACTCCAAACTTGAGCATTATTTGTTTTTCTTGAACGGCAATTTTTTGCTATAAAACGAGCATAAGTACGATAGTCTGCTTCTTGTAACGCACTTGTCCTAAAATACGAATAAATGAATGCTTAGTATTAGGAATTAAGACACTGGTTGCCCCATTGAGATTTAAACTGAGAAAAAGCTTTGAACTTAATAATACACGATACTTTGATACTGCTGAGGTTAATCAAGATTGTCGATAATGTATAAAAAAATCATTTATTACTGTCTTTTATTGAGCAGTATTTCGTTAACTTCTTGCAATACGACAAGTTTAGAGTTTCATGACGATCCCTTTGAACTGATAAACCGTAAAGTCTTTAGCGCTAACGACACTGTGGACCAAGCGCTTCTTCGGCCAGTATCTTTATTCTATAGACGAATCACACCCAAATTACTGCAAAATGATATAGACAATTTTTTACAATGGCTGGATACACCAAACGCACTTGCTAACAATCTTTTGCAGGGAAATTTCAACCAAGCAGAAAAAACATTAAAATACTTCGCTTTACAGTCGTTCTATCTAGGGCACGTAGATTTAAAGGCTAAGTATGGATTAAGTTTTCAGAGTGAAGATTTTGGTCAGACACTTGGCTCATATGGTTTTCAGTCAGGACCATACCTGGTTTTACCACTCCTTGGACCCACAAATCTGAGAGATAGTGTAGGCCGAGCGGTAGACGTTTTCCTCAACCCATTAAATTACTTAGGCACCGAAAGTAGTAGGACAATTTTTAGTGGCACTAGGGGGGCATTCGAAGCCCTTACTTTCAGAGCAAAATATTCAAAACAAATTGACGAGTTAAGGGAAAATTCTATCGATTATTACACGAGAGTAAAAACGACTTATAGCCAACGCCGTAACGCGTCTATAAACAACGGAATGATAGAAAACAGTCCAGAAACAACGGAAACGATAGATGCTTTTGACGATCAATTCCTTAAACTTCTAGATTGAAGATAGTTATTAGGTAATTATTTCCCAACTAACTAGGCAATTACTGAGTGAGAATTATGAAAAAGTTCATTGGTGCGATCTTCGGACTCCTAATTATTATGAGTGCGGCCCATGCAAAAGATAACGTATTAGGGAAGCATGCCCAGGATTTCATCAACTCCTTAAGCAACCAAGTTGCTGAATTAAATCAAGACAGATCGCTGGATAATGCGACACGCCAACAGCAATTCATGAAACTCGTAGAAAGAGGATTTGATTTACCATGGATTGCGAAATTTGTTGTGGGGCGCCCCTGGAAAACTGCAAGCCCCGATCAACAAAAAGAATATTTGAACCTTTTTAAAAATTTAGTCGAGCTGACATATTCAAAGCGTTTCATAGAGTATTCACAGCAAAAGATTATAGTTTCGGGTCATAAATTGGGAAAACGGAAATTTATTTTTGTAGAATCACAGCTTGCTGATCCAAAGAACCCAAAGGCCAATATAAACATTGTCTGGAGATTGGTTCCAAAGGGAAATAGTTTCAAGATAGTGGACGTGGTAATAGCTGGAATTAGTATGGCCATTACCCAAAGAAACGAATATTCGGCGGTAATAAGGCGCAATAACGGAAGTTTTGAATCACTTCTGGCAGCAATGAAAGTTCAAATTAAAAAACTCCACAGTGCCCCCTAATATCTAATTAAGCTCGAATAATTGGCTTATATTTTATGCGATGCGGCTGGTCTGCATCGCTACCAAGTCGTCTACGCCTGTCCTCCTCATAAGCTTGATAGTTACCCTCAAACCATTCAATGTTACTATCACCCTCAAATGCCAAAATATGGGTGGCAATCTTATCTAGAAACCAACGATCATGGCTGATGACTACTGCGCATCCAGCAAATTCAAGCAGTGCTTCTTCTAAAGCTCTTAATGTATCTACATCCAAATCATTTGTCGGTTCATCTAATAATATAAGATTTGCCCCCGACTTAAGCATTTTTGCAAGATGAACACGGTTTCTTTCACCACCAGACAGCTGTCCGACCTTTTTCTGCTGATCCGCCCCTCTAAAATTGAACATCCCGCAGTATGCCCGGCTCTGCATTTTCCGCTTGCCTAGTTCAATTTCATCGAGCCCATCCGAAATCTCTTCCCAAACTGTTGAATTTGGATTTAGATCATCTCTTGATTGATCTACATACCCCAGCTTTACCGTTTCTCCTACATTGATAGATCCGGAATCAGGGCTATCTTGTCCCGTAATCATTCGAAACAATGTTGTTTTTCCTGCTCCATTCGGCCCTATAACACCCACAATGCCTCCAGGCGGTAATTTGAAAGACAAATCATCTACAAGAAGCCTATCTGAAAACCCCTTTACGAGGTTAAGTGATTCTATGACTAGACCTCCAAGACGAGGACCTGGTGGAATGACTATTTTGGCGTTATCTACCGCTTTTTCCTGGTTTTGGTTTAAAAGGTCTTCATAGGCGGTCAAGCGAGCCTTGCTCTTGGCCTGTCGTCCTCGTGGTGAGGCTCTGACCCACTCTAATTCATTAGCCAACGATCTCTGCCTAGCTGCGTCCTGCTTACCCTCCTGCTGAAGACGTTTCTGTTTTTGTTCTAACCAACCTGAGTAATTTCCCTCAAATGGAATTCCTTGCCCTCTATCAAGCTCTAGTATCCACCCTGCAACTTCATCTAAAAAATACCGATCATGCGTTACCGTTACGACGGTTCCCGGAAAATCGTGAAGGAATCGTTGCAACCAGGCTACAGATTCGGCGTCAAGGTGATTTGTTGGCTCATCAAGTAATAGAAGGTCGGGGGCAGATAGCAATAATCGGCATAAGGCGACACGGCGTTTTTCTCCCCCTGACAAAGGCCCTACATCTGTATCGCTTGGAGGTAAACGCAAAGCGTCCATCGCTATTTCAACATGTCTATCCAGATCCCAAGCGTTGGCAGCATCAATTTTTTCTTGTAGTTCTGACTGCTCTGCTAGAAGAGNATTCATCTCTTCATCGGTCATTTCTTCAGCAAACTTGGCACTAACTTCATTGAATCTATCCAAAATCATCTTCGTTTCTGACATGCCCTCCATCACCAACTCATGGACAGTTTTACCNGCTTCTAACTCTGGTTCTTGAGGTAAGTATCCCACTTTTACTCCNTCGNCAGCCCANGCNTCTCCAACNAATTGGGTGTCAATGCCNGCCATNATTTTGAGTAACGTGGACTTACCTGCTCCGTTGGTTCCCAAGACACCTATTTTTGCTCCCGGAAAAAAAGAAAGATTAATATTCTTTAAGATCTCTCTCCCACCAGTAAAGGTTTTTGAAAGACCATTCATAACATAGATATATTGATAAGAAGGCATTACTCGTCTCCTGGTTTTACCAAGCTNNTTCTTNTGAGTTCGGCAGCAAGCNNTTAAANCCCTGCNTTCTTTTTTGCTCGTATTTTATCACGNATATCTAAGACCCTTTGGGCACGAGCGACCACAGGCACATCAATCATTTTACCCTCAAAAGCGACCGCACCATCCCCTGCCGCCATTGCCTCGTCATAGACTTTCACCATCGCCTCCGCGCGATTGATTTCGGTCTCTGTTGGGGTGAATGCCTCATTTAGGATTGGAACTTGCCTAGGGTGTATACAAGCACCACCATCGAACCCTAAACTGCGCGCGACCATTGCATTGGATCTAAATAGGTCTAAATCTGTGAATTCTGCTATCGAGCCTGGATAACCAATGGGAAGTATTCCTGCCTCCCTTGCTGCTACTTGGACCGTTTGGTAATAACTCAAGAGCGACATGCCCTCTGGCTCAAGCATGCCCATTTCTGCGGAAAAATCCTCCTGTCCCAGTGCGATCGCGGATAATCTTTTTGATGAGCTAGCTATAGACCTTACATTGGAATACCCACGAGGTGTCTCTATTAGCACCATGAGTTTTGTATGACCAATATCCAGGCCCCTTTCCTCCTCAAGCTCAGTAATAATTTCACATAGAAAATTTACTTGATCAGCAGAATCAACCTTTGGCAAGACCAACCCATAAACTTCGGGCCAAATAGATGACTCAATATCGGCAACCGCCATACGTAATGGCCTATTGATCCGTACTAAAACATCTGCCGACCCTCTAGAAACAAGTTGCGCCGCATCTTTAACTAATTTTCTTGCTGCATCCTTTTCCTTGGGCGCAACGGCATCTTCAAGATCTATTTTAATAGCATCAGCACCCCGTTCATGGGCCTTTTCAATAAATTTCTCACTAGTTGCTGGCACGTAAAGCATCGACCGCCATAGAGGTTTATCCTTATCTTTCATCAAATGACTCCTTGCTCTTCAAGGGTTTTCAAATCAGATTTTGAAAGCCCAATTTCCCGAAATATTGCTTCATTATTTTCACCAATATCTGGTGCCTCACTTCTCATCTTTGCTGGCGTCTCTGACAATCTTGGTATAGCTGCATGACCTGGAAGCACGCCTGACTTAACGTCTCTGTCAGGCAAGTTTACGAGCGACCCGCGCTCAATNATATATGGGTGAGACGATAATTGTTCTATATCCGCCACCGCNCCTACCGTTACATCTGCTTTTTCAAAAATGTCTAAACATTCTTTTTGCGTGTGAGANTTCATAAAACTTGCAACAATTGGATCCANCAAATGATTATTTTTTACCCTGTCTGTATTTGTTTTAAACCTAGGNTCGTTTATTAACTCTGGTTTACCAATTGTTTTCATTAATCGTTCCGACATAGCCTGCATAGAGGCAGAGAGTGCTACGAATTTTCCGTCTTTGCACTCATACACGTTCCGCGGTGAGGTTGTTTCGGACAAGCTCCCTGTCCTTTTTGGTATTGCTCCTGAAATAGAATGAATTGCTGCAATTGGCCCCAACACCGACAGGATGGGCTCAAATAGGGAAAGATCAATGATCTGACCNNCACCTTTTTTTTGTTCAACCTCCCTAACCGCAACCATTACCGAAAATGCTCCATAAAGTCCNGCTATCATGTCAGCCAACGCGAGAGGTGGAAGCACAGGAGGTCGATCGTCAAAACCATTCATCGAAGCAAATCCCGACATTGCTTCAACAAGACTTCCAAAACCTGGCTTATGACTCCAGGGGCCCGTTTGCCCCCAGCCNGAAATTCTGACAATTACTAATTTNGAATTGTGNTCCAATAATACTTTAGGTCCTATNCCCCACTTCTCCANAGTACCNGGTTTAAAGTTTTCAACTANAACCTCCGCCGTNTTGACTAATTTCAAAAGCAATTCTTTACCAAGTGGTTTTCTTAAATCAAGGCTTANGCTTTTTTTGTTNCGACANTAAACTTTCCAGTGTGTGCTAACACCATCCGTCTTCCAGTTNCGGAGATCATCACCGACCCCTGGTCTTTCAATTTTTATTACATCCGCTCCATAATCAGCTAATACGTGGGTAACCATATTACCTGAGACTAGNCGCGATAANTCTAGCACCCTAATACCATCAAGGGGCCCANTAGCTTCTGCATCAAACATTTCATTCGGTAAATTAAGAGTCATTTGCCAATACCAAAGTTTTTAAANGATTTAGAAAAAGGTTTGAAAACGTCGCNGGCGTATAANTAAAAAGACTACGCATATCGAACACGCCCCTGTGTNTTTTTCAAACATATTAGTTCACCAGCTGCGACGCAATTCCCAGAAACCTATCAACCTCCTTTTCCGTTGTATTAAAACTGGTGACAAAACGCGCAAAAATATATCCTTCATCTTGNCCCCATGTATAGAATAAACAATTNTTCCTCTCGAAGTCCTCTAAAAGTGATGCCGGCATTTTNACGAAAACCATATTCGTCTCTACTTCGTGTAGAATGCTAAACTGTGACAATTTTTGAAGCCCTTTTCCCAGCTGCTGAGCTCTTAAATTAGCGTTTTCAGCAAGTTTCAGCCACTTGTTTTCTTCTAGGTAGGGCAGAAGTTGCGAAGATAAAAATCTATATTTTGAGAAAAGATGACCACCTCTTTTTCTTCTAAATTCAAAATCAGCAGCTTTTTCAGGGTCGAAAAAAATAACTGCCTCAGCGGCAAAGACGCCATTCTTGGTCGCTCCTAACGATAAAACGTCAATGCCGGACTTCCACGTGGCCTCCGCTGGCGTTACACCCAACGAGACGATCGCGTTCGCTATCCTTGCCCCATCCATGTGTAACGATAATTTATGATATCTTGCTACATCAGAAATAGCAGCGATGTCGTCTATGGAGTAAACTGATCCTAATTCAGTAGCTTGGGTGATGCTCACGGCAGCCGCAGGCGAATGATGAACAGGAGGGGCCGGTGACTTAACTTCCAGCTTTGCTTTTAAACTTTCCGCCGAAAATTTTGCCTTCTCTCCGGATAATAGAGATAATTTACCGCCGCCTATATAGAACTCGGGCGCGGCACACTCGTCTTCCTCTAAATGAGATTCTCTATGACAGTATACTGATCCATATGGAGGACAAACTACCGAAAGTGCCAGCGCATTAGCAGCAGATCCTGTTGCAACTGGGAATATTGTAACTTGTTTTTCAAAGATCTCGTTCGCTCTCATTTGTAATTTAGATGTAAAAACATCATCTCCATAAGGCATCGATGACGACTTAGCAGCTTGTTCCAAAACTGAAAAGATTTCCGGGTCGACCCCAGATGTGTTGTCACTAGCAAAGTTTATAATGTTTTCTTCCAAGTTAGGCTGACCAATCATTTAGAAAAGGTAAATGTGAGACGCCCAATTTCCTTACCGTCATCCACATTATAGAGAATTATGAAGCTTTTGCCCTTATCATCCTCAAACTGCACCCCTATTTTACCACCTCCTATCATAACATCCTTTAGCTCAAAGCTTTTCGGCATTTCTTCCGCCATAGAATATGGAGCCTTAGAGGGAAAATTTGTTTTTGAAGTAATTCGTTGAAATATGGTGACTATAACAATAATTACCCCAGCAATGATCATTACCCCCATTACCACAACGAGTATTTTTAGAAATTGAAGTGATTTAGAGCCATCCCTATTTAGCTCTTCATGATTTTGGTTTATTTTATTATCCATGGATACTATCAACAGCGAAAAATTAGAACTTATAGTCGAAGAAGATTTACTAAAAATCACGCCAACTAGGCTCGATCGTTGGCTTGCCAAAAAGATAGATTCAAATGACGAACTCCCTGCTTTATCAAGAACGAGGCTAAAACAACTCATACTAAACGGTTACGTGATGCAAAATGGTCAGACCATACGAGACCCTTCTGCAATCGTCAAACATCTTCAAAAATATAGTGTTGTTATTCCGGAGGCGGCTCAACCAACTCCAATCCCAGAAGATATAGATCTAACTGTCATTCATGAAGACGATAGCTTATTAGTTATTGATAAGCCTGCTAATATGGTGGTGCATCCGGCACCAGGCGCATTGACAGGTACATTGGTTAATGCCTTATTAGCACACTGTGGAAATAGCCTATCAGGTATAGGTGGTGTAAAACGCCCAGGAATTGTTCATCGTTTGGATAAAGATACTACAGGCTTAATTGTGGTCGCTAAAACTGATGAAGCCCATCAGAGCCTAGTCCATCAATTTGCGAGCCGAGTTATTCGACGGACTTACACAGCGCTAATTTGGGGAAGTCCCGCAAAACATGTATTTCAAGTCGACGCGCCAATTGGCAGAAGTAGAAAGAATAGAAAAAAAATGGCTGTGGTTAATAATGGCGGAAAAACAGCTATAACAAATTTTGAGGTGCTTGAACGATTTAGACCCGCTGCAACGCTAGTAAACTGTAGATTAGAAACTGGCCGGACTCATCAGATACGAGTTCATGCTTGTCATATTGGCTCCCCTATTATCGGCGATCCTGTTTATGGAAGTGGGAAAATGCGGGAAGGGGTTAATAACGAGCTCAAAACCAACATCAAGCTAATGGGACGTCAGGCATTACACGCCGGAAAATTGTCCTTCAAACATCCAAAAACGAAGGAAGTTTGCTGTTTTACTAGTCAATTACCAGACGATATGCGGTCGTTAACAGAACTCCTCAAAACCAATTTAATCTAATTTTATCAATTTTTTGCAAAAAAATTGAATTTGTGCCTTTAAAATGCTACGATTGATCCCCATTTCAAGAATATGGAAAGAAAAACTGGAGTGTAGAAATGGCGTCTAACATCGCCCTCTTACCAAATTTAACAGCTGAAGGAAATCTTGCAAGGTATCTGAATGAAATACAAAAGTTCCCAATGCTGCAAGCTAACGAAGAATATATGTTAGCTAGGAGATGGGTAGAACTTGAAGATACCAAGGCAGCTCACCAGCTCGTAACCAGCCACTTACGGCTAGTGGCGAAAATCGCTATGGGTTACCGAGGTTATGGGCTTCCTGTCGCCGAATTAATTTCCGAAGGAAATATCGGAATGATGCAGGCAGTTAAGCGCTTCGATCCGGAACGAGGGTTCAGGCTTGCAACTTATGCGATGTGGTGGATACGAGCTTCAATACAGGAATATATCCTGCATTCTTGGTCACTAGTGAAAATGGGAACAACAGCGGCTCAAAAAAAGCTTTTCTTCAATTTACGCAAGCTGAAAGGTCAAATGAAGGCTATAGACGAGGGAGATCTTTCACCTGAAAGCGTTAAAGAAATAGCATCGCGCCTAGATGTTCCTGAACACGAAGTTGTAAGCATGAATGCAAGGCTCTCAGGACCAGATCACTCCCTTAATGCGCCACGATCGCTGGAATCGGACGGCGAATGGCAAGATTGGTTGGTCGATGAGTCTCAGGACCAAGAACAGGTATATGCAGATAGAGAAGAATTAAATAAAAGAAGTAAGCTCCTTTTGTCGGCAATGGAAACATTGAATCCAAGAGAACAGTATATAATCCAGAAACGACGTTTATCAGAGAACGCCGCGACACTAGAGGAACTTGGTTCTGAGTTTGGCATTAGCCGAGAGCGAGTTCGGCAAGTAGAAGTGAANGCTTTTGAGAAGTTGCAAAAAAACATCAAGAGCCAACTCTTGGAATTAACCGACTGAACAGGCTTTCATAGAAACTATTGAGCTTCGTCAGCCGTTCCAGGTTCCCCGAAATTGCCCTGCTCTTTATTGCCAACACTACCGGTCTTCTGGTTTGACCTCCGATCGCCAGACACGCCTTCGCCCCACTCTTCGATAAGCCTTACTTGGCGCTTTTTTAATCGTTCAACAGAAAGCTCTATGCGAGCTTGGAGAAATATCGAGACAATCGACGGCGCGACCAAGTAGATAGTCCAGCCGGCTGATGACGAACCTAAAACCATTAGCCANTTGAACGGGTCTGACAGAACTGAAAACCCCATATCGAAAGAATGGTCTTTTGTCCAAAGAGTAACGAGAAGAGGCAAAACACCAACGAAATTTAAACTTCCTACGCTAACAGTTTTATACTTTTCTTTTCTACGATCCGTTGCATAAGCAATAAAAGTCGGTATCATGCCCACAGTCAGAACCATAACGGTTGGCAGGGTAAAAATCATAGTTCCAGCTACAACCATTACCAAAACGGCTTTAGTNGCCGAAGCACTCGCAGACCTATTAGCCATATTGCAAAACACCCGCCCCTTTAAAAACCATTAACTTTCCATAACNCGTGGNCCACTAGGTCAAATAAATCATTACTATTGCCGTTGTGCCAATACTAGCAATTACACCGGCTATAACNGCAGCCACTTGTTCNCCCAACTCGCCGGCTAAATTTTCTTTNTGCTCAAGTCCGGCGTCCATGCGGTGAATTTGAGCAGAACACTCTTCATATTCTTTTTGAGCTTTTCTGTAATTCTGTTTATCAAGTTCCATAACCTTAGCATCATCTAGAATACGCATTAAAGCTACNACAAATCCCGTCTCTGCAGCTTGTACNACTTGGCGCTCTACCTGATTGCGCAATTTATTGTTATTGAATGANTGGACGGCTGGGCTAGTGAGATCTCTTANCCAAGCGCAAAGTGCTGGTGCTGCACCATTACTATAAACAGATTGAACGCGGGCAAGTATTCTCATTACCTTCAAGGCTTCATCAGCGGGGCGATTGTCTTTATGCGTAAGAGGTCGCATGATTCTTTCATCTATATGCTCGGAATGAGAAGATAAAAAAGCTGCAATATGTCTATCCATTGGCATCGGTGGTAAATTGTCGCCTTGAGCTACTGCTTCCAAGGCAGGTATCAGCTCTGACGTTTTCGTAATGTAAAGATGCTCTATCATTGGACTTATGCAGTGCTGATAAGGGTTGAGTTCATATAAAACTCTCTCTATACCAAAACCCGCCCCCGGCAAATTTATAAATCCTTCAACTTTCTCCAATACCCCATAGAGGTTCATAATCTCACTTTTCACGCGGCCTTGAAGACCCAACCAAGTCTTAAGAACACCAGAAACTAGCAATTCCGCTATCTGATTTTTGGTGACCTCATCATCAAAACCAACTGANAAAGTAGTGCCTATGCCGTCCACGTGAGTTGCAAAACCACCTAATCTNATTGGGCCCGCAGGATCGAGGGCCAAAATGACTTTTGCTATAAGTCTTGGGTCTTCCGCTCTCGGAGCGGACTGTATAGCCTGGGTGCTACCTATTGCTTTATTCAAATTATTGACTACCTGCTCGTCATTTAAGCTTCGCTGTATCCAAGTATCAAAATCCTGACCACGNATTATATCACCAGAAANGTGCCAATTTTGACTTAACCCATGCGCTGCAGATCTTATATTTTCGTGCTCAAACCCAGCTATGGGTAATGGTCGGGCTGCTTTGGGTGGAAGCTTTGCTTGTTTAGGTGTCATGCGTCTACCACTAGCCCAGAGTTCTACATCAGAAAGCGGCCACCGTTCGGCCAAGTCATCTGCCAACAAACCCCTTAAAATTTCGATCATGTTTTGCTGAATTCGATGACCGCCAACAATACTTGCATATGAGCCNGTATTGATCCGATCNAACATAAACTGAAATGGGTCCTCGATTTTAGTTACTGGTAGTCTTCCAATTAATAAACTTAAAAGAGTGACGCCTAGAGAAAACAGGTCGTCAGAAGGCGTGCCCATTCCCCTACCAGCATAATTGGCCATACCTGTTTCAAGCGTCTCAAAACTCAGGGGTTGGTTATATCCTGGAGGCGCAGATATGCATTCACCGAGCATNATAAGACGTGCTGAGTCATCTGCGTAAAATATATTGGATGGTCTTATGTTTCTGTGAGTTAGGCCGCGCGAGGCTAGCTCTCGAAGAGTAGCTATGGCGGGTGTTAAAAAACCGCCTATAATTTGATTATCACTCAGTGGCTGAATAACTGTATCAAGTGTCTCGAAAACTCTACTGCCGAGTGGTTTCTCACAAATCAAAACAGGTTGCCTCCTGCCNGTAGGCAGCCAATTTACAACACCGCTGTCAACGGGCTTTACCAAACCTGGACCCGGAAAATTTTTTAACCCCTCTAATAAATCCGTTCGCATTGGTACATCTGCGTCACAAATTAAAGCAACTAAACTTGATTGCCCGTCCGTAAGGTTTTTACAGGCATAAGCTTTTGCTGTAGGCGAGTCGTAACCAGGTAGATGAAGCGAGTCATCTATCTCAAATTGATCTTTTAGGACTACTGTTCCCATCTCCGACACCCTCTGTGATCTAAGCGAGGTGGCACCTAAATCAATCTATAGCTTACAATTTTCTTCCCTCTATTTATAAAGTATTTGGTTTAATCCTTAAATGGATCTTTTACTAGAATTGTATCTTCGCGCTCCGGACTTGTAGATACTAAAGCCACCGGCGCCTCAATAAGTTCTTCGATTTGCCTAATATACTTTACGGCATTGCTGGGAAGTTCTGCCCAGGACCTAGCTCCATGGGTACTTTCTGCCCATCCCTCTATCTCTCTATATAAGGGCTTTACTGCCGCCTGGTGCTTGGAGGAACTGGGAAAATAGTCGATTCTACTGCCCTCAAGTTCATATCCATCACAAACTTTCAGTGTTTCAAAACCGTCTAATACATCCATTTTTGTCAATGCAATACCAGTTATCCCAGAAGTCTTTATAGCTTGCTTGACCATTATAGAATCAAACCAACCACATCGGCGTTTCCGACCTGTCACCACCCCAAATTCATGGCCTCTCTCTCCGAGAGTTTGGCCAGTCTCGTCCAGTAATTCGGTAGGAAACGGGCCACTGCCAACCCTGGTAGTGTAAGCTTTAGTAATTCCTAAAACGTAATTAATGGAAGTTGGTCCCGTGCCCGCTCCAGCAGCTGCTTGTCCAGCNNCTGTGTTTGAAGAAGTAACGAAGGGGTAGGTTCCATGGTCAACGTCTAACATTACACCCTGCGCACCTTCAAACAAGATCCTGGAACCTTGCGCACGAAGTTTGTCCATCGTTCTCCACACTGGTTGCGCAAACTGTTGTATATCACTGCCAATTGCCATTAGATCTTTAAAAGTCTTTTCTGCTGAAGCTATTTCTTCGTCCGCATCCGTAAGAAAAATATTGTGGTATGCGAATTGGTCTTCCAATTTAGCTAACACTTGATCAGGACTATCTAAGTCTGCAACCCGAATACCACGCCTTGCCACTTTATCTTCGTACGCAGGACCTATTCCCCTCCCTGTAGTCCCTATTTTGTTTTTCCCCCGTTTTTTTTCTCGAGCCAAATCTATCTTTTGATGAATATCTAATATGAGAGAGGCGTTATCCGCCAACACTAGTTTGTCAGGAGAAATGCTTATTCCTTGTTCTGAAATTTTCTTAATTTCGTTCAGTAATGCCCATGGGTCAACAACAACACCAGAACCAATGACAGATAACTTTCCCCTAACTATTCCAGACGGAAGTAAGCTGAGCTTGTAGGTTTTACCATCCACAACTAGCGTGTGACCGGCATTATGGCCGCCTTGAAAACGGACCACCGCATCAGCTCTCTCAGACAACCAATCTACGATTTTTCCCTTTCCTTCATCGCCCCATTGGGCTCCTATAACTGCGACGTTTCCCATTTACAATTATTCCTGACTCTTGCGTAAAATTAATTTATACTACCCTGCTTGGTTTATTACTTGAAAAAATGTGAGAGCACTTCAGTCGTTTTGCCTCTTTTTCAAGACTGTCTACCTGCTCCAATAAGCTCACTGTTATCCACCCATCCTTTCTGAGTGATCTCAAAACATCTCTTTTTATTGAGTGGGGTACCAGTAAGCGGTTTCTGCTAATCGGTTCCGGAAGAGCTCGAAGCACAGTCTCCATATATAACGTAAAACCGCAAGAACCGGTAGACTTACCATCATTCAAAGTATACCGCCCACCTCTGCCAAGTTCACCCCGCACCCCCTGAGAAAAAAAGCTGAACCCAAGTCCACTGTAATATTCAAAGCCTCTACTCTCTACAGGGTCGATCGTAACCTGGAGATTATTATCTTCCTTTGCAATAAATGCTGCAACCGCTTCGAGACGGTTAAGAATGGGGTTGATAGACTTAGGAAGAGGTAAAGCTTTTAATTTTTTGACGCTACTATCCCAAGAACCGGCTGCCTCAATCAGACCAGTAAACAGATTAGCATAGCCTCCAGCAAACTCCTGTATTGCGGAAGAGTCTTTCTTATCCAGTGCTGACCTTAATTTGGGGCCTATTTCCGTTGCTATACCAATTTCCTCTACCAACTTCGGTATCAACGCCGGTGTCGTGATATCTATCGTTATTGATTGCCCACCTACATTAGATAGCGCATCATATGCTAAGTAAATAACCTCTATGTCTGCCAACGCATTATCTTCACCAATAAGTTCTGCACCTACTTGGACTAATTCACGTTCGGGGTTCAAGTCATCAGGCATTATCCTTAAAACTTCGCCCGTGTAACATAATCTCAACGGGTGATGAGTATGCCCTAAACGACTAGAGGCGATCCTAGCAACTTGTGTTGTTAGGTCAGACCGAAGACCAAGCATTTTTCCCGAAACAGGGTCCATAAGTCTGAACGTGCTATGAACCATCGCTTCACCGGGACCTGAAAATAAAGTGTCCTCATATTCAATGAGTGGAGGTTTAACTCTCTCATAGCCTGATAGCTCACAGGTATTTATTAGACTTTCAACAATAGAGGCCTCATGAGCAGCGTGGGGAGGTAGTTGATCCCTAAGACCACTTGGAAGCAATGATTTGTTGATAGGGTCTTTATCTTCCTTAAACGACAAGGAAAATACTCCAGTAATTTATAAATAAGCTTGTCAACGCTAACACACTTTTAACATTTAATGGAGATGAATGAAGTATTAGATCAAGAAAGTTTTCAATTTTTTTTAGTTTAAAAATTATTAACGGGTTATAAACCACTATTTCTATTTCTGTTGAGGATTATATCGATGACAAATTGCTTGCATGATCATAGTCGATGGGGAGAGGGTGACCAGACAGGTGCCGCAGGTCACCTCCTAGATCAAAAAACCACATTGTCTGCGCTTGGGAGAATTCAATCCGGTGAAATTATAGACCTCAGTCATACGATAGAGATGGGCGCCCCCTTTATGCCCCCTAACCAGACCCCTTATATAATTTCATCTTCTGCAACTGCTAAAAACAGCATGAAAATTAGGGAGAAACTGGGCGCCAAAAACAAAGTGGGAGCCAATCTTGAGAGAATTGAGATGACCACGCATGTTGGAACCCACATTGACTCACTTGGGCATTTTTCAATTGGGGAGCACCTCTATGGAGGTCATACAATTGAAGAAAGCGTTGGTGATTGGGGCTTGCTCCAACTAGGAGTTGAAAATATACCTCCAATAATAACACGAGGTTTGTGCTTGGACCTATCAAGATTAGATGGGGCTTATTGTCTAGAAGCCGGCAGACCGATTACATCGGATGATCTAAAACGTGCTTGTGATGACCACAACATAACGCCTCAGAAAGGTGATGTTGTGCTCATTAACACAGGTTGGGGCAAGCATTTTATGCACGATAATACTAAATACATTTCGGGAGAACCAGGCCTGAACGAAGAGGCTGCAAGGTGGTTAACACAAAATGACGTCATCGCCATCGGTGCTGATAACATGGCTGTTGAGGTACTTCCTGGAACAAATCATCCTGATATTATGATGCCAGTCCACCAGCATTGCTTAGCAGAAGCAGGAGTGCATCTTATTGAAAATCTCGCACTGTCAGAGATATCCGCAAGGAGTATTAATGAGTTTTGCCTGATAATGCTTCCCGTTAAGTTGAAGGGCGCGACAGGATGTCCTGTTAGACCAGTAGCAGTTATCTAACCCCGCTAATTACCACTCTGGTTCTTATTTTAAAAAAGGGGAGAGAACTAAATTATTGGTCGGATTGGAAGGTCAAGTAATTTGCTCGAACGACCTGCGGCAAAGAACGAACATCGGATAAAACTGCATCAGAAACATCACCCTCGACCTCCACTAACGCGAGAGCTTCGCCGCCGTTTTCCCGACGACCGAGATGAAAAGTCGCAATATTTATACCTTCATCCCCTAACAAAGTACCTAATGCTCCAATAAAACCTGGACTATCGTAATTTCTTATGTACAACAATTTTTTCGCAAATTCTGCCTCAATTTTAATGCCTTGTACATCGACAAGCCGCGCTTGTGTTCCAGCAAAGAGAGTTCCAGCTAGCACTCTTGTGCGTGATTTACTTACAACCGAAACCCTTAATAGGGTCTGATAATCACAAACTCTATCGTGCCTGATAGTTGATATATCGATGCCTCGGCTGTGGGCGATGAGTGGCGCACTAACAAGATTAACAGAGTCCATCGTGTGCTTTAAAACACCTGCTAAAATTGAAGAAACGATAGGAGCATAATTCAGTTCTGTCGCCAATCCTTCAAATTCGATTTCGACTTTTTCTATCGCGTCGTCAGCCAACTGCCCCGCAAAACTTCCAAGCAGGCCTGCTAACTTTATATATGGCTTAAGGATTGGCGCTTCTTCCGCGGAAACTGCGGGCATGTTAATGGCATTACTGACAGAACCTGTGTTCAAAAAATCAGACATTTGCTCCGCTATTTGCAGCGCAACTTTCTCCTGCGCCTCCATAGTAGAAGCGCCAAGATGCGGCGTCGCTATTACACCAGGAACGCCAAATAAGATGTTATTTCTTGCAGGTTCTTCAGAGAATACGTCCAATGCAGCACCCGCAACATGCCCGTTTTCTAGAGCCGCTTTAAGGTCGTACTCGGATATCAAGCCGCCCCGCGCACAATTTATAATACGCACACCTCTCTTCGTCGCAATCAACGCCTCGGCATTGATAATATTTTTTGTCTGTTCTGTTAAGGGTGTATGAAGAGAGATAAAGTCTGACTCTGCCAATAATGGTTTAAGCTCAAGTTTTCGAACACCTAAACTTTCTGCCCGCTCTTCAGTAAGGTAAGGGTCGAAAGCTGCGACTTTCATTTTCAAACCTTGGGCTCGATCAGCTACAATGGATCCGATGTTTCCGCAGCCAATTATTCCTAATACCTTGCCTGTGAGTTCAGTACCAACAAAACGTGTTTTTTCCCAAAGTCCCTCTTGAGTTGACCTGTCAGCTTCCGGGAT
>PCAV01000002.1 GCA_002730675.1 Rhodospirillaceae bacterium | reverse complement strand
TGAAACACGTGTTGTTAACGATGATATGCTTGATGTTAAAGTTGGAGAGGTTGGGGAAATTGTTCATCGGTCCCCACAATTGCTCACAGGATATTTTGAGGATCCGGTGCGCACTGCTGAGGCGTTTGAAGGTGGTTGGTTTCACAGCGGTGATTTAGCAACAATCGACGAAGAGGGTCATATCACCATCGTTGATAGGAAAAAAGATATGATTAATACTGGAGGAGAAAATGTTGCTAGCAGAGAAGTGGAGGAGTGTATTTATTTAATGCCCGAAATAGCTGAGGTAGCGGTAATAGCTTTACCTCACCCTCAATGGATCGAGGCTGTTACAGCGATCGTCACCTTAAAAGAGGGCCAAAATACAACAGAAGAGGCAGTTATAAAACATTGCAGAGGGCACTTGGCTGGCTACAAAACACCCAAACGAGTGATTTTTCAACACTCACTTCCTAAAAATCCAAGCGGCAAACTATTAAAACGCGAATTAAGGGCCAGCTTTGCTAAGTAGAAAGCCATCTAATTTTTGGATATGATGGCCTTCTTTAGGCTTAAACTAACTGCGAACGAAAGAAGTCGACCGTCGCTTTAAAGGATGATTCAGCTGCGTGCCTGTCGTAGCTTCCACGGTCTTCACAGAAAAATCCATGACCAACATTCGGAAAACACGTTAACGTATACTGTTTTTTTTCTTGAGCCATTGTTTGCGCTATCCTTCCTAATTCATCAGGAAGTATCGACTGATCCTCCGATCCATACCAAAGTAATATAGGAGAAACAAATTCAGGCACTCTTTCCAAAAGAGTTTTACGCCCAAGACCATCTTCAATAGGACCAATACCTCCCCCATAAAAAGCTGCAGCACCTTTGAAATGATTTGCTAGTGCTGCGTTAGCCAGAAAAGCAAATCGCCCCCCCATACAGAAGCCTGTAACGCCCGTTCTATCTGGGTCGGCTTCTGCCCTTCCGCCCAACCATTTTAAACAAGCTTCCGTCTGAGACATAACGTTATTATCATCCATGGTTTTTAATTTACCAATAGCGCCATCCATATCATCGTAAGAATAGGTGTCTCCACCATATATATCAGGCGTAATAGTTGCAAAACCTTCTTCTGCCAGCCTCATTGTCAGTTTTTTAAAATGCTCATTCACGCCAAATGCCTCTATATAAACAAGAAGACAAGGATGTGGGCCAGCACCTTCTGGCGTACCATAATATGCCTTTAACCCATTTCCAATATCCACCCAATCACAACTAGCCACCATAAGTCCCCTCTGAAATACGTTTAAAAATACTTAATTTGTACGTTACCATAACTTAAATTGATGTGATTACGCATAGGCGATATTTTTTGTGTGACATTTTATCAACAATTATGCCCGAGACAAGTTAATGGCTCTCCAAACTTTCTCCGGAGTGGTTGGCATTTCGATATGTTCAACACCAAATTCTGATAAGGCATCGACAATCGCATTTACTACAACACCCAATGCCGGCGTGGTGCCACCCTCGCCTCCAGGCCTTATCCCATAGGGATGAGATGTTGCGGGTGTTTCAGTAATAACAGTATCTAAAAAGGGAAAGTCCAGTGCCCTAGGCATCGCGTAATCCATAAAAGAACCTGATAATAAAAACCCTTCCTTGGAGTAATAAATTTGCTCAAGGAGTGCTTGCCCCACTCCCTGTACTATTGCCCCATGAGCTTGACCATGAAGGATTAGTGGGTTCACCGCTAACCCGACATCATCAACACCAGTCCATCCTACAATTTTTACCTTCCCCGTCTCTGGATCCACCTCTACCTCACATACATGNNAACCATAAGGATATCCTCCAGCTCTATTTGTTATATCACCAACACCTATGAGTTCATGTTGCAANTCTGGCGGAAGACTATTTAGAGTTTCACATGCNTCAGCCACTTGTGAAATAGTNACAAACTTTTCAGAGCCTNTACNNATAAAGTGACCAGCTTTGTAATCAATNTTACCTTGGNTCGTTTCTAAAATTTGAGCTGCTATTNTTTTNCCTTTGCTCAAAAAATCATCTATAGCTTCACCNATTGCNATACTNACCAAGCGCATNGAGCGACCAGAATGTGATCCNCCACCCACAAAGATTTTGTCAGTATCATTAGCTATGAAATCAATACTTTCNATTGGAAGGCCAAGCCACTCGCCCGCAACCTGAGCGTAACTTGTTTCATGACCTTGCCCGCTACTCATTGTACCAACCGCCAGCTCTATCTTGCCTGTTGATTTTGCCCTTAATTCCACTCTTTCTCTTGGGATCCCACTGGTTACTTCAATATAATTCGCTACCGCCCTTCCTCGGCACATACCGTTTTTAAGCGAGGCTGCCTTTCTTTCCTCATAGCCTTCCCAATTACTCCGTTTGATGGCAAGTTCCATTGCTGAGTTATAATCACCGCTGTCATATGTGACCCCTACTGCAGTTGTGAAGGGCAATTTGGCGGCGGGAATAATATTCTTCCTTCTCAGTTCCACTCGATCAAACCCACATTGGTCAGCGGCAAGATCAATTAGCCTCTCAATAACGTAAATCGCTTCTGGACGGCCAGCACTTCTGTATACAGCCGTTGGAGGAGTGTTGGTAAAAACTGCCAACCCTTGAAACGAAACAGCCGGGATATCATAGATACTCTGCATGAGAGACAATCCCTTACGCAAAGGCCAGAAATAAGCAACGTAAGCACCTAAATTTGAAACATTCGTACCTCGTAAACCCAAAAACTTTCCGCTTGCATCAAGAGCAAGTTCGGCTTCGACCGCTAGATCTCTGCCTTGATAATCACTCGAGAAACAGTCTGACCTGCTGCTAATCCACTTCACCGGCCTTCCTATAATTTTTGCTGCCCACGGCATAAGAAAGGCCTCTGGGAAGAAAGCGTTACGTGTGCCAAAATTCCCCCCCATATCACCGAATACAACATGGCAATTCTCCATAGGAACGCCAAGCATGTAGGCGAGACGCTCACGAGTTTGCACGGCGCCCCGACCGGAGGCTGACCGCAATACATAACGTTCCTCTTTCCGATCGTACAAACCAATAGCAGCTCGAGGTTCCATAGGACTGCCTGTAATGCGTTGCACCCAGCTTTCAAATTTCACAATATGCGTTGCTTTTTTAAAAGCTAGTTCTGTATCGGAAGAATTACCAACTTCGCACATCAGAGAGATATTTTTAGAGCATCCGGGCCATATAACGGGAGCACTCGTTTGCATTCCTTCTCGGGCGTCGATCACGGACGGGAGAACCTCGTAATCAATTTCTAATAATTCTGCCGCTGTCTGGGCCACTTCCTCGGTTTCTCCAATCACTAACGCAACAGGCTCTCCAACGTATCGCACTCGATCGGTTGCAAGCGGCATATGTTCAGGTGTGAAGACCTCAAACCCATCTGGCAGTCGGATTTCTGCATCCGGTGCTCCCTTCCACTCCGCGTTATGGGGAATACCTTTTATTTTATGGGAAAGTAAATCCGCTCCAGTAAAAATAGAAATTATACCAGGCTCACTCAAGCTGACTTCGGAATGGATCCCTTTTATAACAGCATGTGCGTAGGGAGACCTTAGTATGAAGGCAAAACACGTAGCCGGAGGCGTAAAGTCCGCGGTGTATTGACCATTACCTGTCAGCAGTCTTTTATCTTCTTTGCGCAATACTGGTGCGCCAATTCCCATAGCATTTTTTTTTTGATTAAGCGTCATTGGAAACAAAGTATCCTAATTAATTTGCAACTGATTTTATTTAAATAGTCAAAAAACCCTCTAGATACCTAACGGTCTTGCCGCCTATTAGCACTCTTTCTCCTAGCAACTTACAATTAAGATTTCCGCCCCGAGATGATAATTGCCGCGCATCTAGCACCTTTTTTCCAACTCGTTCAGACCAAAATGGCGTTAGTGTCGTATGAGCGGATCCTGTAACGGGATCCTCATCAACACCAACCTGGGGAGCAAAAAAACGTGAGACGAAATCTACATCTGAACCAGGTGCAGTAACGATAACCCCTCTTGAATTTAGTTTACTCAAAAGACGAAAGTCTGGATCCATCTCTCTGATTTCCCGTTCGTTTCGGAATTCTACTAAAAGATCAAACTTCCCTTTATAGCAGTTTAATGGGTCAACCCCTAGGCCTTCAGCGACTAAAGTGCTGCACTCCGTTTGACTAGGATAATCTGTTGGGAAGTTCAAATATATCATTTCATTTTCTTTTGATGCCTGTAGTTCGCCACTCTTCGATGAAAAACACACTTTTGTTTGATGCGCTTTGAGAAACTCATCAAAAAGTACACTTGCTGCAGCGAGTGTAGCGTGTCCGCATAATGCAACTTCCGTTGTAGGGGTAAACCATCTGATGGGAAATGGCTCTTTATCAATTTTTACGAATGCAGTCTCTGATAAATTATTTTCTNTNGCAATATTCTGCATCTGAGACTCTGTGAGATCCTTANNCAATGGGCAAATCGCTGCTGGATTTCCAAAAAATATCTCATCTGAGAAAGCATCTACTTGAAAAATGGGTATTCTGGCCATCANACCTAACTCAATAAAATACTCANACCGTGTTTGNATAACATAGGCGTTACCGTCTAGATTCNAAAGACTAAGAANGAAATCCATGTGAAAAAAGTAGATATTATCTAGCTACTAATTTTTAAAGATTTTTTTTTGCTNAATNNCTTTTATCCTTTAANATTAANTCAGCTTATTCCGGTTTTACGACGGACTGGAATGAACAAANATATTTTGAGGTTGGATCCAGGAGGCCTGGTAGAAAAATGTCAAATACTCAACCATTTAGTCCAGAATTCGATGCCATAGTCATAGGTGCCGGAATGTCTGGGATGTATCAACTATATAAATTACGCCAACTTGGACTCAAAGCGTTAATATTAGAAGCAGGTACCGGCGTTGGAGGCACTTGGTATTGGAACCGGTATCCCGGCGCTAGATTTGACTCAGAAAGTTATTCTTATGGATATTCCTTCTCCAAAGAACTTTTGGATGAATGGGACTGGACAGAACATTTTGCAGGGCAACCAGAAATAGAAAAATACTGTAATTATTTTGCTGACAAATTCGAGCTACGTGATGATATAAAGTTTTCAAGTAGGGTCAAATATGCACATTATTCTAAAAAGTCACATAGTTGGGAAGTAGGCGTTGAAAATGGAACTTCTTACACCACACGTTTCCTCGTAACCGGCGTTGGACTTCTTTCAACACCGACAATGCCTAAATTTGAAGGAATTAAGGATTTTCAAGGGCCATGGTGCCATACCGGTCTTTGGCCCAAAGACGGTATTGACTACAAAGGTAAACGTGTAGCGGTAATTGGAACAGGCGCAAGCGGCGTTCAAGCTATTCAAGATATATCAAAGACCGCAAAAACGCTTACCGTGTTCCAACGACGGCCCAATTGGTGCACACCCCTGCATAATGGACCAATCTCTAAAGAGGAAATGGATCAAATACGTGCAGGTTATCCCGAGCTCTTTGAACTTTGCCGCAAAACCGCGGCATGTTTTGTCCATACCATAGATCCAAGAGGTACCTTCGAGGTCACTGAAGAAGAACGCCAAGCATTTTACGAGGATAGATATGCGGGAAAAGGATTTGGTATTTGGCAAGGAAATTTTCGAGATATGCTTGTTGATAGAGAAGCTAATAAACTTATGTCTGATTTCGTGGCAGATAAAATTCGCAAACGGGTCAATGATCCTAAAATAGCTGAAATGTTGATACCCAAAGATCACGGATTTGGGACAAGACGGGTTCCCCAAGAGACGTATTATTATGAAGTCTATAACCAAGCTAACGTCGAACTTATTAGCATGTTGGACGATCCCATCCAACGTATCACAGCAAGGGGCATAAAAACTAAAACGAAAGACTTTGAATTTGACGTCATTATCTATGCAACTGGATTTGACGCTGTCACAGGTGCCTTTGATAGAATAGATATTCGGGGAACAGACGGTAAACTCCTAAAAGATAAATGGAGGCAAGGCCCCCGAACTTTCGTAGGGGTTATGGTAGATGATTTCCCAAATATGTTTATGATTCTCGGCCCGCACGCCGCCCTCGGGAACAATCCAAGAAGCATTGAATATAGTGTTGAATGGATTAGTGATCTTATTGAATATATGACAAGCAAAAGTATGACGGTGGCAGAAGCGCCGCCCGAGTCAGTTGAAAATTGGCATAAGTTTGTCCACGAAAAAGCGGAAGGGCTTCTTTCCAACGAAATAGATTCATGGATGACCGGAGTAAACCTCAACGTTAAGGGCAAACAAACACGAACAATCGTAAGATATAGTGGTACAGCACCAGAGTACCGCGAACGATGCAATCAAGTCGCCGCAAGTGGTTATAATGAACTTCATTTACTTTGACGCAATACTCTAAAGAACTGCTTTTTTCTGACAAGTGTTGCGATGAATTAGGTGACCTATTATCACTAAGTTGAAAACATTAAAGCCAACACCAATAAAGAATGCTAGTGAGTACGACCCGGTCACATCGTACAAAGCCCCGCCCATCCACGAACCTAGGGCCATCCCNCCGCTAGCGCATAGTATTACNAGTGCTGTCCGCCTGCCGACCTGGGAGGCCGGCAAGAACTCTCTTACTATTACAGGGTAACAAGGAAGAACTCCCCCGTANCCCAAGCCNAAGAATATTGCGACAAGATAAATCATCCAGAGNTGATCCGCNAAGATGAGTGCGAATAAAAACAAACCTTGGANACCCGAAAAAATAAAAATTGTTTTTAGGCCACCATACCGCTTACCAAAGAAACCAACTCCAAAAAATGCTGAGACTCCCGCCGTCGCTAACATTAGCGCTAATAATTGAGCACCTGTCTCATAATCGTAACCCAAATCGCTAACGTGCGCGACCATATGCGCTAACGGTAACGCCATGGCCACGCAGCAACCTATTGACGCTATTGCTAGAGTAATTTGTACCGCCAATGTCGACAAACCCAATAGATGGAGTGATTTATTTGAATCTGAAGAAACTTCCTTGCCGCTCTTTTCACTCTGTCCCTCCTCTATTTTTGGAGGTGTTTGTTTAAGTATGAATGCCAACGGCAACATAGTTAAGAGACAGAATATACCATACCAAAATGCTGTGTCACGCCACCCAATAGATTCGAACGACGATTGAAATATTGGCGGCCAAACTGCGCCAGCCAGCGCCTGTCCTGAACCAACGATCCCAACGGCTCTGCTCTTATTGTGCTCAAACCACCGCGTAATATTTGCTGTAAGTGGCGAAAATAGTGTGGACCGGCCTAAGAGCCCCATTACTATTCCATAAATAGCATAGAGGTGCCACGGGTTTGAAATATAACAGGTCAAAATTGAACCAAGGCCGAGCATAGTCGCACCAATAAAAGCTGGCACCCCAAGCCCAAATTTATCAAGCCAATACCCCATCAAAATTCCGCCAAATCCTGCGGCAAAATATTGTAGCGCATAAGCTATGGATGGTACCGCCCGCGGCCAATCGAACTGAAGACTGATAGGCTTTAAGGCAACGACAATAAAATAAACACTGCCAGTACCTATAATCATGAACAACATGGAAGCGGCGAGCACCATATTTCTTTGAAGTATTGGAGTGCGTGATAAAAGAGTTTCCATTTGTTCTCATTCTTTCAGTATTTAGCTAAAATTAAAATCTCTGGGAGATAAGCATAACGCGATTTTGCCGCCAGGTAATTTATAGACACTTTCCAAGAATAAATTGAATGGCTTAATGTTTAAAAAACTTCTTTAAATGGTCTTAGGTCCACTTCAAAACTCCACGCCGATGGATGTTGAAGATGTAATTGCCAATACGTTTCTGCGATAGCAGTTGGATTTAGCATACCATTTTCTCCCGCAGATTGAATTCTTTCCGGAGCTTTACTTCGAATGACATCGCCGTTAATACCGCCATCAATTATTACATGCGAAACATGTACTCCTTTTGGACCGTATTCTCTTGCCAACCCACTTGCAACTGCCCTTAAACCAAATTTTGCAGACGCAAACGCCAAAAAGGGTGGACGAGCCCTAAGAGAGGCGGTTGCGCCAGTAAATACAATAGTCCCAGATCCATACGAGCCTAATCTAGCGGCGGCCTCTCGGCCACTTACGAAACCACCCAAACAACAAATACGCCAAGCCTCTTCAAAAAAAGCAGCTGTCATTTCAGTGGTTTCACATCTGAAAGCGTTTCCCGCATTATAACAGACGAAGGCCAATTTTTCTGTCATATCATCGATCGTGTTAAATAGTGTTAAGATCTCAGACTCTTTCGTTAAATCGACAACAAAGCAGCGTGCATTTCCGCCGTTACTGTTAATTACTCTAACTATTTTTTGTAATTTCTCCTCTGTACGACCGACGGCAACAACATGGTATCCGTCTTGTGCTGCCCTTTTGCATAATGCACCGCCAATCCCGTCTTCAGCGCCCACCCCCAGGATCAAAGCTATTTGATTGGCCATCTATTTACCCCTATTCTCGTCCTTAAGTTTGTCTTCTTTGATAATACCATAATACTCAAGATCGCAAACTTACAGATTCAGAAGGACAGTGTAATGTCCGTGGTTCTTCATCCAGACGATGAAATTCGTTATGCAACGCTGGGAACTGGAGCTCCAATTTTATTTTATTACCGCAGAGCTCCGGTCCAAACGGAACTAAAAATTTAGCAGATAGTTTGTCGAAAAAGTTTTCTGTTATTTTATTTGGGCAATTGGGAACAGGCCGGAGCGTTGCAAATTCTGATAAATATGACCCTTACATCTCAGATAGAAGGACCGATGTTAATTGCCTTTTAGATCATCTGGACATTGAGGCATCACATTTATTTTGTCATTCCACTGGATGTGGGCTGGGGTCTCTGGGCTAGCTCTCAACCCCCAACGCTTAAAACGCTCACTTTAGTAAATACATAGAGTTATGCCGAAGAACAACTGAGCACCTTACAGAAGCTACGAATTGATGCTGCAAAGCAATTGTCTCCATGCTCTTACACCCATTTAAATTCTTCAATCATGTTCCCAGCTGGGTATAAAGCGGAATACACGAAAGAATTTGAAGCAAAAGCGATTGCAGCCAAACGCTTTCCGCATTATGCGTTAAAAGTAGAAAGACGATTAAATAGTATAATCAATTTTGACACGATAATATTCATGCACATGGTTACCTCACCATGCCTGGTGATCATCTTACTAAAGAAATTAAAAACACGACCCGACATTGTCTTAATTTCGGCGGACACATGCTGCCAGAAACACGAGGTAAAAAAATCCAACGTACCCGTAAGTTTCTCTTTGAACATTTTCAAAGATGAAGGGGCACATTTTTTTTTACTTTAAGAGCCTTTGAAGTATATACTTTTCTCTTACATGTTTTGTGAACAAGTTTTATGCCTGGAGTTTGCTCATGCCCCATATCAAACCAGAAGGCTCGTTTGTAGCCCTTATCACACCCTTTAATAATGATGGCAGTATTGATATAGAGGGTTTTAGGACCCTATTAGATTTTCACCAAGAAAATGGAACTCGGGCTGTCTTGATAATGGGATCCACGGGTGAGGTTTCGATGCTGTCAACAGACGAAAGGAAACATATCCTCGAAGAAACGATGAAATTCCATAATGGGCGCATGCTTTTCTATTACGGTTGCACAGGGCAAAACACAGAGACAACAAAAGACTTTATCCATCACGCGGGCACCCATGGCGCAGACGGTGCTATTATAGCCGCCCCAGCCTATATCTGCGCGTCGAATGCCGATATCGTAGATTTTTGTTTGGAAATCGCTGACGCCTCTAACATACCTATTGGCTTCTATAATAATCCACCAAGAGTAAAAACGGATTTAACAACTCCTGATATTTTAAAACTAGCCCACCATGAAAATATCGTGGTATTAAAGGAATCCACAACCCGTGTTGGACAAGCTGCAGAACTCTGTGCTGCTAAGCCCGATCTCTCACTTATGTGTTGCTGTGCACCTAATTTAGGGTTGGTGATTTCAATGATGTCACTGGGCGGACATGGTACAGCCAATATGAGCGGCAATATTATCCCGCAGGAAATGGCAGTTATATCAACGCCATGGAAGACAGGTGACGATGCATTTGCCTGCCGTGAAGCCTGGTTACATAACCTCGAATTATTGAAATACAATTATTCCCATATAAATCCTGTAAGTGTGAAAAGTTTAATGCATGCAGTAGGCCTGCCATCAGGGCCACTTAGAAAACCATTGCGTCTTCTAGAAGGCGCTGAATTGGACCGAGGGTTAGGAATATTGGAAGGCTTAGAGCTCGATAAAAAATATGGATTTCAAATAAAGCGACAACGCCTTGCCGCTGAATAGACATCTCGTCTAAATAAAATTTGAATAAGTTTAGATGATAAAATCTACCCTTTAAAGCCTTGGTTCGCTCGTATTTTGTTAGCTATATATTCTCCAGCAACCACTGGTGGATATCGAGCGGGCCGCTCTAAGGTTTTACAAGTCGGTATACACTCTATCACTGACCTATGATTAGGATTGAAAAAAAACGGTATAGAAAATCTCTCTATGCCCAACCGATTTATGACCTGATGTTTATTTGATCGATAGACATCATTAGTCCATCTCCCCATTAAATCACCAATATTCACAACGAATGTTCCAGGAATGTATGGTGCTTTAATCCAACTCCCGTCTCGCCGTTCTAGTTCCAAACCACCCAGTGGATCCTGTGCCAGTACAGTTATTACGCCGTAATCTGTGTGAGCGAGAGCACCGATAGCACCTTCCTCTTTTGCTTCCGATTGCGGTGGATAATGTAGCATACGCATAAGTATTGTCGGATTATCATAATGCCTTAAAAAAAAGTCGTCTTCGAGATCTAAGCTTTTGGCAAACAGGAACAATAATTTAAATCCAAAGGACTTTACCGCAGCAAAATATAGCTCAGCCGGCTCTTTGAACCACTCGGCAACTGGCCACTGATTAGGACCATGCAGAGGGAGTCCTGCTTTAACATCAGGGTGTGTCAGCGGCAAATCTATCCCTACATCAAAGCTGTCTTTCAAATCGGCGGCCTTTCCAGGATACTTTGTCGTACCTAGTGGTAAGTACCCACGATGAAAACGATNTTTATGCACTTGCATTCGCCATTCGAGAGGCTGATCAAAAAAACGNCGNGATGCCTCGAATGCATTNGTGATTACAGTGTTAGAGATNCCGTGGTTCANGGCATAAAAAAAGCCAATNTCTTTGCANGCTGACCTGAGTTCCTTCGCTAATTCCTGAATGTTACTGCCATCGACCAAAGGNGTCATATCCAAAATAGGTATTTCACTGCAGTTTCTCAATGATTCATTTTTAGAGGACACAGTTTTTCCTTTTCGCAACAAATGAAAAATTTTTGTACTCAATTAATTTCGGCACTAAAGCTTTTTGAGCTACTCAGACATCCAAACAGTTGCCTGTTTTGCTTTCAAAGCTTACGAGGCCCAATAGTCCGTGGAAAACCAAGTCTACCGATACCCGGCAGACGTAAATTCATACCGAGCACATCAATTCCGAAGTTCAGTCCCAAGACGTTAATTTCTAACCCTTCTTCCACCCCTATTAAAATACCAAAAAGACCTAAAACTGAAAACTGATACCCGGTGGCACTAGGAGTAGTTGAAAAAAACTTTGTCTTTCCCAACCAATCTTTTCCTATTGCAGTAGGAGGTAGGTCTATACGTAGCTCTGGCACAAGGCGGCCAATCCATGCGATGAACGTATTACTATTTGGTCCTGGCCAGACGGAGTAGGTATTTTTATACGGGTAAGTTTTTGCAGCCTTGTCGATTTTTTTAATTAATTCATCAACACCCCCGCCACGAACATCCACAAGCAATTCTGGTACTGCATCATACCAGAGACGATCAGGAATATCTCGCTGAATGATCACCGGATCTTCTCCCCTCCTAAGACGCCAACCTACCAACTGATACACAGTGTATTCAGAGGCGTTTGTCGGCTTAACAGAAATCCAAGTATGAACTCCAAAAATGCCGCGCCAACTGAAGGCGCGTGCCGAAAACACCTGGATAATTGCCTCCTTTACTTCATCAGAGCTAGGAGAAACACCAGAGGACTGTCTTGAAGCCTCCCACCAGGCTTTACCCATAGTTCTTACCTCTGCAAATGCCAGAAGCGGCCCAATTATCAAAAAAAAACATAAACCGGCACACTTGGTATATTTTTTCATAATAAAATTTGAAAAGTATATAGTTTGAGTGCACGTATTATTATTTTTCAGCTAATTCCCGAAGCATTGGACCACCCTCTGTCAGGGCGTGCATACCCAATACACTGACGCATTGAAAAACTTCCATAATCTCTTCTTTCGTTGCACCATAATTAAGCGCATTTCGAATATGAATTCTAGCTCCCTCCTCATGCAGATGGGTTGTGGCCGTATCAATCGCTATATATATGAATTCCTTTACCTTGGGCTCAAGCGTTCCCGACTTCCATGGGACAGAGGAAAAATCGAGATAACACTCAAAAAACTCAGGGCTCAATTTTAACATATCGTCCCAAAATGGGCTCCAATAGCCGCGATTTTTAATAAATTTTTCCTTTAAAGATTTTTCATGGCCCCCATACTCAATATTATCAATTTCATCACCGCGGCCCATCTTTCTCAACTCATCCATCAAAATTGGGACACCCATAGTACAAGTGTGTATCCCTAAAACACTTGTTAACTCCAAAACTTCCATTATCTCATCTCTGGTTGCGCCTAGGGCCAATGCGTTTTCCATATGCAACTTTAAGCCTGGCAGATATAAGTGTGTGGTTGACGCATCTATCGCGATATAAATAAATTCCCGAATTTTAGGGGACAAAGTGTTATTTTTGGATGGAACAGATGAAAACCTGGAGTAAGTAGAGAAGAAATTACTATCAAGCTCTAAAACGTCTTCCCAAAACTTACTCCAATAGCCGCGATTTTTAATAAATTCTTCTTTTAACTGCTCTTTAGTTTTAGTTGTCTCAGACATTAATTAAACCCTTTGCCTTAATTTATCGCGTCGCGCTTTTATGCGTTCACGCATTTTGACATCTGCCTTTTTGGAGCCATCGTGAACGTTCCAAACCATTTCGACATAGTTGGAATTTTCACCGGCCAATTTTTTATTGGGCCAAGCGTTATTGGTTTCGACGGCCGACACTCTCCCCCCGAATTCCTATCAAATGACACCTCACTCAAAGTGCTATGCTCCACACAGTGTTGGTGAAATACTATCATTGAAAAGTGAAAAGAAAAAGCGACGGGATCCGGTAGTTAGTTTATATCATTATTTAGATTGCTTATTGTATCTAAAGAGATAATCATCCTATGTAATTGATGCTTCATAGATATCGTTGATTGTTTGGCTAAGAGTTTTATTGAATACTTCATCGCCTTGTTGGGCCGACAGCCCCTCTGTCAGAGCTCTGGAGAAACTAGCCGTCATGCCCAAGTTTGACCGAAGTCTTAGATTAGACTCTTCCCTTGTATATCCTCCCGATAAAGCTACAACACGCATAACTTTGGCATGACCTATTGCGGGAGAATAAAGGTTTGCTTTTTCTGGAAGGGTAAGCTTCAGCATCACCTTATGTTCTCCTCGTAATGCGTCCAAGTGTTTTATCAAATTCTCTAAAAGTATTTCTTCCGCTAAACCTTTATCTTCTATTTCAATATTTACCTCGGGTTCGATAATTGGAACTAGACCATAACCAAGGATGGTTTGGCCTATCTCAAATTGCTGAGACACATTCTCTTCAATACCTTTATTATCCGCTCGATTTATTACTGACCGCATTTTCGTTCCGAAA
>PCAV01000001.1 GCA_002730675.1 Rhodospirillaceae bacterium | reverse complement strand
GTGAGGTGTTAAACTATTCAGATACTAGTGAGTTCTTAAAAGGTTTTACTAAACCGGTTTTAATTATCACTGGTCGCCACGATAGGATAGTCTTACCAAAACGATCTACTGATATGGTAGCTCACATTGCTGACGTACAACATATTCAATTTGAAAAGAGCGGCCATGCTGCATATTTGGAAGAGCCATTGGCGTACAACTTAACTATTAAAAAGTTTTTGTCCTGTAGATGACAAAACTCGCTGCTCTGTCACTCAAATCTTTGTAAAACGTACTTAAAAATTTCACTAACTAGAACATTGTAGCTACTAATTGGATATTCCTGCGCGCTTCAATTGTGATTGAAACCTTTCTATCACTTTATCTTTCTCGCCCTCATCGACTTGCGCAACGAGCTCTGTATTAAAATTCGGTTTCTTTAAATGCTCGGTTATAACGTCACGTGCGATGTTTGATGCCTTTCCTTTTGGCAGCATCTCGGATTGGCACATGCCAACAAGCATCATAGCCCTTAAGTGCATTGGCCGGCTAGGATTATCTATTTTCTCAATAATTTTTGATTCTTCTAAATACGAGGCTAAAATATCATCGAGTTTCGCTGTTATTTTATCCTTTAATTCCTGATCTAATTTAGACTTCTCTATTTGGTGAAAACTAGAAGTAATTTGTTCCATTTTCCTATTTGGCGGTAAATCAGGGCTAACGATACCATTTATTGACGACGGTTTAACTAAGAGCGTCTCTATGTGTTCTTTGATGAAATCCTCAAGCTTTTCCTCAGCCATCTTGCTGGTGGCTATTGAAAGAAGAAATGCTGTTTTGCGGGCCGGAGATCTCAACGATGGAATAAGAATATTTATTGACTCCTTAAGACCTGTCAATCCGCCCTTGTTTATGAGCCGGGTTTGACGTTCAGTAAGCGCTTCTGCCATTTGAGCACCACCTAAGACTTCGTCTTTGGTTATTACTCTATCTAAAATTGCATTGAAACGCGCATTTTCTCCGGTCTCGCCCTCTTTTGACAATTTCCCGGACCCAGCGATTTGTTGCTCCGCTCGTTCTAGTAGTATTAATTGACTAACCGTAAATGTCGGTCGGGCCATAATTTGGTTGAGTTTCGCCTTTGTCCACTCAATTCCTTCCTCTTGGAGCTCCTCGATATCACCGGTTTCTAAAGACCCAGACCCCAGATCAAGCATTTCAATTATGGCACTTCCTAGATCTAACTGGTCGCCTAGTAAGTCTTGGATTACGGAATTGTTTGCCAAAATATCAGCAACAAATCGATCAAGAGCGGCTTCAACTACCGGATCATCTAGATCAGATGCCCAACGGACAGTTTGAAGTAATTTCCCCCAATAACTTCGGGTATCTATCAATTCTTTCGCTATGATAACATTAAGTAAATATTGGAATTCTCCTTCGGAGGCAGTCTCCTTAAGCGCTGAAATTGCCTCCTTAAAGCTGGTTTTTTTGATTGCAGGCAAGCCGCTTTCCTCAGCTTTATTCGCCTTGTTGGTTATCTCTTGCATGAATTCAAACAAAATATCCCGTCTTTCATTTGAACTTGCATCGCTGTTTTCTGATTGGATTTTAGCTACTTTTCCTACCGCTGAGGGCACCAGAGTATCTGCGTCGTTCAGGCGCTTTATTTCTTTGCCATTATGAATAACTTCCATGGCGGTAATGTTATTTTTATCCAGATATTTACGGAAAAGACGGTTGAGTGTTTTGAGCGCATCGGATTTCAAAAGGTCGTCTGCCACTTTGCAGTTGGGAGCACTATCAATTTCACCAACGAAGATTTTTTCCTGTACAGCTTCCTTTATTTTTTCAAATACGAAATCTTCTTCTTCTAAGTCGTTGATAGATTTTTCGATTAAAACACTATCTTGGACTACCCGAACGCCGCTAACGCCAGACTCCCCAAGTATTTGAGTGGCAATCTCTTCGATTTCAGACTTTTTGTTTACGGTAGCTTCGATTTGCCAAGTATCACCGTGAAGAGCAAGAATTTCAAAGGGCATCAGAAATTTCCTAATATTCCTTAATAAATTTACGGATCACTAACCTTAGAATGATTTCTTATAATTAAAGCCTATTGATCGCCCTAAGAACAAGTCTTTGTTGGACCATTTGTCCAAAATTTTTTTTGAGTTGTAAATTTTTCAGATCAAACAAACACTACTCCGCCAAATTTTTATTTTTAGAAACTTTTGCTACTCTATGCTCAGTCCATAAGTTAAGTAAGTTTCCAGAAAATATAATAGTCCCCCCTAAAAAGATTAATAAATCCCATGACTCATTATAAAATGTCCATCCAATTAATGCTATTAAAGGTAAACGAAAGAAATCGAGCGGAGTTACTACTATTGCATCAGCATGTCGAAAGGCATGAGCAAAACAGAAATGCGATCCAAGACCGGTCAAGCCAAGTAATAACACCCAGGGCCAACTCTGCATTGATGGGTAACTCCAATCATGTAGAGAAGTAAGTAGTCCAATAGGTAGCTGTATGAGGTTCATATAAAAAATAATGGTTAGTGGAGACTCCGTGATAGACATATGCCGAGTGAAGACATATGTCGAGGCAAAGCAGAAAGTTGCAAAAAGCACGATCAATGCTGCTGGTTGTATTATATTAATCCCCGGTCTAAGAATAATCATAATACCCG
Organism: Rhodospirillaceae bacterium; assembly: GCA_002730675.1. GTDB lineage: Bacteria > Pseudomonadota > Alphaproteobacteria > Thalassobaculales > Thalassobaculaceae. The sequence goes on along the minus strand of PCAV01000001.1, from coordinate 6,253 downwards.
CAAAGCCCAAAAAAATACTTAATGTGCGATAGCTCGTTAAAGGTTCTTTTAGAAATATTACTGCTAAAAGGGCCGTCCAAATTGGAGCTGTAAATTCTATGGCAAAAACGTCAGCAAGCGGCAGGAAGGCAACACCGTAGAACCACCCAGTTTGGCCACCAAAATGAATAGTATTTCTTAAAAGATGCAATTTTGGCTTCGTTGTTGTTACCTTATCAAATCCAATAAAGCACAAGATTATTATCAACGCCATTAGACAGATAAGGCTCCGAGTAAAAGATATTTGGAAGGCATTTAGTTCAGAAGAAAGTTCTCGGCCGGCTACTGCCATTCCNGANAGAGATACTAGTACTCCAATCATCCATAAACTAGCTAGAAGAGGGCGTTGTTTTNGTGGGCTCATATCTCAATCACTTTAGCAACGTCTTAAAAAGACGACGTAAACTAACCCANCTTTACGTATGCGGGAACAANACAAACTTTAGAATAGAAAGTTTCAAAATCAAANTAAATGTTTATGCCAAAAATTGGNTAAAATGCGCGCGATCTTAGCTNTGTTTTTGTGATTTTTTTAAAAAAAACTTGAAATAGTACTAATTAAGTACGAATAAGATTGTTTTTCTTTAAAAACAGCTTATGTTGGTACTGGGAAAACGAGAAGAGTAAATGATTAAGCTAAACAAACTTACGGATTATGCGGTTGTTGTCTTGGGGCAACTAGCGAGGAATAGTGGCAAGGTAGAGACCGCGACTGAGGTTGCGGTGTCGACAGGGTTACCTTTGCCTACGGTATCAAAAATCTTAAAAATTCTTAGCAGCGCCTTAATCGTTACGTCCCATCGGGGTTCTGGCGGGGGCTATTTACTTGAGCGTCGCGCTGATGATGTTCGAGTGGCTGAAATTATAGAAGCCTTTGAAGGGCCTATCGCGCTAACAGCTTGTGTAGACAGCGCTATGGAAAACTGCAGTATCGAAGCACTCTGCCCGATGAAAGGGAACTGGAATACAGTTAATGAGGCCATTAGGACTGCACTTTTTAACTTAACTTTGGCCGATATGATAACGACCACCCGTCTAGAAAAAAGTAAAAAAACCATGAGCCAGGGTGCGGCTCAGCCGTTTGGAAACTGAAAACTATATTTTACGAAACGAGTTTAAAGAACAGCTATGTCTATTGATGCAAATACCGCCGATCGGGTAAAAGAATTAGAGGTTGACAAATACAAATATGGCTTTGTCACCAACATAGAAATGGAAACAGCCCCAAAGGGTTTGAACGAAGATATTATACGGTTTATTTCCGCAAAAAAAGAAGAACCGGATTGGTTACTTCAATGGCGTTTGAAGGCCTATCGGCACTGGTTGACTATGGATGAGCCCGATTGGGCAAAGGTTGGTTACGATAAAATAGATTATCAGGATCTGCATTATTACGCTGCCCCAAAGAATATTGATCGCCCAAAGAGTTTAGATGAGGTGGATCCAGAGTTACTAAAAACTTATGAGAAACTTGGAATACCGCTGAAAGAGCAGGAGCTCTTATCGGGTGTCGTGGCTGTCGACGCTGTCTTTGACTCTGTTTCGGTAGCTACGACATATAAGGCAAAATTGACTGAGATGGGCGTAATTTTCTGTTCAATATCAGAAGCAGTTCGCGAGTACCCAGAGCTTGTTGAAAAATATATAGGATCGGTTGTTCCATATTCTGACAATTACTTTGCAACGTTGAACAGCGCTGTATTCACGGATGGATCGTTTGTTTATGTTCCAAAGGGGCTCAGGTGCCCAATGGAGCTCTCCACTTATTTTCGCATAAACGCCGAAAANACCGGACAATTCGAGAGAACTCTTATNATCGCTGATGAAGGCGCNTACGTCAGCTATTTGGAAGGATGCACCGCACCACAGCGGGATGAAAACCAATTGCACGCAGCGGTNGTTGAACTCNTCACNTTAGACAATGCAGAGATAAAATATTCAACCGTTCAAAATTGGTACCCGGGGGACGAAAACGGTAAAGGCGGAATTTATAATTTTGTTACCAAACGAGGTGCNTGCAGGGGNGAAAATTCCAAGATTTCTTGGACACAAGTAGAAACGGGTTCAGCTGTAACATGGAAGTACCCTAGTTGTATTCTGCAAGGCGATAACTCTATCGGCGAATTCTACTCAGTCGCAATTACGAATAACGCGCAGCAAGCTGATACGGGCACAAAAATGATCCATCTTGGAAAAAACACCCGGTCAACAGTCATTTCAAAAGGTATAAGCGCTGGTCGAGCCGATAATACCTACAGGGGATTGGTTAAAATCCTGCCTCGGGCCGAGGGTGCTAGGAATTTTACCCAATGCGATAGCCTTTTAATAGGTAACAAGTGCGGTGCGCATACTGTTCCCTACATAGAATCACGTAATCCTTCTGCTAGAGTTGAGCATGAGGCTACTACATCCAAAATTAGTGAGGATCAGATGTTTTATTGCATGCAACGAGGTCTATCCTCCGAGGCAGCGGTATCGTTGATCGTAAATGGGTTTTGTAAAGAAGTCATGAAAGAGCTTCCTATGGAGTTCGCAGTTGAAGCGCAAAAGTTGATCGGTATAAGCCTTGAAGGAAGCGTCGGCTAGGTAATAATAGAAAATTGGGATAAATACTGGGAAAAAATGAGATGTCTATCTTGTCGATAGAAAACCTGCACGCAAATGTTGGTGAAACGGAAATTTTGCGCGGCATTAATTTGAAAATTGAACCTGGAGAGGTTCACGCTGTCATGGGGCCAAACGGCTCTGGGAAAAGCACGCTATCCTATGTTTTAGCGGGGCGAGATGGATACTGCGTCACGGATGGTTCGGTTGAATTCAAGGATATAGATTTACTGGAACTTGAAGCGGACGAAAGAGCTAACGAAGGCGTATTTCTAGCCTTTCAATATCCAGTCGAAGTACCCGGTGTCACCGGTATGACATTTTTACGCGAGGCATATAATTCGCGCTTGCGATATGAGGGGAGAGAAGAAGCTGATGCTATGGAGTTTCTTAAATTAGTTAGGTCAAAGGCAAAAGATCTGAATATGAGCGATGATATGCTTAAAAGGCCCGTCAATGTAGGTTTTTCAGGCGGCGAGAAAAAGCGGAATGAGATACTCCAAATGGCAGTCTTAGAGCCAAAGCTTGCAATATTAGATGAAACTGATTCAGGTCTGGATATCGACGCCCTTAAGCTTGTTGCAGATGGTGTCAACGCGCTGCGGACCAATGAGCGGAGTATGCTGATCATAACCCATTATCAAAGGCTGCTGGATTACATCAAACCAGACCACGTACACGTTTTAGCGCGCGGTCAGATCCAAAGATCAGGCGGTAAAGAACTTGCGCTAGAACTAGAAGCAAACGGCTATGCGGAATTTGACGGTAAAGGTTGATCATGAATACAAGCATTGGACCTGCGGCACCATTCAATGACTTCATCGATTCCGCAAGCGGTGAAACAGCACATGAAAACCTCGGCGAATGGTTATCCGAAATAAAGGAAAAGGGTCGAGATGAGTTCTACAGGCTTGGTTGGCCGTCCCCTAAATTGGAAAGTTGGCGATACACCAATCTTAATAAGTTGGCAAAAACTCAATTCCGCCTTCCCCAAACTAGTGAGCTAGACATACTACCATGCCAAAATATTATACCCATTGATGCCCCTAGAATAGTTCTGGTAAATGGAGAACTTAAACGGGAACTTTCAGACCTATCCGAGATTGGCGACGGCATCTTTATAAATAGCTTTCAGGACATGCGAGATGAGCAGAGAGCTCTTTTTTGCCTTGAAAACCACGCTATTCTTCCAAAAGAGGGCTTGCCTATCAAAGCCTTGAATGATGCGATTTTGTCGGGCGCTCTTTTTATCGAGATAATGCCGGGTTGGCAGTCAGATGTTCCACTTCATATCGTCTCGATTGGATATGGTGATCACGTAGGCTTTTCCTCAAAAATATTTGTATCAGCTGGCGAAAATAGCCAGGTTAATCTCCTAGAAACTCATGCAGGTGACGCTGGAAGTACATATTTTTCAAGTTGTGTAAGCAATATCGACATAAAAGCTGGAGCTAGGCTCGGACACTACAAATTTCAAAATGATACAAACACTTCGACCCACCTAGCCTTGGCCCAAACAAGTATTGAAGCTGATGCAGTTTATGACAACTTCGTAATGAGTGTGGGCGGAATTCTGTCAAGAAATGAAGTCCGTAGTCTTATAACAGCTCCAGGAGTTGAATGCTGCGTTAATGGTGCGTATTTAGGTACTTCAAATCAGCACATAGACAATACAACGNTCATTGAACATGCAGCTGAAGGGAGCAAGAGCAGGGAAGTTTTTAAGGGTGTATTGGCCGATCATGCTAAGGGAGTTTTTCAAGGGAAAATATNNGTTCATCCTGAAGCACAGAAGACAGACGGCTATCAGATGAATAGAGCCCTGTTACTATCGGACAAAGCGGAAATAGATAGCAAACCTGAATTGGAAATATACGCTGACGATGTAAGGTGTAGTCACGGGGCAACAGTGGGTGAATTGGAGGAGGAGCATCTTTTTTATCTGAAAGCTCGTGGGATAGATGCGGAGTCNGCCAGGCGTTTGTTGGTGGAGGGATATCTAGGCGAGGTAATAGATGAAATTCAATCACAAGTAATTAGGGAAACACTTAGCAAAGTTGCGAGTGATTTATTGAAAAAGAAATTATTCGAGAGAAGCGATGGAAGATAGCAAAAAAACATTTGATCCAAATCAAGTAAAGGAAGACTTTCCGATATTGGGCCAATCTGTTCGTGGTAAGCGATTGGTATATCTAGACTCAGCAGGTTCCGCCCAAAAGCCTGCACAAGTAATTAACGCTGTAAGCGATGTTTACGAGCAGGAATACTCTAACGTTCATAGAGGCTTGCATTACTTATCGGAACAAGCTTCAACTAAATACGAAAATGCTCGCTCCAAAGTTGCAGCATTTATAAACGCAGAAAGGGACCTCGAAGTCATTTTCACCAAGGGCACAACAGAGGCAATCAACCTAGTGGCGAATAGCTATGGCAAAGATAATGTTAAGCCTGGTGATGAAATAGTAATAACTTATGCCGAGCATCATTCTAACATTATTCCATGGCAACTTCTTAGAGATCAGGTTGGGTGTGAACTTAAGGTCGTACCGGTAGATGACGACGGCGGGATAACCATTGAAGATTTTAAACAGGTTGTTACGGATAGAACAAAAATTGTAGCTTTTTGCCACGTTTCTAACGTTTTAGGAACAGTGTTGCCGGTCAAAGAAATCAATAATTTGGCGCATGCGCACGGAGCAATAACTGTCGTTGATGGGGCTCAGGGCGTTGTTCATATGCCTATCGATGTTCAGGATCTAGGTGTGGATTTTTACGCGTTTGGCGGACACAAACTCTATGGACCATCGGGAATTGGCGTTCTTTATGGAAAGGAAAAACTTCTAGAGTTAATGGCTCCCTATCAAGGAGGTGGAGGGATGATAAATACCGTCTCTTTCGAAAAAACGACTTGGGCAGACCTTCCAGATAAGTTTGAAGCAGGAACCCCGCCAATCGCTCAAGCCATCGGATTGGGTGAGGCGATAGATTATATCAACAGCTACGGAATAAAAGCTATTGGCGAGCACGAGTTGGACGTACTTAACTATGCTATGCAGAAATTGGCATCTATTGAAGGCTTAAGATTGATAGGGACAGCTCCTGGAAAGGTCAGCGTTATATCATTTACGATGGAGTGCGCTCACCCCCATGATATTGCTACCATTATTGATCAGAATGGGGTAGCGGTTAGAGCAGGGCATCATTGTGCACAACCACTCATGGAGAGATTTGATCTTCCGTCTACCGCAAGAGCTAGCCTTGGTTTGTACAACACTCGAGATGACATAGATACCCTGGCTGAGAGTTTAGAGAAGGTTCAGGAGATTTTCAAATGAGCGAGTTTGGACCAGAAACTAATCCATATGGATCATTTATGATGGAGCCGGCAGTACCTGAAGGAACATCAGCAAGAGCGGGGGCCAAGTTAATAGAAGGTCAAAAAAAGGCGTCCGATAAAGCAATAGTTGAAGCACTTCGCACTGTTCATGACCCAGAAATACCTGTCAATATTTATGACCTGGGCTTAATATATGACACGGAGCGTCTCGAAGATGGAGACGTTCGTATTTTGATGACGCTAACGGCTCCGGCGTGTCCGGTTGCGGGTGAG